>CAZAKX010000021.1:2876-31359 GCA_964485915.1 uncultured Nitrospira sp. | reverse complement strand
CCTCCTACAGCATTGTGATGCCGTGGAGAAGGGGCCGTCCACCTCATCATTACGGGGAACAGAACGGCGACCTCATGCGAGATCCCGACATCGTCTTCCAGTTTCACAACCTACACGAGGGCGCGGCAGCCGAACCGGTGTCCTTTCGGAACGACTACCTGGGGATCGATCAAGACGTCTATCGGTATGACGAGGCGGGCAGACGCACGCACGTTGTGCCATCACTGAAACAGGACTTGAGGGAGTTTGCCCAGAGCTGGTTGGCCACGCTCCGAGAGCAGGGCTTCTTTGCCCCCACCGCGGTTCGAGAAATCCTGTCCCCGTAATCGCATCGATCTATTCACGGGGCATGACCTGATCAGATCCGTCTGGATCCTGATGCCCTCCTGTTCCCGACCATAACTATACCGATATGTGTCCTCCTGCTGTCTCAAGTATGCCGCTCGCGCTGGAAGACGAACCGGGGACCGAATGCCTGAGGACGGAGGGAGGGTCGGGAAAGGGTCGCCGGCTTCTGCGTATTGGCTTTCGTTAGGGAGCGTGGTCGGGATTCTGCCAGCATGGAGGTGGGGATACACAGTACGCCGGCAGGCTGTTGAGGCGGGGGTGCACAGCCTGGGCGGGGAGGGGAGACCCAGTGGTTGTTATCCATGTTTTCTTCTTTTTTCTCTTTTTTTATGATTTTGTAGGATATGGCCTAAAGGCCCAGTTGTCTTACAACTTGAATCTATCGTATGCTCCCGATCCATGCCTGTTGCCTCGCCCGACAAACGGACCACGACGATCACCGTGGACCTGGGGGAGCTGAAAGCGCCCTGGCAGGCCTGGTGTCAGCAGCAGGGAGTCACCCCGAGCCATGCCCTTCGGCAGGTCTTACGGCAGGCGCTCGCAAAGACTCCCGGTCCCCCGCCGCCGCCTCGGCTACGCGTGACTCGGCGGCGAGAGCGAGCCACTGCCCGCATGAAACTGAATGTGACGCCCTCCGAACTCGCCGCGCTGCGCACCTGTGCCCGGCACGAGGGCTATCAGCCGACGGCCTGGGTGGTGGCGATGATCCGCACCAAATTGACGGGGGAGCCCCATGTGGGGCAGCCGGAACTCGCCGCCCTGACCCGGTCGAATCAACAGCTCCTGGCCTTGGGCAGGAACCTGAACCAGATTGCCAAGGTCTTGAATACCGGTCCTCAAAACCGGTCAGCCTTTCGGGTGGAGGTGATCACCGAACTCTCTCGCGTGATCCGCACCCACACCAACAGAGTCTCAGATGTCTTGTGCGGGGCTGTGGCACGCTGGCAGCTCCAATGAGTCCTGCAACCAGCCAGATCGACCTGGAGCTACATGAGTGGGGGAGTCGGCTCTTCAATGTCTCAACGGAGACCCTCCCACGACCACGTCGCAGCACGCGCAGTCTTCTTAGCTCAGCCAAGCCTGCGAGCACTGGTGGGAGACTCAGCACGTCACAGGCTCGGGCGACCTATGTCCGGCAGAAGCTCCAGGCCATGGTCCGCCGCGCGCCCCAAGTCATGGTGAAACTCGTCAGGGCGCCGAAAGGGATGAAGGGCATCTCGAACAACCTCACCTACATTTCGCGCGATGGGGAACTCGAGATTGAAGACCAAGATGGCCAGGTGATCTTGGGGAAAGAGGCGGTGGCCGATCTGAAGGCCGAATGGCGCGATGGGGGGACACCCATCCTCGCGGACTCAACGATGCGCGATGCCTTTCATCTCGTCCTTTCGATGCCGACACGCACCGATCCGTTGTCGGTCCAGCGAGCGGCCCGTGACTTTGCACAGCGGGAGTTCACAGGGTTTCAGTACGCGATGGTCCTCCACACGTTCGAGACGGATCCCGACCCGCACCCGTCTCCACATCCTCATGTTCACCTCACGGTGAAGGCTGCGGGTCTCGACGGGATGCGCTTGAATCCGAGAAAGGCGGATCTCCAACGGTGGCGCGAAGGGTTTGCGGAGGCCTTACGCGAACATGGCATTGAGGCCACCACCACGAGCCGGATTCATCGCATGACGCATGAACGATGGAAAATCCAACATCTCCGTGATCGCACGACCAAGGCAAAAGTGCTTGATCGTCAGCAACGCCAGACGCTCCTACCGAGGAAGCAGCGGGAGGTGATGCATCATTACGCGCAGGTTATGAAGACGCTCGCGCGATCCGAGCGAGGCGAGGACCAGCAACTGGCGGTGGATTTGGTGCGCTATCTGGAGGCAAGAGGTCGCACTGCAGAGACTGAAAGGGACCGAGGGAAAGACCGGGAACAGTAAGGTCGTCCACTATTCAAGAAAGCGGTAACCCTACAAGCGCTCATGTACAACATGACCGCTTTTGGCGGGGTGTGCCTCTAGGAGGCGATTTAACTCAGAACCAAGCATCTCGCCAGGAATCACACGAAAGTAGAGACATTCCACAGCACTCCATTCGTGGTCGCTTGAGAAATGGTGAGCACTACAGGTGTATCTATTTAGATTCTGTATGCCCGTATCTTTTTAGATTCAGAACCACCGCATCTCTCACAAATCCTGCGTATCAAAGTAGTACATGAGAAGAACGAATCATTCCTAACTACTCTATAAAGCGTCTGTATTTTTCTGTCTGCCTTCTCGAGATATTCTGCGCATCGGTCTTGCTTATCGTGGAGATGCAAGAATCTCAAGCTCATTAGGTTTACTTTTCAAATCGGTTGGGCTAAGTACATCTGCACCGAGGCCGGTCGCTACGCGAGTCTGCGATGGAAATGATCGTGAACTCTTCGACAAGCTTCCTAGCCATCGGCGTGAACACATCGCCTCGCGCTCATCACGAGGATCAGTCTCCGGCTCCTTTCCAGAATTACACTCGGTCGCAACTCATGACATCTCATGTGTCTGATGGGGACGTGTCATGGGCGTGTTCCATTGGAACCCCGTTGTAGGAACATCTTGGTGAGCCATCATGCAAATAGAACCGATCCGAGTCGCGATCCTGCATAGAGATGGGCTGTATCGAGACAGCTTAGGGCATTGTTTGATGCAACTTGAACCGTTCTCGATTGTCTACAGCGCCTCCGGGATGGACGGGCTGTCGGAGGCCTTGTTTGTTGGCAAACCGGACCTACTGATTCAGGAATTTGGCTTATGCCGACGACGGGAAACATGTTGTTGTGAAGCACCTCCCACCGCGTTGTTCAGGATCAAGACGATTGTCATCGGGGTGCCAAATAAGGAGGAAGACATTCTCACGTGCATCGAGCAGGAGGGGGCAGCCGGGTATCTTCTCATGAATGCCTCTCTCGATGATCTCCTGCTCAGTATCGACGCCGTGATGAAGGGAGAAACACTGTGTTCTCCAAGAATCGCGGGTCTCGCCTTTGATCGAGTATCCACGCTGGCCCGTCAAGTCGATCATACTCACTCCGTCAGCGATAGTAGGCTCACGCGACGTGAGACGGAGATCGTCAAGTTGATAGATCATGGGTTAAGCAATAAGGAAATTGCTGTGCGACTCCATATCGAAGTCTCGACTGTCAAGAACCACGTGCATAATATTCTTGACAAGCTGCATCTGCGGAGTCGGTACTCCGCCGTGAAATATGCCAAAGCACAAGGCCTGACGGTCAGTCACTCCTAACGCCCTCCTCCTCTCGCATTTCTTTTTCAAATCGCTTCTGCACCCTAGTCTTCGATGCAGTTTGCTCTCTTCTCCACTCCTGTTCTCGAACCAGGATCTAGAAAGGAACTAGATCCTCTCCAACTCATTTCTGGATCAAAAATCATCCCAAAGATCCATTGGCCTTCAGGACGTTCAGGCCTATGGTGTGCCTTGACAACTGAGTGAGGCTCGTTTGAACAAGATCCGGGTACTTTTAGCTAATCATCCCCTGATGGTTCCCGATGAGATTCGGCGGCTCGTCGATGAGCAAGAGGACATGGATGTGGTAGGTGACTACCGAGGGCCAATGAAAATTCTTCACGAGACGGGGCGCACCAAGGCCGATGCGGTGATTCTCGCGCAAGAAGGCACTGATGAACCAGGGCTGTGCAGTCAGTTGCTTGCTGTGTATCCAGATCTCACCATCGTGAGCCTTGCTCCTGATGTGGGAGCTGCCTTTGTGCAGCAGCTCCGTTCTCGCAGACATGAAATACTCGGTGCTGAAAAACGAGACATTATGCAGGTAATGCGGTTGGCAATAAACGACTTATGAGTATCTGAAGCTGAATAACTTGGTGTGAACACTCAGTTGTGGGGAATGCGATGGCTTTCTAAAGGTCCGATGGTTTGAGCGTTATGTGTAACAACAGTTAGGGAAGGGGAGTCTCGTGTATCAAGTCATTGACAAATTCGCGGAAGTAGCCGTCTCACCACCAGATCCCGTACTGCCAGCCGGGAAGGTTGGATGGATGAGACCTTCAGGGTCTGGTGACCTACCTCTCCTCACCCTTTCTGTGTCTGTCTCGGATTCAAGAAACATAGGATTGAATCGCTTTATTAGAAGCGGTGATGCAGTAGTCCAGAATACATCTGTCGTAACGGTCCGGGCTTCAGAAGATACCTTCTCATCTAGCCTTCAGCGCTTAAGGTTGGCCCCGCTCCCGTTGAGGAAGAGTCCTGAGACAATAACAGAAGAATTATCCGAGAGGGACGTTCAGATAACGAACGTTTCAAATCAGAGCAATCCCGTTCCATATCACCTGAGGACAAGTCCAACACGCTCAGATGAGTACCGGATCGATCCTATTCGTGCAGAGGTTATCTTTGGTCTGCCGCAGAAAGAAGGAGATCTCTTGCAAGCGAGTCATTGGACTGTGTCGTGGCACAACGAAATCCTTGGGCTACGCGCCTCGGGTGAGGTAATCGCGGAGGTATGGGCGGATAGTTTCACGAAGGCTGACGAGATATCGAGAAAGCTACAGCGTCGAATATACAAGGAAGTCGGCCTTCTGAGGGAAAAGGGATTCTTGAGACTGGCTCCAGGAACTGTCGGACCAGTAGAGCGCAGTCTGTATAGCCCTCCGGCAGTATCCGCATTTCAAGTGTGGAAACAAACGTTGATCTATCGATTTGCCTTTGAAATCGAAGAAGGCGGAGAGGTGAGCAGTGGCGTTCCGATCAAACGAATCGACGTCAATATGAGGGGGCCGCAAGGAGAGCAATTTAGAGTTCCACTGACTGCCCAACCATGAAGATGTGAGGTGATCTGTGGCCGAAGTCATAACCGAGACCATCGTTCCAGGAACCTATATCGAAGTGAGAGCCGAGGGGCTTTTGTCGGTTGGTGCCATCTCGACAGGGAATGTCGGTCTCATTGGGACGGCAGAAAAGGGAACAGGTAAAGTTCAGCGAATCAATTCTGTCGAGGACGCAAGAGCCAAGTTTGGTGAAGACACATGGGACCCGAGTGCCAAGGATGACAGTCTGACACTGGTAAAGGCGATCAAGTTCCTTTTTGAAAATGGAGCGAACACCGTTTACGCCAAGAGAGTGGTGGATGAAGCGAAGGCGAGAGCTGCGACCTGCCAGCTGAAAGGCCAAAACGGTACGCCTCTTCTGACGTTAAGAGCCAAGACGTCAGGAACGTGGGCGAACAGGCTTGAAGTACAAGTCGAGGTTGCTGATTCACAAATTCTGGTGACCGACGAACTCGTCACTCCTCAGAACGGTTCCTACGTACTCTCTGCGTCGGACCTGGCAAAGCCAGAGCCTCCGGGGACCACAGTAGGAAAGGTGTTAGTGCGGGACCAGGGTCGGGTCAGTCGGTACCAACTGATGACGGATCCCCCAACACTCGCTCCTGGGGCTCCTCCACCCCCATTTGTTCAGGTGAATCTTGCGGACCGGCGATTGACCTTCCAAACACAACCTTCCGTTACAGCAGCCGTCTCTGCCGACTATTGGGTACCAGGACCCGGCTTGCGCAAGATCACCTTGCGGTATGGAAATATGCAAGAAGTGTATTTCGTGCCGAGCGTCGCGTACCTCGTTCAACGACTTAAGGCTGAAGACAGTCCATCCAAATTAGTCGAAGTGGTTGAAGTTAATCAGAACGGCCTTCCCAAAGCGATGGAATCTTTTCAGGCATTTACTGGCGGCGAGAACGGACCACCTGAAGTGGGGCACTTTCAGAAGGCCTTAGACGATCTTATCGAACAAGACGTCCAGCTTCTCGTCGTCGTAGGAAAACCGTTCAGCGTCGTACAAGGTGCAGTCCTCGGCCATCTGGAAAAAACAGAGAATCTGGGACGGGAACGCATTGCGGTGGTGGGGGCCGACCGAAGCGATGTGGACACTATCCTAAACAACGCCAATGGAGTAGCAGACAAAAGACTGATACTTGTAGCTCCCGGGCTGCGACAGCAAGATCCAGAATCGGAGCAAATGGTTAATCTCCCACCGGCATTTGCAGCAGCTGCAGTCGCAGGCAAGCTGAGTTCCCTGTCTCCTCACATCAGTTTGACCAATAAAACGCTGTCAGGAATCGATGGACTGACGATGGAGTACAGCTATGGCGATCTGAAAGCCTTACTGCAAAACCGCGTGCTCGTGCTTCAGCGAAAGCGGGGAGTGCGAGTCGTCAAAGGGATCTCCACGGACGATGAGGCATTCAAGCAGATCTCGGTTCGTCGAATCGTCGATTATGTAAAGCAGGGGACCCGAATCGGGGCGAATCAATATATCGGAAAGTTGAACAACAAACGGGTGCGGGAGAACCTAAGAACCACACTGGATGGTTTTTTGTCAGACCTGATCATCAGAGAGTTTCTGACAGGATACAAGCTGAAGGTATTTGCGGATCGTGCCATGGAAATCAGGGGCGAAGTGCTCGTCACAATGGATCTAAATCCCACATTCAGTATCGATGTCATCCGAGTGATCATGAATCTCAGTTAAGGAGAGCCCATGTTGAATACGAGTACTTATCACGGCGTAGATGGCGTACTGACGTTGAGTGATCCGGATGGAGTGACTCCAGACGTATTCACAAGCTATTTCGGTGAAGGTGGGATTGTTGGGAGGGTGACCAATATCGCACTGTCGGTATCAACAGTCGTGAAGCCGTTTCATGAAATCGGGTCTCACGCTCCTAAAGAATTGCGCGCAGGGAATATCTCCATTGAGGGCACGGTTGAGCGAGCCTTCATTAATGGTGCGCTCCTCAAACTTATGTTGGGTCCCTATTCGGAGAGTGAGGAGGGAGGAACGCCGTTCAAGATGCCGCAGTTCAATATGAAGATTGCCCTCGACAATCAGAAACCCATAGGGGACGAAGGAAACAACATCCTAACGATATACGGGGTCATGTTCGATGCCTGGCAATTCAATCTGCCGGAAGACGATTTCGTTCTAGAGAAAGCTCATTTCAGGGCGAGGAGAATCACAATTGAAGACACCGAGGTGTCAGCATAGGAGGCGTAATGCGCGACAAAACTAGCAGTGCTCCTCACAAAACCCCGGGAGGATTTCTCACCCCCGAAGAACTTCTGATGGGGAGTGAAGGAGAACATGAGGTCGAGATTCCTGCGGAAGTGTTACGGCCTCTTGTAAGGGGAGAAGAAAGACCAAGAGGAATTGACGGAAAAATTCGAATTCGTCCTCTTACAGTGCGCGATGTCCAGCTTATCTCAAAAGCGGCCAAGACAGACGAGGTCATGACGTCTGTGTTGATGATCCAGCAGGCGTTGGTCGATCCCAAACTGAAACAGCAAGAGATTGCTGCGATGCATAGCGGGTTGGTCAAGTTCCTTGTTGAACAGATCAATCGGTTGAGTGGGCTCATGACGGAAGAAGATGATCTCCGCGAATTGGTTGAGTCGCCAATCGCTAAAGCTTTCTATCTGTTGGCAAAAGAATTTCACTGGACGCCTGACGAAGTCAAAGCTTTGACCATCGGACAGATTCTTGGGTATCTCGAACTTCTCAATCAAAGCAAGCGTCTGACGGCCGTCTGAGGACTGAATGAAATCCATTCTCCGATCAATACAGGAATCTGTGGCGTGCCCGTTGATGACCCGCCTCCAATTGCAGTGTGTCAGAGAAGGGCTGGTTGGCGTGATGCGACCAATGCGGCAACTCAGGCGCTGTATGCAAGCTATTCCCTCTGAGGTGAGTGGAGGACAGCTTGAGGCGATATTCAGTAAGCGACTGCAAGCCTATCTCGCTGAACGACGGTCATTGCATGAGCAAGAAAGTAGGACTCGCTCAGTGTCATGGGCGCATCCTCGGACAATGGACAGAATCGGAGCATCTGAATTCTTCCCGCAATTGGTGAAGACAGACGGGTCAACCCAGGCCAGTCTTCAAGGAACAAATGCTTCGGTACCACTAAATGTAAGTGCAAAAGCGAAGACTGCCGTAGATGTTGACCAAGTTGGCCGAGAGACCACTTGGAGGAACTGGGAAGACCTCTATCGGAGCGATCGATTGACTCAATCGTTAGAGGACTATGAGCAGGTACTGCCTCAATTGCGTGATGTGAGCCAACATGTGGGTAAGTCACCAGATATTGACCGAGTTGGCCGAGAGACCACTTGGAGGAAATGGGAAGACCTCCATCGGACCGATCGATTAACTCAATTATTACAGGACTACGAGCGAGTACTGCCTCAAGCGCGCGATCTCAGCCAACGTGTGGGTGAGTCAATGGAGACTGTGCACCAAAGGCCATCGGTTAAACAGGAAACGAAAAGGCCTGTTGAGGGGTCGCGCTTCGCGACGACATGGCCGCAAATAACCGGCGATCAGGTCGCAACGCGTCTTCAGGCATTTGTTTCTGGAGCATCAGTATCGGCCAACGTGCTCCCCGTGCATGAAGTGTTCGACACGAGTCCAAAGAATCCCGGTGCCATTCAGAACAGCTTCCACATACAAGTGAATATGCAGGGGGAGAATGGCAATCAATGGGTCAGCGACTTGTCTGAGCGCATTGCAGATGTGCTGCGCGAACAAGCTATCCAGCATGGGATAGATCTGACATGAAAATAAAACCGATGCTAGGCGAATTTACACTCGACGATATCGAGCATATTCAGTCCTCAGAAAGCCGTGCGTTGGTCGAGCACAGGGTGCCCGGACTTGCCGGGAGCTACTTTCAGGACATGGGGTCTGTGCCCAATACCATCACCATACGAGGGGCGAAAGCAGGCGACGATACGCGAGACGCGTTCCTTACGGGAATACGAGACCTATTCAATAAAGGCGAGCCCACCACCTTCGTAGCCGACATCAACACAGCCACAGACATTACGCAGGTAGTCATTGAAAATCTCGATGTGGAGGAGATCGGTGGCGTGCCAGACAGTTTTCGGTACATGGTCACGCTGAGAAAGTATGTGGAGCCTCCAGAGCCGCCGGCAACGGGCCTATTGGACGAAGGCATTCTCGACGATGCCCTGAGCCTAGTGGATGGCGCGATGAATGCGATCGACATGCTGGAATCGGTGCAGAATGTGGGAGATCCTACCGGCCCATTAAGCGGTGCGATGGATGGAGTCAGTTCGGCTGTTGCGGATCTTCCGGCGGTGGTGGATGAGTTGAAAGAGCTAACCGGAGGGGGTGAATCGGGGAATGGGCCGTTGAACAACCTGCCGTCGCAAGACCAGTTCAGTGGAATGTTGGGTGGGATCGTTGGAAATGGGGAGCAAGGGACAGGAGTGGCTGGTGTGGCGAAACTATTGGGAAACATCGACATCGAGGCGATGACCTCGACGATGACGAGGAAACTGGATGGCACTCTATCGGTTTCAGTGTCGGGGAACGCCGGAGCATCCGTCACCGGCAATGTCCTCACCGAATTCGATCGTGTGGCCAAGTTGATTCCCGCAGATCCCGAGGCACTGATTGCCCCTCTTAAGGACAAGCTCGAAGCGATCAAAAAGCTGTCGGCGGAAGAATTGGTCAAGCAATTGCTTGAGGGGACCGCGGGTTTGCAAGAGATTCAATCCCTCATCCCCGTAGACACGTCTGCACTTCTGCAGGATGTCGTCCCGGCCATCGATGCTTTTAAAAAGGAAATGATCTCTGGTGAATTCGCAGAGCTGCGTGAGTGGAGCACCAGCGTACAGACCCTCTATGAGGAGATCAATCAAGCGATAGCCAAGGGGACTGGATCTGTCGAAGAACGTCTCATTGCGTTTCTGACGGAAAAGATTCAAGGGGTCGTCAAGGCTGCCATTCCTGGTGGACCAGTAATGGATAGCCTTATGAAGCAAATCGATAGAGCACTCACCGCAGAGAAGGTGTCGGCGATCATGACGCTCAAGGCAGCGCTGATAGCGGATGTAGAAAAAGCTGACGCAGAAATCCGGCTGGGAAATGTGACGAACACCATATTTCTAGCGTCGGCAGAATCCAAATTCTCTGAGCTTGTCGATGCACTTGCCGCGATTGTCGAAGCGATCCGCACGGTGCTCAGCATGCATGTGACGACGCCGGGAGGTTTAGCGCAGGAATATGAGATTCGGATCGCGACCTTTGAGCAAGTGAAGGTCATCGATCTTGGAAATATCAAAGACAAGTTTGCTGCAGCCATCGCCAAGCTGGAAGCGGCCATCGGGAAAATCAATCTGGAAGCGGCCGGGAAAAAGGTGATTGAGGCGTTCGATCTGATCAATGGCAAGATCGATCAAGTCAATCCAAGAAAACTGACGGAGAAACTGGGAGATGTTCAGAAGACGATCGATGATGTGGTTGCGGCTGTTGATGGAGTGCTGCTCCAGGTGGTGGCTTCGATTCGGAATGCATTGCGGAAAGTTAGAGAAGCGCTTGAGAACATCCTTTCTGTGTTGGGAAGTTTCGATGAACAGCACCGCTTCCATTTTCGAGTTGAACAGGACATCCGAGACTTCTTGGGAGGCATCAAATCGACCCTCCGTGACACCATTCAGCCAATGTTGGAAGAATTCAGGACCACAATTGGCGGTCTGTTAACACAAGTACAGGATCTACTGAAGGCGGTGCAAGGACAGATCGACACCGTGAAACAGCAACTGCAGGACACATTGAGTAAGGCCGGCGATCAACTTGAACAAGTCGATATCCCCGGGCAGTTGCAAGCGGTTGGTCAGAAGCTCCAGGGCATGCTCGATGAGCTTGGAAGAGTCGACTTTGATGTGGTGGTCAATCCAGTCGTCGAGGGCATCAATGACCTCCGGGATATGCTGAAAAAGGTCAACCTCTCGGCCATGGGGGAATTGGCCGTGGGCGCCTTCAAGGTGTCTGTCAAGGTGATTCTCGAAATCAAGTTCACAGCGCAGATTACGAAAGTACTGATGGCCAAGATCAATGAGCTACTGGCGGTACCAAAGAATGCCGTGGGTGAGATCGGAACACAGGTCGAAAGCGGACTCCAGCGCCTCACTGTCTTAGCACCGGATGTGGTTCTTTCCCCATTGGACGAAGTGTTCAAGCCGGTTCAGGTCCAACTCGATGCGTTGAAATTAGCGCGTCTGCAGGAACCGTTGGATGCCTGGTACGGACGAATCAATGCCGAGGTGCAGAAGGTCTCTCCTGCGGCATTGTTGGCTCCCATCATCGACGTCTACGAACAACTGCACAAGGGAACCGAAGCCATCGCTCTGGAGAAACTCATAGCGCCGTTGCAAGAAGCAATGGAGGCGGTCAAACAAGAACTCCAACGAATTGATGTGACAGGTGTAGCGGAAGAACTCAGTCAGGTAGTTCAAAGTGTACGGACAGCACTTGATAGGGTTTCACCGGAACGCCTTGTTGATCCACTCGTGAACGTATTTGGAAAGATCTTGCAAGCACTCGATGCCTTTGATGCTGGTGTCTTGCTCAAGCCATTTGATGATGTCTTTGGAAAGCTTACGGCACCATTGGAGAATCTGGTCGCCGGTCATGTGGCCTTGATTCAAAAGGCCTTTTCCCCGCTCATCGAATTACCCAAGGTGTTTGATCCGCAGCATGCCTTTACGGCAGTCGGGGGACGGTTGCGCGAGCTTGACCAGCTTGTGCAGCAGCTAAACATTGGAAGCCTTATGGCTGATCTCCGACAATCGCATGCGAACCTACAGGCCGCGCTGCAGGTAGCTGGGCCAGGAGGATCATCCTTGTCCGTTCGAGTTACGGCAATGAATCCGCTGCAGCACGATAAATTGGGAGAGGTTGCGACAGGGTTTCAGGAGATCACGGCAAAGCTGCAAGGCGCGTTTGCCCAACCGAGCCCTCCTGAGGCCCTCACGAAGCGATATGAAGCAGTGAAGGCCAAGTTAGAATCGCTTGTTCCGGCCTGGGCGAAAGGAGACATGACGCCGGAGTCGATCAGGCGCGCCTTCAAACTGGCGAATCCCCTGTCATTGCGCGACGAGATCAATCATCTCTGGGCCGCGATTAAAAATAAACTGAAGACTCTGGACCCTGCGCTGATCAAGGAACAAGTCAAAGCCACCTATGAGCGAGCGAAACAGGCCCTATTGGTGCTGGATCCAACCCTGCTTGTGCAAGACATTCAGAACATCATCAACCGAGTCATCGATAAGCTCACCTCTCTTGACCTCAGCGTGGTGACGACGGAACTGAGTGGAATGGTCGGAGACATCCGTTCCGTCATTACCGCACTAGATCCCGGACCAATCATTGAGCAACTCAACGAAGTCATGGCTGAAGTCACGGCAGCGCTCGAAGCGTTCAAGCCGGCAGAACTGTTGAAACCGCTTCAGGAGCCATTCGACCAAGCAAAGTCCATCGTCATGGCCTTTGACCCATCGGAACTCAAGAAGCCGTTGATGACAATCTTCGAACGGATCCAGACGATCGTGGCTGCAATAGACATTGGCGTCGTCACTCAGCCGCTAGTGAAGAAACTCGATGAGCTTCGAGACGATTTGGCAGCGGCGCTCAAGAAAACCGAAGTGGCATTCGACGGAATGATTGCGGCGGTGCCGAGTGGAGCGAAATCCTGATGGCTGTCCGTGGTGCACTATATCGATGTCATCTATTTAGTTTTGGTGGCCCGCAGAGCGGGGGTGTGTTTGCTCAATGGACTCGCGATTTCGAACCTGTAAACGATTTTACGGAACCGCGTGCTGGCCAGCTCTTCGAGCTCTACTGCCAAGTCGATCGTAGCCTATTGCCAGAGCCTTTGGCGGCTCGGATACGCTTCGATATCCTGGAAGAAGATGTCTTCGACGATGATGTCGTTGTCGCTCTAGTCGGTCCGGGAGCCCAGCCAATCGACTCTGAATGGCCAGTATCTCATCGCATACTTGTAAAGGTTAGTATTTCTCGAGAAATATCTGCCGAAGACGCAGCGAGGATGTTCAGAAGAAATCATGAGCGAGACTTCTTCGACTGTATTCTGATTATTGAACAGGAAGAGGCATCACTTCCCTACCATATTGTTACTTGGTGGCTTGCTGAGAGTCCAGACGACTCGGGTAAGGAAGCGGAGCTTTATTTCATCCTGAACGTCCAGACGGCTAGTGGCGAATTCGACGACCAGTCAGAGCGTACGCTCGATGTCCCTGGAACGGACCGGGTGGCTTCAGAAATCGGTGTTCTTACCGCCACACTGCCCTCCGCCCAAGATGAGGATCTTGAGCTACAGGCGCCGCTGCCACTCCAGGTCTCAGATCCCGTGTTGCCCGGCCCTGACGAGGGGCGGGAATGGCTCCTAAGCGCGGCCGAGCCGGACGACGAGCAGTTCTTAGCTCTATCGGAACCATTGCCCGCCGCGGTTACGCCTACCACGTCCCCCCCGCCGGCGCCACCTGTACCCCAGGAGGGGGTCACTACAACCACTCAAACAAGGCCCACAGCGGCACCACCAGGCTGTCCAGACGATATCAGGCAGCGCTTCCTGCGCCGTCCACCCAGTGCAGATCGCAGCGGTGACAGAACAATCTTCGGCGATCCTGCCAATCACGGCGAAGTTACGGTCGCGATCGTTCATGGTTTTATCGCTCTTAGGATCCAATCTCAGCCCCATCCCATCACCTTCAATATGGTCCGAGCCCTGAACGAGGGAAGAGCACTCTATCGTACCGTTGGCTTCGTCATCCTGGAAGGACCGCTGACTCTGGATGACTCGCGGCGCGGCTATCACGTCTTGCCCCTCAGCGAGCCACTGACAGTTGAAGAGCTAGACGTGCACCGCGTGTACAGGGAGCAGCGTATCGCGCGCATCCAGCTCTATTACTACGGTGCCGAGGTTAAGAACGCAGCCGGGGAATCGTACATCCTGCGTACTATTGTCACTTCTGACGACCGCGGCATCTTCGACACGCAAGGGCGAATGGATGTTTGGGACTGCGAACTAGCCGTGACAGATGCGCACTCTCCGGACGCGGCCCTTTCGCTCGCGGCTCAGACCCACATCCAGGGTGTCTTCCAAATCACAGATCAGAAGCTCGCGGCCGATCAACGTGAAGGCGCGTTGGAAGAGATCAGACGCCTCGGTAGTACTGCATTTGAGTTAGCAAGCTCGTCGCAACGGCGGGATTATCTCAATGCTTTCCTCTCCGACTGGTGGCTCAGTGAGCGCGACTCTCGCTCCGTGAGGGAGATCATTCTTTCCGCTACGAGCCCGGAAGAAATTGTCAGCCACGTCGACTTCCTCCGACAGCAGCGCAGTCTTGACCGGCTTGTCGGTAATTTGAATGGCGGCGTCTTCAGCTTCCTGAGTGCGGTCGGCGGGCGATTCGAAAAAGACCTGGAGACACGCTTCCCCTTTAGCCTCGATGAGGTGGTTAGCTGGATTACCGATCAGTCGTCTAGGCGAATCAGCATTCCTATCCTACCGCCAGGCGTTCCGGGGGGATTGAGCATTGATCGCGAGACAGGGCAGATTAGTTTCGACTTACACGCGCTAGAGGAGCTACAGACCGCATTGACGACATTCGTGCGCTTCGTCGTTTCCACTGTGCAGGACCTCTACATGCTGATCAGCCGGCCAGACAAAATCATCGATGCTGTCGGCCAGCTGATGGAGTTTCTCGTTACGGCTGAATTGGCAAAATGGGGACACAGACCGTCACAGAGAAAAATGCAACGCATTCGGGACCAGATTGCCCGACACGTAAAACACCTTTACCTCGCGATCCGTCTTCTCAACTTGGAAGTGGCGCTGATCCGTCAGGTGCGCTGGGCAATCCTCTGGGAAATCGCCTCAATGTTCATCGGCATCGGCGAGATCCGTGCTGCGGTATCGGCAACGCGGGGAGCAATCGCCTCCAGTAGTTTAACGCGTCGCGCCGCTGCTATGGGCCGCATCGCAGAAGTCGTTGGCGAGGGCGAGCGCGCAGTGGCCGCCCTTGATGATACGGCCCGTCTAATGGCCCGTTCAATGGGAACTGAGCCCGACCTTGCACTGCGCGCGATTTCCGATCTACCTCAAGGGCAACTCGGCCGGTTAGGCGCAGCAGTCGCCGAATCCAGACCCGCGGCGGCACGCACCCTTACTCAACTGGCAGAGACTGCTCCAACTTCTACCGCCCGTCAGGTCATCAACGAATCGGCCGACATGGTCAAGACCGCGTTGGCAACCGAAAACAAGGTTGGGAGGCGCCTGCAGGACAACGCCCGCGATGGCCTGCGCCGGCTCTTTGATGTCGAGGGCCTTGCGCCTGCTGATATTCGGCGCATCCTTGGCGGACTCGACGGCCCAGCAGTGGAGCGTTTTCTCATCTCCGTCGGTCGCATGCTCTCGGCACCCGTGGCCGGCGCTGCTACCGTATCGCGACTGACCCCGGCACTAATAGGGCAACTGGCCAAGCACCCGCGCGTCCTGCAATTCGCTTTGCGCTATGAGCAGAGCCCCGCTGCGTTGTTGCACCTACTTGAAGATGCGGCCGGCAACATGCACACGGTGGAGCGGGCAACCAATGCCTTGGAGTCCGTGCTCTGGGGACGCACGGATCGCTCACGGCGCACCGCCCAACAACTCATCGATCGCATGGCCGCCAAGGAACCTGGTTCTGTCCAGGAGGCAGTAGACGCGGTGAGCGAGTATCTGCGGGCTAGTGGACGCACCGCCGATGCCGAACGTCTTGCCGCGCAAGCAGCCGATGCCAGCCGTGATCTACGCATCAAACTTGGCCAAGCGCTCCGCGAGCGTGCCCGCCATGAAGCACGCACCAGCGTTGACGGCTTTATGGGCAGGCTGGCAGCGGGGGATGCTGCCGCGTTGAATGAGGTGCGCAACTCACGTCTTGCGTCCAGCGTCCTAGCTGGCGACCCACGCGTTGGGGCCGTTGTTAACCCCCACGCCCGTTCACTCGTTGAGCAGGCGTTGAGTGCAACATCAGAGACTGATCTGAATCGAGCAATGAACGACCTGCGTCAACTTATGGACCAAGATATGCCTGTAAAAGTTCGAGCTGCTTTGGCTGATGAACCGGCAGAGCTCACGCCGGAGCTTGCCCACCTACGGCGGCAAATTGAACAGAATTATCCTGCCTTACTTCCTGGGCCTGAGCTGCCGAAAGAAGTGGCGCCATATATCCAACCTCTATCAGACGTGTTAATAGCGGATGAGATGAGCAATCTCAGCGCCAAACTCGCATCCACGGCACGGGCGCGTGTGGAAGCTGTCCGCATCGGTCAGAAGATCAACCCTGCAGATGTCCTGCCAGGGAACTCCGCTGGTCAACGTTTGCTCGGGTTAATTGATGCAGAAGGCTGGGAAAGTATTGTTGCTAAGTGCGACGAGCACCTCCCCAGCTTTCGTCAGAATTCCGAGAAGGGTGTAAGTAATGTCGCCGGTCAGCTTCGAGAGGAACTAATGTTCGTTGATACATCCTTTGGACGAGTGATGGAGCGGGCTCGCAGACGGGCTGCCCGCATGGCGGATGAGGGGGTTAGACTGCGAGAAGTCCGACTGATGCGTCTTCAAGGCGGGCAAAGTTTTGGCAAGATGAAAGGAACCTCTGCTCGCTCAATACAGGGTGAGAAACTTTTAACGGATGGCATCATAGGCGGCATCGACCAGAATGGTAACCTCCATGTCCTTGCGGTGTATGAATCGAAGTCGATGACAAACGTCGGTGACCTTTTCCCGAGTGCCGACTTTAAGATCAATGGCCAGATTCTGGAAGACATCGAACGTATAGATGCTACTGCTATTCGAGTTGATGACGTTTGGTTTGACTTCGACAAGATAGTAGTCGGAAGGAGGCGGACGGAATGGGTAGTAGCAATTCCGCCTGACAAAAAATATCCGTCAGCTGGATTGGAACGGCTATTAAGGGAATCTGGATTTAAAGGGGATACCCCGAAAGACGTTCTAGGTGAACTGAGGCGTCACCTCAACTTGACAACATTACATCATCCACTAGACGACAAGTCCGTAAAAGACGTAACACGGTCTTTGCTTAACTTACTCGACGGCATACGGCCTTAATAACGGCGGATGGGTGGCACTCAAATGGTTGGTACAGTAAGAGCTGAATGCAAGATCGGCATTGGCACCTGGCTAATAAATTCAGCGGATGATCCGCACACGGAACTTATTTTGCTCGAAGCGCACCATTCAACGGATATCCTTGGTGATTCTTGTCGTGTTGCTATCTATGCCCCATCTGCTCGAAACAAAAGTCTCCTCGATGAAGCAGCTGGAGCGGCTATGGAGATGGCTGGAGGGGTTCTGGGACTCAATGACGGATCAGCAGAGAAGGCTTTCTCCATTCAAGTGCGAGGCAATGCGATCAATCCCGGAGATCCAGTGACCATTGAACTAGCTGTAGGTGACCGCTCAAACAAGGTCATTACGGCTGACGTGCAATCCATCACCTCTTCCTTCAGACAAACCGTCATCACAGGGACAACGGGAAAACAGAAATTGGCGAATACTCGCCTGAATCAGATCTATGAAAACCGGACGATGTTCCAGATCGTAAAGGACCTTGCGAGCCAGGCCGAAGCTGAGATGGGCGACGTCGCGACGGGAAGCACATACGCCTACTTTGTGGTGCACGAATCCAAGAGTTTGCTCCGACACATCCGGGAATTAGCCATTCGTGATGGGCTGGATCTGTACTTTGATACGGAGAACAAGCTGACGCTGAAGGCGTTCGAGAAGTCGAGTGCAGATCACACCTTTCACTATGGGATCGATATCCTTGACCTGCAGCTCTGGAAACATCAACCCACGAGTAACCATCTGATGGTGTACGGCGAGAGTCCTTCGAGCAATCAAGGGTCCAGCACGTGGCATTGGCTAGCCAAGGATCTAAAACCTTTTCGGAGTGAAGTAGGGATGGGGGCGCACTTGCTCGGAATCAGCGATAGCGCAGTTCGGACAAAAGATGCTGCCGACTCATTGGCGAAAGCCAAGTTTGGCGCCATGAAAGATCAGGCTAGCGTCGGGCGGATCAAGATCCTTGGAAACCCAATGGTGAAGCTTGGTGATGCCATCGAAATCGCCGATGCACCGAAACCGGAATTGAACGGTCTCTTTAAGGTCGTATCTGTTCGTCATCGATACAGCAAGCATGACGGGTTCGTCACCGTAGTGGAATTCACTGGGCAGGGTGGTGCGGCAGCGGCCGAAGGTCTGTTGGGGCAGGCCGTTGGTCAGCTTGCAGGAGCGTTAGGACTATGAGCACGGATGTCGTTGGGATCATTCAGTCTGTCATTCGAGATCAACTCCGTTCGTTCAAGACGTCGGAGCTTGGTGTGGTCACGAAGGTCTATTCCCATGAAAGCACGTCGGACAAGAACAATTATGAGTGCGATGTGAAGTTGCGAGACTCCGAGCTGGAACTCAAGAGCGTGCCGGTCAGCACCCAACGGATGGGAGCGGTGGCCATTCCCAATGTCGATGATTTGGTGTTGGTGCAATATCTCAATGGCGACATCCACTCGGCCATTATTACAGGGCGTTTGTACAACGATAAGGATCGACCGCCCAAGGCGAAATCGCAGGAGTTCGTCTATATCTCGCCGGATCGTGCGGACTCCGGTGTGCGCCGGATGTATCTGGAGTTCCCCAACGGTAACAAGCTGTTGCTGGACGATGACAAGCTGTTCCTCGAGATGGGGAAAACCACAATGACGGTCAAGCACGACGGTGAAGTGGAGATCAAGTCGAACAACAAGGCGATCACCTTAACGGATGTCAATGGGAGCAACAAGATCGACATCCAGATGCAGCAGGGACAACTAAAAGTGCAGGCACAAACGAAAGTCACGGTAGAGGCGCCGCAGATTGAGTTGGTGGAAAACGCGACGCACCCACTCGTGTACGGCGATCAACTGATTCAGTACCTGAATCAGATTGTGCAGATGTATGCGACCCATACGCATCCCGGAGAAATGGCGTTGGGCGTATTCCCAGTCACCCCAATGATTCCGGTTCCGCCTCTTCCGCCGGCAACACCATCGTTATTGTCCATGAAGGTCAAGACTGGCTAACAAAGGAGGCTTCTCGTGCCGTTAACAGTTTTTGAATTGACAGACTCAATCGATAGGGCATTCGCCACTGAGTGGGATAAACGAAAAAATCACGCACCGTTGCCGGCGGGCGGCGAAGAAGACCGGAAGCTCCTCTTTGCAGCCGTCGCCCGAGGAGTCTTGACCTATCTCAAAGCGAAGGAGGACGAGTTGGTTGGGAGTATTGATACCACCCGGGCAGAGGAGGTTACGACTCTCGTGGTCAGTGGTGCAGTACTGAATATCGATCAGAGCTAATTAGCGTTGGTGTGTAGGGAGAGACGATGGCTAGCGGGCAACAGACTTACTTGGGACAGGACCTTCATCTCGGCTTTGTGGCCGATGAGGAAGGAAGATTTGTAGCTGGACCCTCTTCCAACTTCGATATCCAGCGAGTCCGTCGTGAGGGCGTTCGACCAAAAGGGGTGGATCTCGTGACCGTGAACGGGATTGCCAATCTCGTGCAGAGTCTCATCCTGCGATTGGAAACAGAACGGGGAGAACTCGCCCCTCTCGGGCACCCGACGTACGGCTCACGCCATCACCAGCTGGTTGGCGAGCCGAATACAGAGCACACACGCAACCTGATCAAACTCTATGTGTTGGAGTGTCTGAAACAGGAACCTCGTATTGGGGTGCAGAAGGTGACAGTGAAGCCAGCTCCTGGGCGAGAAAATCGTGACAAGGTCGAAATCAACATTCAAGCCACGATCAAGGCGACCTCGGATCCCCTTAATTTTGTGGTGCCCTTCTTTCTCGATGGTGTGCCCGCATGACGTACGTCGCGCAACCATACGAACCCTTCGTCGACGACCTGCTGACCGGTCTCACCGGTGGCGTCACGCGCGAAGAACATCGGTTCACCGGAGTCAAGGAGTCCTATGTCTTGAGCTCGCCGGGAGTCATTCCGGCCAGTGTGAAAGTGTTTGGGCAGCGAGACGAGTTGTTCAGGATCTTCGTAAGGGGTGTGGACTATCAGTACGATCCCGAGACAGAAGCCATTGTCTGGAACGAACGCGGAGTGGTTCCTGATGACCATAGTTACTTCTATGTCAATTACGACCGGCAAGAGGCGGTTCGCCTGCTGACGGACCGGAATTCCGGCAGTGTGACCTCGATCTTTGCCGAGACGTTTGCGCGGGAACTCGCCGTTCTCACCAAACAGATGGAGTTCATCTATCGGTCGGCATTTGTGGATCTCTCCACGGGAACATCGCTCGACCATGTCGCTGCATTGCTGGCGCTGGAGCGAAAAGGCGCGAACTTTGCCAGTGGTGAAGTGTTGTTCAAGCGAAGCTCGCCGGCACCAGCAGATATTGCCATTCTGTCAGGAACGGCGATCTCGACCACTGAAGGTCTTGTGTTCGAAACGGCAGATAAACGGACCTTGCGGCGGGGACAGCTCTCCGTGACCGCACCGATTCGGGCCCAAGCGGAAGGACAAACCGGGTTAGTTCCTGCTGGAGCCATTCAGATCATCAACCGTCCGATCTATGGCGTCGATGCTGTCGTCAATGAGCGCAACACCTTACTTGCAACGGAGAAAGAATCGGACGAAGCCTTCCGCCGACGTATCAAGGCCACGTTGGAGCGGGCCGGTCGGTCGACCCTCGGTGCCATTCGAACGGCCTTGATCGAAGAGGTCCCTGGTGTGAACGAGGGGAACGTCCAAATCTCTGAAGATCCGGTCGCTCCCGGAAAGGTCCAGGTGAAATTTGCACTCGGGGGTGCGGTGGATCAGTCATTGGTCAGAAGAATCGAAGAAACCATTTTCTATTCACGACCCGCCGGGGTGAGAGTCTCACACAACCTTCCAACTGGATCACCGACCGATGGCGTACAGGGAATTGGTCCCGATGGGCTCCCTATTCGACGCCAAGACGTTCTTGCTCGGATGTCAAGGCTTGGAGGGGCCATCACCACTGTGGCTGTTCCTGAGAATGTGCTCAGCCTCATGCCCGAAGGCGTGCTTAATCTCCAGGTGGAAGTATTGTTACGTTTGGTGGAATCGAATTTGGCTGTCGGAGAAAGGGAACAATTGGCGAGCGAAGTGCGAGCCAGGGTGGTGGACCATGTGACTGCACTCCCGATGGGATCGGATGTTGTCTATCACAAGTTGTTGGGACGAGTGGTCGATTCAGAGAAGATCGCCGATGCCACGGTGCTTGTCCGCGCCGTTGTTCCGGATGTGGCTGCCTCAACTGATGCCTATAAGACAAACTTATCTTCGAGCGGGCGCAAACCCATCGTGGTGCCAAATGCCGTGTTCGTTGGCCTAATGGGAGAAAAAGTATTCGTCGATGTGATTGTGACAGTGGAGGCTAAACCTCAGGCGGCATCCATTGCTGGCAAGGTGACGGATGCGCAAGGCAGGCCGGCTGCAGGTGTGCGAGTGATTGCAACACTTGTTGGCGGGCAGCCGGCACCTACGGTGACAACGGACGTCCTAGGTCACTATACAATCGCAGGTCTGGCTTCTGGGAGCTACGAGGTGAGCGTCCAGGTGCAGGGAGGAGAGAGCTCACAATCTCAGCGAGTCGATGCGAAGAGCGGGCAGGTAACAATCCTCAATGTCACCATGGCGGCCACCCCTACTTTTCAGGTCAACATTCTCGACAACGGGAAGCCGCAGGTGGAGACTTCCATCCGAACTGGCCTCAGCGATCTCTTTGCGAGAACGGATATCGATTTGAAAAAAGACGAGATGAGAACAATGATTCGCCAACTGCTCGAATCAGCAGGAGGGCTCCTGCAGTTGGTCGAAGCGCAACCGGTCGTTGTGAATGCCTTCTACGAAGAGTCGGGTCGACTACTCAACAATGCCGACACGGTTCCGGTCGAGACGCATCAAGTACTCGAGCTGAGAAATGTAAAGATTTCATTTAAAGAGGCGCTCGATGGGTAAGGCCGATCGCATTCTCGATCTATTCCCAGCCTTTTATCGCACAGTCGACCGGACGAAACTTCTGGCTACGTTTGTTGGGCGTCTCTCTGCGCCACTTGAAGAATTTGATACTCATCTCTTCCGTATCCAGCGCGCACATCGTCTGAAGGTTGCCGAAGATGTCACAGACATTGTGAGGCTGGCTGGACTGTTAGATCTCTCGCCGTTTCATTTTGAAGACATCATCGGCGATCAGACGGTGTCCTATACGGAGAAGTTGGTGCTAATGCGAGACCGCGTGCGACGGATCGCTGCCTTACATTTGCAAGGGCTGGGGACTCCGTGGGCAATTTTGGAGGCGACCGCTATTTTTTTGAGAGGCACCATCGTTTCTCCAGACAGGCAGGGTCCGCAGGTCGTGCATGTCGATCGAGAACAATATTCCCATAAGGCTGTCATAGAGTTTTCGTATCTGGCCGAGAAGCCTCGTGCCCATGTGTACTTGCACGAGAATCCTCTTCGAAGAAATAAGATCGAAGCAGTTGAGCGATGGCAACGAAACTGGTGGCATATCAGCAACAATGGCACGGCGAAGGTTGGGGCACGGTTTGCCGTGACAGGCGTCAGTGATCATACCGTCATGCCAAGCCTCTATTGCCCTCAAACCGAGGAAGGCGTGCTGTTTTATGGAATTATACCGGCAGGAAAGACGTTGGTGATTGATCCCACCACTGGGGCTTCTCTCGATGATGAGCCGGTGGATGAGTGGGTGATCCCATTTCAAGGGGCTGTCGGGGGATTCGGTCTGTTCGATCGGAGCCGCAATGCGGTTGATGGGGCTCATCCCGTTATGCCATTCAATGGAAATCTTGAGCGATCCGCCGCACAGTTATTCCAGCAGAAGTCGGGTACTGCCACGGTTCCGATGGGGGGATCGGATTGGCATTTCAAAGTAGCCGACGGGGTATACGACGGGAGTCTCTACGACTATTCCGTCTGTGAAACCGACGATGCTCCTATCGGTGTGTATGACCAGGACTTTGGTTACGACACCTCGGTCTATGTCTATGCAGGTGCGGGCATTGTGGGGATGAGTTGGGACGAACGAGTGGCCTGTTCTTTCAAGGTGGTCTTGCCTAACCATTTGCCATATTCGAAAACCTCTGATCAGAAGAGTGGAGGGGCAAGCGATCAGAGAACACCATCGATAGGAAATCATGCGAGCCGGATTGCAAGCATTCTGCCAAGGTTCAAGCCGGCTGGTGTGCGTGCCTACGTTGATGTCGCGCAGGATAGTTGGGTGCTTGGGGAAAGTGTGATCAAAGAGACCAATGCTGCTCAAAACGGTGAGGGGATCGATTTTCATTCAATGAAACTACTAAGAAACGATGCGGACATGCTGTCGCTTGAGGTCCAATAGGGGCTAGGAATTGAGGAGAAGGACAAATGGCTGAAAACAAATTGTCGATGGAATCCATGAAGGGCACAATTGCCTCGTTCAACCCATTTTTTACTTCTACACTGGTTGTACCAAAGATGCCCATAGTTCCGTTTCCGCAAGCTACTCCAGTACCAAATCCGCCTCCGAGTCCACCCCCCCCAGTTCCATCTGCACCGGCTGGCTCTGTCAATAGCCCATTTCTGGAGTTGCCGTTTCCTTCCCCTGGCGACCGGATCAAGTCGGATGACATCAAAAAGATATCCCAATGTCTAAGAATTCTCTACGACTCGTTCATTCTCAGTAGCATGCTGCAATCTCACACATTCAACGAGGCGCGGCTTGCACTGAAGGCGCAGCAATATCAGATCCAACGGGTCATCACCGTCTTCGGCACTGTGCTCGATAATCCTGACGATGGTGCCCTCGACAATCGAAAGGTACTGCAAGTCATTCCAGTGGAGTTAGGCCAGCGTCAGGTGACGGTGGTAGTTACCGAAGCGGTGGAAACGAGGAGATTTGCGCCAAACTTATCGAGCTTGACGTATCGTGAGGCGACGGAGCGCGTGAAACTGCTTGTTGGAGATATTGGAAAGGGGATGCCGTCCAGGTCAGTTCCATCAATTGCTGGGCTGACGCTTGGTCAAGCTCGAGAGCAACTGATACGATCCTAATGTAATGGGAGGAGACATCATGCCGTCACTACCAACTAAAATTTCCTCTGGCACACGTTTCGGTGAATTCGCAGATATACCGTCTGTGGACATTCTACGCAAGACTGCAGCCGCACTGCCGGCTGCGCTTGAGACTGTTTCAACATCGAGGCCTGACCTGTTCCCACAGGCGACGGTTACCACGCTTGACCCTGGTGTGCTATCAGCGCTCTTAGCGAATAAGATCGCAGTTGATGCATTTGTCCCACGGTTCGATGGACCTCAGACTATGACGAAATTGGCGCACAGCGCGATCAGAAACCTCAGTGACATAAACAAGGACTATCTAATTTCGGCACTTAATACCATTGTGAACAAAGGTATAGCTCCTAATGCTCTTATAGATAGTCTTGAGCAAGGGGTGAAATTTAACGAGGTCATGAGTGAGTTAGCGCAAGGATGGTCTCAGGCGACCAAAGACAATTTTGTGCAGTATTTCAGCTTGCCATCTGCGCAACTCGAGGTCATGGATGCCATTGTCTCGCTGGCAGTTCTGAATGACCCTAAGCTCGAAGCGCAACTGCGCCGGGAAAACACACCTCAACCGACACCGGAAGATCTTTTGGATGGCCGGAAAGTTCTCTACCAATATCCGCCCCCAGGCAGTGTATTAGACCCTCCGTACATCATTCTTCTTGCTGTAGAGCATATTGATACGCAGGCTGCGCAGCATGTGGTGAATTCGATCATGATGGAGCTCGCGGACTATCGAGTTCGGGAACACACGTTCAAGGTCACGCGCGCTGCATTGCAGAAACTACAGTAGGTCATCATGCCAGTTGCTCAAAATGCATTTGTGGAGATTGAGGGCTCTATAGCTAGCGCTGAGTTAAGAGCACTTTATGAGAAGGAGAAGCTGGCGGGTTCGTTTATTGGTGAGTCGGCTGAAACAACCCTTAAACCAGGAGAGGAAGTTCTTCTCACTGTCAGGCTCCGTGATCTGCCAAGGTCGATCACCGTGAAATCGATCATGGCCGACATCATCATTGGCCCAGCCCAGTCAGCTCCAGGCCAACCGGTTACCCAATCATCGACGGTTACAGAGAAAGGAGGGCAATCCAGAACTCTTGATGTAACCATGACTCCTCCACTTAGTCCGAGTTCTGTTGAGGTGCGCCTTCAGGGTGGAAACACGTTCTGGACGTTCGGCAATCTCCAAATGATGGTTGGTACTCACGAATTGTCAGACTTTGCAGATCATGTGAACACACATTTGGATGGAATCGAGGGCTCCGACGCCGTCCTAACATTTTTAGTCAAGGCTGATGGACCAGGAACAGCTCGTATACGTGTCAAGAGTCTCGACTACACCGTGATTCAGACGCAGACGTGGCCCGGTGATGGTGGAGGGACTGCTCGACAAGACCGAGACCTTACGCTGAACTTTGGAGAGGTGGTCACAGTAAATCTCGATCCCCCCTCCGGTCACATAGGGGATCGGCATCGATTGGTTGTGGTGAATCTCGATGTGCGCGGGGAAGTAGGGCCCGAGCGATTGCTGCCTTCAATCATTGTTCCGGATGGGAAGCAATTCGGAACGATTAGTGCTGAGTATTCCATTGCTCAAGAGGTATTCATCCCTGCTGACACCTTTCAAGCGGGAAAAGCGATTGTCGTCACAGGGGTGACCTGTTCATTCCTTCTTGACGCGGAAGCACAGATTCACATCGGTCTGCATGGGGACGTTTCCG
The DNA here is from genome assembly GCA_964485915.1 of uncultured Nitrospira sp. GTDB lineage: Bacteria > Nitrospirota > Nitrospiria > Nitrospirales > Nitrospiraceae > Nitrospira_D. Next base: position 5,253 of record CAZAKX010000021.1, on the reverse strand, counting down.
GGATGCCGGCCGAGACTTCTCCGCTGACCCAGGCTGCGAGCGTTATGCTTTCCCCTGATGCAATCAAACCAGGCGCAATGACGTTCGCGCCGTTTGAGAAGTCAGTCTCGATCGATGCCGCAACGAGGTATTGGGTCGTTTTCAAGGCTGTGCAAGGGGTTGTTCAGTTCGGACTCAATCAGACCCCGCATCCCTATCTCGGAGTATTCCTCGTTAATCGAGGGGGACAGCGCTGGAAGCCTATCCAGGGTGCCACTTCTCGGCACAAGACAGTCACTCATCTAGTCTACACACCAAGTCCTGAGACCCAAATCCCACCGATTGAAATTCTACTTCCAGGTATGACTGCCCCTCTCACAGCGAAGGTGGGAGGAACAACGGAAGCAGTGCATGTCAATGTTCAACAGGTAGGCCCTGGCGGGTCTGGTACCACCCTTACCATTCGTTCTCGCGCCAAAGGTGCATTGAATGTTTCGAATATTACCCAGGAATACCAGCCGATTGATGGAGTCGGAACAATAACAAGCCTGATTTACAAAGCCGCATCGACCAAGATGCTGCGAGGGGTGAAGGCGGTATGAGACCAAGTCACATCCGTGTTTTTGATGGCCTGCGTGTCACAACGGAGCATATGAACCATCTGCAGGGCTCGTTTCAATCAGCCCTGCAAGAAATTCGGCAGGTGCTGGGCGTGGAACGCGTCCACTATGGGTTTGATGTGGTTAACGATGGAAAAGGAAGCCTGACGGTCCATCCAGGGGTGGCGTTCGACCGTAATCAAAACCGAGTTGTATTGGATGAGCCGAAGACGATTGTCGTCACATTTATTGAAGGGCAGACCAGCCAGTATGTTTGTGCTCGGTATGTCCAGTCTGAAGATGGCAATGTCGAAGGGCATCCCACCATGATTTGGGACGATTGCGAGATTGCGATTCTCACTGATCGTCCTGATGAAGCGGAAGGCATGATTTGCCTAGCAAAAATTGAGAAGGGCACAGATGTAAACGCCCCCTTTGTTATCCATGACCTTCGCTTTGGTAAAGAACATCACCACGATCGCCATGCAGACACAGCCAAGGGAGATATGAAGTCCTCAAGAGAAGAAACTGTTGGTGATAAGGAGGTGAGAACTTCAGCGGAGGCGAAGGGAACAGGCCCACGAATCAGTTGGAATCAGGGCGTTGCCAAGTGTCGACCAAAGAATGAGGGTATAGCAGACCTTCAATCTCTTATTTTGGAACCCCTTAGAGCTCGGACCCAGGGCGGGAACCCCCAGAGCCTCGAAAATATTCTGGTTGAACTTGGAAGTTTCGATGTTCCTTCTCTGTCAGAGAGCGACAGCGTTCAATGTGAAAGTCTCCTCTCAATAGAGATTCATTTCACCACTACGAATGGAACTGAGCCTTCTCCCAATCGAAATGGTGCAGAATCCACTCATCGAGATTGGCGTGCCCAATCGAATGCGCGTGGCGAGATCACTCAGTCTGATGGGCGGCTGTTGCAATACGGATTGTCGCAAATGCAGTGCAGTGCGTCTGGCAATGGGGTAGCGATACCATGGCCTCCTGCAAAGCTGGATGATGGCGCGATCTGTGTGCTTCCATTTTCTGTTTTCGACAGAACCGGACTTAGTGAAGAACAGCGTCCCTTTCTAAATCTGTTTCGATATCTCGATATGAGAGTGTTTGCATTGATGGGAGTGGAAGGCGGTCTGAAGATCGTTTGTCACCTGAATTGGCAAGGAGGTGTCACCGGAGAGCATCTGCTCTTACTCGAAAAGGCGTCGATCGGCTTCAAGTGGGAGGCGATGTTGGGTTGGAAAACAACGGTTCTAAAGGGAGGGTGACTACATGGTCGCTCGAAAAACAAAATCTGGAGGGAGGGATACTCACATGGCGGATTCAATTCTAGGACGAGTGACAAACGCAAACGGACAAGGAGTGGGTGGAGCTAGCGTGACAGCGACTGGGCCGCAGATTCCACCAGCTGGAGTGACAGTACTTACAGGAGCCGATGGGAATTATTTGATTCAAAATTTACCTCCAGGGACTTACACGATCAATGTTCAGGCCCCGGCCGGTGGGCAAAACCCCGCGCCCCGGCAGAACGTGCAGGTGCAGGCTAATCAAGCAACGGCGGGCCAAGACTTCCAGTTGGCAGCGGCGCCAGCTCCCGCTCAGGTTGGGTCGATCACGGGCCGCGTCACTGACGCTCAAGGAGCTGCGGTGCCAGGAGTACAGGTTACTGCCACCAATGCGAACAACGTGGCAACACCGCCGGTACAAACAGATGCGCAGGGTACCTATACGATTCCTAACCTATCTCCAGGGACTTACACGATCAATGTTCAGGCCCCGGCCGGTGGGCAAAACCCCGC
>CAZAKX010000021.1:0-2776 GCA_964485915.1 uncultured Nitrospira sp. | reverse complement strand
GGCCAAGACTTCCAGTTGGCAGCGGCGCCAGCTCCCGCTCAGGTTGGGTCGATCATGGGCCGCGTCACTGACGCTCAAGGAGCTCCAGTGGCTGTAGCGACGATAACAGCGACGCCTGCAAGTGGGTCAGCTACTCCTTCTGTTCAGACAAACCAACAGGGTGTCTACCAATTACAAGGCTTGGCCGCAGGAGTCTATACGGTAGAAGCGGCTCTTCCTAACAATGGTCCCAGAATCGTGGCACGAGGTGTTTCTGTGTTCGCAGGCCAGCAGACTGCGAGCATAGACTTTTCAGAGGATCCTGTTACCCATTTTGTTGGAATATTGGACGACGGAAGGTTCGACATCGAAACTCCCATCAATCGAGCTGAAGCGGAGTATGCTGCAACATTTTTCCACATTGCGAATGTCGTTCTCGCCGGGCTTACCGAGAACAACGGCCAATCCGACATGTTCGGGTCGCAGAAGATTTCAACTGTTGCCGAAAAGCTTGGGATTGCTGAGACTTCTCCAGTTTGGGCAGAAACTCTTCGGGATGCGGAAAAGTTAAAAGAAGAATGGGCTAAACTCGCAACAAGTCAATCGGTTGCACGTCTCAAGCAGGAAGTCAAGCGTCATTTTAACCTGGGGACGACAAACGATGTACTTGCGAACCTTCAGTTCCCAGGGCTTATGAAGCGATATGTAGAAATTGTTTCAGATCCTCTTCTGTCAATCGACTTGGAGGCGGAAGATAACAATTCTGCATCCAATGTGGACAAGACCAGAATTGCACAGGCTGACGACCTACTCAAGGAGCTCAAGGGAGTGATTTTGCAAATCGTTCGTAGCCTGAGCAAGTCTGGGAGTGTTCAGACAAAGATCGATAACGAAAAGTGGGCACCGGTAGCTGTTAGAGGTCTAGAAATTTCCGGTGGTCTCGCACAGGCTCGAGCCACAGGAGATGATGATGACAAAAATCCATGGGCCGTTGTAGCGGTTCTGACCGAAAAAAATAGGGATACCCAAGTTGCACCGCACATCGTATTGGGGCGACATGGAGGCAGATTGCTGAACCTGGCTCTTGCCGTCTATGACAAGGTTCGTCAGGTCGGCAAGTTGGAAGATTTTGATAAGCGACACTTGCGGATGGTATTTCAGGATCCGGCCAGCCGAAATCAAGGAGGAATTCGAGGGTTCTTTACAGACCGCCTGCGTGAGGAAGCTACCTACATACGGAGATACCCGCTACCGAATTGGGGGTAAAGCTTCGTTTTCTTGGCAGTCGGAGTTGGGAGGGCTTGGGTGGGTAAGCTGCCCAGGCCCGTGTTTTCTCGAGCTCTTGATGATGGAGCAATTGGATTACAACCAGTTGTTTCACGTGGTTTATCGGCCTGGATCTGGATCTGGACACCTCCGGTGTGGAATGCGACCGTCTTCACCAATCACCAGGATCGCTTGGTAGACGGCGAGGTGGCCACGGCGTTCTCGGAGGACGTGCTGCGCATGCGAAAAGTCAAATAGGGTCTGGCATGACTGCTGACAAGGAGGCAGATAAGCGGTGGAGTATGATATGGAAGACTGCTCTCTCTAACTTACTTACATCTGAAAAAACTCAGATCACGGATATCACGTATGCCGACCGGCACCTCTTGTTTAGCTCCGCGACATTACAAGTGCTTCATTCCTGTGTTGTTCAACCGTAATGAGACATGAGCGACCAATCTACCAACTCTACTAGCGGTCATGCCTGGGAGACAGAGGACCTTGCCTTCGAGGTTTGGAAATACTATGCCTCCGTCGGCGGAGCTGATAAGAACCTCATGATCCAGATCTCGACGTGGCTATTGGGATTCTCAGCGGGGATCCTCGGCTTTTTTTCAACTGGTAAACTGCCTATACCCTGGGCAGCAGAATTGTTGATCTGTCTTGGGATTCTGGTCTCGCTCCTTGCGGCGTTCGTCGCCCTTCTGTACGGTGGCTATGCTACCTGGAATTGGGCGATCGCGGATCAGATCGCCAAGGATTACGACTGGTCTTTGTTGTTGCCGACAAACAATCCCATTCCGAAACGAACAGCCCTCTCACGGCCTGCACTTTGGCTTGCGAAGCCCTATCCCGGTAAGGTTGCGCCGATCTTCTGGATCTTCTTCATGATCTCGCTCGCATCTGCTGTTGTTCACATAGTTCTCCTGTGCCTAGTCATCACTGGTGCCGTTCAGGTGCCGGTTCCTCCTTCCGGAATCGGACCGGCTCTTCGAAGCAGCTGATGCGGATTGAATGGCATGAATTCGTCTCGCTGACCGAGACGCAGACAATCATCGAGGTCTAGCTGGTGGACTGAAGGACTCACCGGCCGCATAACTCACTCGGGCACCTGCCCCCGAGCGCGTTCAACAGTCAACCTCACGAAAGCGTCAGTTGCGTAACGCGGTGTCCACAAAAATCTGGGAAGTCCAAAGTGACTCCCAGCCAAGAGGAAGTGGAGGGGCAGTACCAGCTCAAACAGGAACGGGCCAAGGTGCGTGAATTTTCACCGATCAGCAGCTCAAAGAATTGAAGGGATGTCTGTGATCTTTACAGACATGCCACCAGAATTCCAAGGACGATGTCGTACGCTACTCACCCTCTTCTGCTACCACGCTGCTACCAGGACAGGGCAAACTGGCCCCATCTTGCCCCATGTCGGGGGAGTCCTGCATTGTTGTTTCTTGCGGGGTTACGTTGTCTGAGTGAGGATCAGGTACAGTTCGTAAACCGCAGGTCGCCCGTTCAATCCGGGTCGCCGGCTCCACAT
>CAZAKX010000020.1:14840-31586 GCA_964485915.1 uncultured Nitrospira sp. | reverse complement strand
TATATGCCGGGTAGGTATTCGTTTACGTTTTTGCGCGATCCTATTGAAAGGATTTTGTCTTTCTATTATTACTGCAGAGGATGCGACCCAGCGAAATTTGCACTATATAAATTAAGCCAGCAAGTGACATTGGACGAATTTCTGCAGAAGGGCCTGGTTGATCCGGAAGTCAAAAATTTCATCTGGAATAATCAGGTTTGGCAGCTCGCCAGTGGTTTTGGTGATGTAGATACTCAGTCATTATCCTCCTTCGAAGGAATCGAGCTGCTTGAGTTGGCAAGTAAGCACATCGATGAGTTGTCCTATGTAGGCCTTGCCGAAACATTTGAAGCGGATCGAGATCGGATCTTGAAAGATCTGGGGATTGTGCCACCTGAAGGGAGAACAGTCTCAAATGCCACTCTGGATCGGCCTACCTATAATGATTTACCACAATCAACCAAGGACCTGTTGTTTGAATTAACCAAGCTTGATAGGGTCCTCTATAAAAAGGCTTGGTCAAGAAAGGCGCCACCCTTAGAAAGGGGTGCTAATGAGTGGCCGAGGGTAAATATGACCTTAAAACCTGAATCGCCTCAAGAGCTATTGCAGCATCTGCAGAATGACTACCTTGATCTGATGCAAGCTTGTCTGACCGGTAGTATCTACAGAGATTGTCCTCTGGGGCCATTTGGACCAAACAACTTTGATCAGTATCTTAGAGAGCATGGCTTGGATTGGCCGAGTCATGCGCAAACGATGATCGGAGAGAAACGGCTTGCAAACTTGCGAGCGCTTACTGAGGCTGTGATTGCTGACAATGTTCCTGGGGACTTGATAGAAACAGGGGTGTGGCGCGGGGGCGCTTGTATCTTGATGCGCGCCGTTTTGTATGCGTACAACGTAAGCAATCGGTCTGTGTGGGTCGCTGATTCGTTCGAAGGATTACCACGTGCCAATGAAGCGCAATATCCGGCGGACGCTGGATCCGATTTTCATACATACGCGCAACTTGCCGTGTTTCTGGATGAAGTTCGGGAAAACTTCCGTGCCTATGGTTTGCTGGATGAGCAAGTAAAGTTTCTCAAGGGCTGGTTCAAGGATACCTTACCGACTGCGCCGATAGGTCAATTAGCGCTGATGCGACTCGATGGCGACATGTATGAATCGACGATGGACGCATTGACCAATCTGTATCCAAAGCTCTCGCATCAAGGGTACGTGATCATCGATGATTACCATGTGGTGCCTGCATGTAAAGCTGCTGTGGATGATTATTGCAGTCGGCATGGGATAAAACCAGACATAGTCGAGATTGATGGTGTAGGTGTGTATTGGAGAAAGTCAGCCGCACCAGAGCGCAACGGGGCGAGTAATCAACTGAACCAGGGGATGTCGCCCGCGGACTTGCCGATTGCTCGCCTTAGTCAAGCTGTCGTTGGGTTAGGCCGAAGCGTGATCACCCGCCTCAACCAATCTTTAACCGAGCGGGAAGAGCAGATTATTCGCCTTAACCGGGATTTGGTCGAGCGAGATGCACAGATGACCACCCTCAACCAGTCTTTGGTCGAGCGAGATGCCCTGATTGCCCGCCTCAACCAGTCTTTGGGTGATCTCTATTCATCGACGAGTTGGAAAATAACTAAACCTCTGCGGGCCATCAGAAGATTTGTAGATGCCTTGCAATCAAGTCGCCAAGCTTCTTGAGTGTAATTGAGAAGTTGACTTGCATCTAAAAAACAACCCCTGGTAGCATCGCATGAAAGCTGGACACTCGGTGCACCTATCAACATAATAGCCTCAGTGAATACCGAAGTTAGGCACAAATACGAATACACGATTGATCTCGACGCACGAACGGCCCCTGCGTATGTTGTGCAACTGGTTGGCTCTTCCAAACGCGTGCTGGAGCTCGGCTGCGGACCAGGTTCGATCACCAGGCTGCTGTCGGAGCATGGGGAGTGCAGAGTGACGGCTCTCGAGCTGGATCCAGAGGCCATCACAAAGGTCGCACCCTACTGCGAAGCAATCATGAGGGCCGATCTGAATTCTGCCGAGTGGCCACAGTTGCTTGATGGTACGGAGCGATTTGATGTCGTCGTAGCAGCTGATGTGCTTGAGCATCTATATGACCCCTGGAGTACCCTGAAGCGGATGGCTCGCTTTATTAATGGCAATGGTTATCTTATAATATCGCTACCCCATGTTGGCCATGCGGCTGTCGTGTCATGCTTGATCAATGGTGATTTTGAGTATCGCGACTGGGGGCTCCTTGATCGTACGCATATTCGCTTCTTCGGTCTCAAAAATATCGAAGAATTGTTTGCTCAGGCCGACCTTAAGATTATTGAGGCTCGGTATGTTGTGAAGCCGCCTGAAGAAACCGAATTTGCGGCGAGTTGGTGTAGGCTCTCTGCCACGGAGCAGGATGTGTTGAAAAATAGTGATCATGCCGATGTCTATCAAGTCGTCGTGAAGGCTGTGCCACTCAGCTATCCTGGTGATGCACTCCCGTTGGTGCCTCCGCAACCTCGGCGTACGGGGGGTACTATTCCGACATTGTGGAAGATACGCATCGCTAATTGCTTGAGTCATCAGGCCAAACAGCGGATTCGTCAAGGTCTCAGTCTGATTGGAATTCGCGTGTAGCAGTTGTGACTGCCACGCTATTTCAAGTTGATCATACAACGATTTGAAAGAAGCAAGGACGTGTGCTCGTTTGGTTTCAGGTAACAATCCTTCGCCAAAGCTGATCACTTTTTTCCTGCCGCAGTTTCACCCGACCCCTGAGAATGATGCATGGTGGGGAAAGGGCTTCACAGAGTGGACCAACGTGACAAAGGCGAAGCCCTTGTTCGAAGGGCACTATCAGCCACACTTTCCCAGCGACCTTGGTTTCTATGATCTCCGGTTAAAAGAAACCCGGCATGAGCAGATCAGGCTTGCCAAACAGTTTGGAATCGATGGCTTCTGCTACCACTACTACTGGTTTTCCGGGACACGGCTTCTCCATAGGCCGCTCGACGACATGCTGGCGGACAAGGAGAGTGAGATGCCGTTTTGCCTTTGTTGGGCGAACGAGAACTGGACTAGGAAATGGGACGCAGCCGAACAAGAAATTCTGATCGCACAAAAATACCTGCCAGATGACAACCTCAACTTCATCAAGAGCCTCATTCCATTTTTCAGGGACCCTCGCTACATTCGTCTGAATAACGAGCCTTTCTTGATTGTGTATCGCCCACAGCATTTGCCAGATGCGAAGAAGGCCGCCAAAGTATGGAGAGACTACTGCGCTGATGTTGGCATCGGGAATATTCATCTTTGCGCTGCACTGACTCACGGCAATGAAGATTTTACGAGGTTTGGCTTTGATAGCGGTGTCGAATTCCCGCCCCACAACATGAAGTCAGCAAACATCAATGACAAAATCACGTTCCATGGCACATTTCGAGGCTATGTAATGCAGTACGCGACGATTGCGCAATCGTATCTCGACCGCACGTACGGCAACGTGAGAGTTTTCAAGACGGTAGTTCCATCGTGGGATAACACGGCACGCACCAGCGATCGGGCGGTGATGATGCTTAATGGAACTCCAGAAAACTACGAGTACTGGTTGTCGTCCACTATTGATCATGTTCAACGATCGGGTAAGGACAATCAACTGGTATTCATCAATGCGTGGAACGAATGGGCGGAAGGCTGTCATCTTGAGCCTGATCGTCGGTTCGGTCATCAATTCCTCCAATCCACCTTGGACGCCAAAAACGGCTTACGGAGGTTCACGGCATTTCAAGACATCGGTTTGCCTCACGTGGATGAAGCGCCTCACCGGATGTTCTGGAAAGATGTGGGCGATGCGGTTCGCTACCACGCTTGGTTAAGGTTTGCCAATCTCAAGCGTGCAATAAATCAGCGCCCGCGGCTGCGCCTCATGCTGTTGCCCGTCATAAGGTCATTGCGGGCTTTGAGCGGAAAATCATGATGGACTCCGAATTGGTTAGAACCTATTGTGAGTTCTCCTGACGTTGGCCTCGTTCCGAACTGCTCTTTACCAGCCAGGAGTTCACCGGGTTCCTGAACGACCATGGTATTCAAGGTCAATATGGGTCGGGTCGGACGCTGGCGAAATAATTTCCGGGTGAACACAACCCCAAGACAGATAACTTACCTCTTGGAAAACTTCAAGCACTCTACAGATCTCCCCACCTTTTGTTGAGGACCGACGAATCCAGTAGCGTAGTCGGGCTTTAGATTGCCATCTTTTCCCGTGGCTATGTCATAAGTTCAGGGGATGGAGACAGTGCAAAACGAGAGTTGAACGATCTGCGACAAGTGAGACGACCCAAGGTAACTGTAGTCATCGTTAACTGGAACGGCCAACGATTTCTGGGCCAGTGCCTGTCGGCATTGCCGGCCCAGACGGTCAAACCGCACGAGATCATTTTCGTGGATAACGCGAGCTCTGATGCGTCGCTTGACATAGTGCGGCGTCATCCATTTATACGTGTGCTGGCTCAGACTGAGAATCTAGGCTTTGCGCGCGGCAACAATGTGGCGATCACGGAGGCCGCTGCGGAGTCCGAGTGGATCGCCTTGATCAATCCGGATGCATTTCCTGATCCACATTGGCTGGAGGCGTTACTATCGGCGTCACGGGACAATCCGGCCTACGACGTATTTGGCAGCAAGCTTGTGAAAGCGGCTGACCCGGCTGTATTGGATGGAGTGGGCGACGTATATCACATGAGCGGGCTAGTGTGGCGTGAGCGGCATGGGGTGCCACAACAGGAGGAGGACTTGGTAGCCCGAGAAATATTTTCACCCTGTGCGGCGGCGGCTTTGTATCGGCGGCAAGCATTGGTGGATGCCGGTGGGTTCGATGAGGACTATTTTTGCTACGTGGAGGATGTAGATCTGGGATTTCGCCTACGCTTGATGGGGCACAAAGCTATGTATGTGCCGGATGCGGTGGTTCATCATGTTGGATCGGCAACCACAGGTGGAAAACACAGCGATTTTTCCGTGTATCATGGTCACCGCAATGTAGTTTGGACTTTTGTGAAGGATATGCCGGGGATCTTATTCTGGTTGTTGTTGCCGCTGCATATACTGATGAATCTCGCAAGCATCCTCTGGTTTGCACTGCAAGGACGTAGTGGGGTGATCTTGCGAGCCAAACGCGATGCGCTGCTTGGTCTGCCGAAGATGTGGCGCAAGCGGCAGGCGATCCAATCGACTCGCATTGCAACGTTGCGTGAGATTTGGCGGTATCTGGACAAGCAAATTGTCCCAGTAAGGTAACGCTACTCCCCACCTAGAACCTGGGTAATGCCTAGTCCTGCTTAGTCGAAGACTAGGGCATCTACTAGTTGACTTGCGCGGTAGACTTGGCCTAGGTTCAAACTCGGGGCAAAGCTTAACGGAATTTCGCTAAGGAATGAAATGCTGACGACTTCTGAAGAGCCGTTTACTTCATCATTGTCATGTCGGTCGAGCAATCTTGAGATCAGTTCTATATCCAATGCAGTATCGCTCATCATCGTGAATTACAATGCATGCGAATGCATTGTCGCCTGTGTCTCGTCCGCCTTAAGCCAGGTAGACGAAGTGGTTGTGGTTGATAATGCCTCAAGCGACAACAGTTTGGCGCAACTTGAAGTCGTATTCTCAGGTGACCGGAAGTTAAAGATCGTTCGTAATCGAGAGAATCTTGGATTTGCGGCGGCCTGTAATATAGGAGCTGAAACCTCAACCGGTAGGTATTTGTTTTTCCTTAATCCTGATTGTGTGCTGGCGCAGGATTCCGTGAGTCGCCTGTTGCGAGTGCTTGAGGAGCGCCAGAATGTGGGAATGGTGGGTGGATTGCTTCTCAATCCGGACGGTACTGAACAGGCGGGGGGGCGACGGGCCATTCCAACACCATGGCGATCGTTTGTGCGGGCATTTGGGTTGTCACGTTTTGCAGACCGATGGCCGAGGCTGTTTTTTGATTTTCACTTACACAGGCAGCCGCTGCCGACTCACCCCATTGAGGTTGAGGCTATTTCCGGTGCCTGCATGTTAGTCCACCGTGGTGCGATGCAAAGTGTCGGACATTGGGATGAGGGCTATTTCCTCCATTGTGAAGACCTGGATTTTTCCATGACCTTGCGGGGCAAGGGCTGGAAAATCATGTTTGTGCCTGATGCCAGAATCGTTCATGACAAAGGGGGCTGCAGCCGCTCTCGTCCACTATTTGTCGAATGGCATAAGCACCGCGGAATGATGCGGTTTTACCGCAAGTTTTTCAAGCATCAGTACCCAGGCCCATTGATGTGGCTGATAGCACTCGGTATCTGGCTGCGATTCGGCTTGGTAGCCTCGTATCTTTCGGCGGGGCTTATTCTTCGTCATCTTCAGACTCAGCGTGGCTGAATGGGTGAATACCGGCTTGCTCGGGGCAAACAGTCTGGTCGGCGAATGCGTGATTCAGCAACTGAGTAAAGATGGTCGTCACACAGTTGCGTTTTCCCGGCACCCACCTGACGGCAAAACTGAACCGGGAGTGATGTGGCTTCGGCTGCCTGCTTCTTTGCCGCCCCCCCCCGAAGTTCCTCCGATCAAGGATTGGTTGTGCGTGGCTCCTATATGGGTGTTGCCTCAGCATTTTGCGATGATCGAAACCTCCGGTGCACGCCGAGTGGTGGCGCTGTCTTCAACCAGCCTGTTCGTCAAGAAGGATTCGTCCGATCACGGTGAGCAGCATATTGCACGCCGACTGGCCGAGGGAGAGCAGGCTTTGCGTGCCTGGGCCGAGGCACGAGGGGTTGAATGGGTCATTTTGCGGCCCACGTTGATCTATGGGCGTGGGCGAGACAAGAATCTGACGGAGATTGTCCGCTTTGTACGTCGATGGGGATTTTTCCCCTTGTTGGGGAAGGCCGTAGGTCTGCGTCAGCCTGTGCATGCGGAGGATGTCGCAGCGGCCTGTGTGTCGGCATTGACTGTGCGTACTGTGGCTAACCGGACATATAATCTCTCAGGGGGGGAAGCGCTGTCTTACCGAGAGATGGTATGCCGCGTCTTTTCCTCAGTCGGCAAAGTGCCGTGCCTAGTTACGATACCACGATGGCTGTTCCGGCTGGCTGTGTCAGCATTGCGCCTAGTGCCACGGTATCGACATTGGACGGTGGAGATGGCGGAGCGCATGAACCGTGACCTAGCCTTTGACCATACCGATGCTGCGCGAGACCTCGGCTTTGCACCACGACTCTTTCGAATTTCGCAAGAGGACTTGCCAGTGTGAATATTCTGGCTGAGGTTCGGATGGACGCTATGTCCAGGTTTGAGACCAAAGCCTCCGAACGATGCTGGTACAACTTTTGATCGGTAGGTCATGTTTTTATTTTGCAATGCCCTACCTGTCGGGTATGATAGGCTGTGTGAAGCTTGTCTGGGTAGGCCTCTTAGTCTTGGCGATTAAACCCACAACACGAAATTCTGCAAGTCGGTGGCCGTCCCGTACTCTGCTTAAAGGGCTCCGGCTATTCGCAACAGATGTAGACGGAGTCCTGACCGATGCCGGCATGTATTATTCCGAGTCGGGTGATGAGTGGAAAAAATTCAACACCCGCGATGGGATGGGTATCAAACTCCTCCAGAGAGCCGGCCTCATCACGGCCATTGTGACACAGGAAAGAACCCGGCTTGTGGCGAGGCGGGCTGAAAAACTTGCCATTCCCGAGCTTCACCAGGGAGTCATGGACAAGTTGTCGGTGATCCGAGGCATGGCTGAACGACATGGGATTTCACTGCACCAAATCGCGTATATCGGGGATGACGTGAACGACATGGAGGCGCTGAGTGCGGTGGGTTTTTCCGCGGCTCCCGCAGATGGTCTTCCTCAAGTACGAAAGATCGTCGACTATGTTTGCCGACTAAAGGGCGGAGAGGGCGCGGTGCGAGAGCTCGCAGACATGATCCTGCTCTCCCGCAGTGAGACCAAAACCAGTAGAAAGCGACGCTGAGAGGAAAATATGGCCCACAAGCATTCATTATATCCGGTGATCATGGCGGGAGGCAGTGGGACCAGATTTTGGCCGTTGAGTCGCCATCTGTTCCCTAAGCAACTCCTGCGAATTGGCGGCGAACATACATTGATTCAACAGACCATGCGGCGGGTCTTGGGATGCGCACCGGCCTCGAACGTCCTTATCTCGACGAACGCCGCCCAGGCGGATCTCATCCGTGTGCAGCTAGTCGATTGGAAGGAGGAGCTCACAGAGGGGTTCCTCCTTGAGCCGGAAGGACGAAATACCGCGCCTGCCATTGCCCTTGCGGCCGTTGAAGTATTGGCACGAGATCCCAACGGTCTGATGTTGGTAGTCCCGGCCGACCATGTGGTGACGGGACAACGGGATTTCCAAACCGCGGTTGAGTTGGCTTCTGAATTGGCAGCCGATGGCCACTTGGTCACGTTTGGGATCAAGCCGATCCGGCCGGAGACGGGCTACGGCTACATCAAACCCAAGAGCACAGTGCTGCTCGGCAAGCGAGGGAAATTGCGGGGGTACCCTGTCCAAAAATTCGTGGAGAAGCCTAATGTGGCGAAGGCTGCCCAATATCTTAAGGCGGGTCACTATTTTTGGAACAGCGGCATGTTTGTCTGGCGTGCAGCAACAATTTTGGAAGAGATTGGTGCTCATCAGCCGGCTATTCTGGTTTCGATGGAGCGAATACGGGCTCTCAAGAAGGATGGTGCCACTCAACAGGCGATCGATGATGTGTATCGCCAAATCAAACCGGTTTCAATTGATAATGGGGTGATGGAACGGTCATCGAAGGCTGCTGTCGTACCGGTGAGGTTCAAGTGGTCGGATGTCGGAAGTTGGGGCAGCCTGGATGAAGTGGCAGAGAAAAATCGGGCCGGGAATGTGATCACCGGGCGAGTCATTGATCTCGAAAGTAAGCAGTCGATCGTCTATGCAGATCGGCGTGTTGTTGCGACGATCGGATTGCAAGATATGGTGGTGGTGGATACTCCCGATGCGACGTTGGTGTGTCCGAAATCCCGGGCACAGGACGTGAAGAAGATTGTCGATATTCTCAAAAAGCAGCAGGCCCCCGAACACTTGGAACATCTGACGGTTCAACGGCCATGGGGTTCCTATACGGTGCTGGAGGAAGGGCCTGGATTCAAAGTCAAGCGTGTCACGGTCAATCCCGGCGGGAGGCTGTCGCTTCAAATGCATCATGAGCGCAGCGAACACTGGGTTGTGATAGCCGGAACGGCACGTGTGACCAGAGACCAGGAAGTGTTTGATTTAAAGGTAGGAGAGAGTACGGGCATTCCGGTCAAGACCAAACATCGTTTGGAGAATCCTGGACAGGAGACCGTTCATATTATCGAGGTGCAGAACGGGCCATATCTCGGCGAGGACGATATCGTGAGGTTTAAGGACGACTATGGTCGAACTGTAAAGAGCTGACAGGCAGGCAAGTCGACAGGCTGACAGGTCCTCTTTAACTCGGTATATCCAGTTGCCAGCGTGCTTCCTGTCAGCTTGTCAGCAGCCCGACAGAAGTGAGGAACTATGGCTTTATTCAGAGAATATGACATTCGAGGAATCGTCGGCAGTGAATTGACGGAGGACTTGGCTGAACGGTTAGGCCGAGCGTATGTCACATATGTGAAAGCGCGCGGGGTGACGACGATCAGCCTTGGGCGTGATGGTCGGTTGAGCTCTCCGGCTCTCCACAAGGCACTGCTCAAGGGATTGCTGGCCGGTGGTCTTGATGTCATCGACATCGGGATCTGTACCTCTCCGCTGCTCTACTTCTCGTTATTTACCTTGCCGGTCGGCGGCGGCATCATGATTACAGGAAGTCACAACGCGGCAGAGTACAATGGGTTCAAGATCTGTATCGGCAAGACCGCCATCCATGGAGAGGAAATTCAGAAAATTCGGCGTGTGATGGAGGACGGCACATTTGTCTCAGGAGAAGGACATCTCTCGGAACACCCGATCATTCCTGATTATCTCGCCTACATCGAAAAGAGTTTTGCGCATGTCAAAGCGGATCGATTGCATGTGGTGATCGATAGTGGCAATGGGGCAGCTTCTATCGTCGCCAAACAGGCGCTCGAGTTGCTAGGGTGCAAAGTAACGGGGCTCTATTGCGATCTTGATGGGCGTTTTCCGAACCATCATCCGGATCCCACCGTGCTGGAGAACCTGTCCGACCTGATGCGGGCGGTCAAGCACCACAAAGCAGATGTGGGAATTGGGTACGACGGCGATGCGGATCGAATCGGAGCCATCGATGAGCAGGGCCACGTACTCTGGGGTGATCGACTGTTGGTCTTGTACTCACGGGATATACTAGCCGAGAAGCCTGGCAGTACCATCATCTCTGAAGTGAAGGCATCACAAAGTCTCTACGACGATATTGCCAAGCGCGGTGGGCGTGGCCTTATGTGGAAGACCGGTCATTCGCTGATTAAAGCGAAGATGAGGGAGGAGTCCGCCGTGTTGGCCGGTGAAATGTCCGGGCACATGTTTTTTGCGGATCGGTATTTCGGATATGACGATGCCGTGTATGCGTCGTGCCGGCTGGTTGAAATTCTGGCGAAAGCCCACCAACCACTATCCGCCTTGATCTCGGATCTTCCCCCATCGGCAGTCACTCCTGAGATACGAGTGGATCTTCCTGATGCGGTCAAGTTCGACGTGGTCGAGCAAGTTCAAAAGAAGTTCGTGGAGTACTTGAAAACTCAAGAAGGTCTCGGACCACAGAAACTGGTCCTCCGAGACCTGATCATGATCGACGGCGTTCGGGCGATTTTCAAGGAAGGATGGGGGCTGATTCGGGCTTCCAATACCCAGCCAGCCTTGGTATTACGGTTTGAAGCGTTGTCCTCTGCACATCTCGATGTCATTCAAGCGCTCATTGAAGCTGAGCTGATGGAGGCGAGACGAACACTCGGGTGCTAGCACATGGTTCTTTCCGGCCTGCCTCATTTTGCGGTATCGGGCGCCTGTGTCGGTATGCTGCGGCTGTAGCGGTCATCGCGCTTCTGCCGGTCTCTGGCGACCCCAGTGAATCGAAACCCTGGGGTGAAATGAAACGACCCTTTCAGGTCGGCGAACGGCTTACCTACAAGGTCTCCTGGCTCAACATGACGGCGGTGACTGCCGTGATGGAAGTGGCACCGATCCCAGGCGTCTCCGATCACGGGGTTGCCAGGCTGGTAGGAACTGCGCAATCGACTCCGATCCTTACCAAGTTTTTCTCGGTCGATAGTCGTGTGGAGTCGGAGCTCGATCTTGATACCCTTGCCCCAGAGCATATGACGTTCCGTCGACGCGAAGGAAAGAAGAAAGAGGATATTGAGTACACCTTTCACCAAAAAGAAGGGATGGTGACGACGGTCCGAGGAGGCATGACCGAGTCGCTCCCGATGCCGGCTGGGACTCAGGACATTCTTTCGTGTCTGTATTACACGCGCACGGTATTGAAGCCAACGCCAGGCGCCTCGCTGAAGATGAACGTGTACCACGACAAGAAAAATCGTCCAGTTGAAGTGCGTGTCGAGGGGGTCGAGACGATTGAAGGAACATGGGGCCAGGCGGAGACGGTTCGGGTACTCGTGATTATGCCTTTTCACGGTCTCTTTATGAATCAAGGCAATATCCGCGTGTGGGTCACCACGGATAAGCGGAGAACTCCGTTGCGGATGAAGGCGAAGGTCGTGCTCGGGTCGATTGTTGCGGACCTGGTGGATGGCCTGGTAGAAACCGAAGCCGTCAAGCAGGAAGAGTGAAGAGAGCTTGTTGTTCGGACGCACTAAACTCGCTATACTGACCACAGCATGAGAGAGTTTCCCCTTACGTTAAGCCGCTTTATCATTCAGAGTCAGGCCTCGCACCAGGGTGCCACAGGCGAATTTTCTAGTCTGTTGACCCAAATCGGCCTCGTCGGCAAACTTATCTCACAGGACCTTCGACGCGCCGGACTGATCAACATTCTTGGAACGATCGGCGAGACGAATGTACAGGGTGAAACCGTCAAGAAACTGGACGCGATCGCCAATGACGACTTCGTCAAAGTCTTTCAATCCAGCGGATACGTTTGTGCTCTTGCCTCGGAAGAAATGGAGAAGCCTGTTTTCTTACCGGGGAATTGGCCGCATGGTAAGTACATGTTGCTCTTCGATCCGCTCGACGGCTCCTCCAATACGGACAACAATATGCCGCTCGGCGCCATCTTTTCCGTACTCAAGTATGACCGGACCGATCGGTTGCCCACGGAAGCGGAATTAATTCGTCGAGGGACCGAACAGGTTGCGGCCGGATACTTGCTGTACGGACCGAGCACAATGCTGGTGTACACTGTCGGACAGGGCGTATATGGATTTACGCTCGAACCCGGCATCGGTGAGTACCTTCTGTCGCATGAGCAGATCAGGATTCCTGAAAAGGGTAAAGTATACGCCACCAACGAAGGGAATTCTAACCGTTGGTCGGAGGGAGCGAAGAAGTATCTCGCTTCGCTGAAAGTAAGCGACAAGGCAACAGGCCGTCCCTACAGTGGCCGATATTCTGGCTGTTTGGTGGCCGATGTACACCGTCTGTTGCTCGGAGGTGGAATCTATCTCTATCCCGGGGAAACGGATAAACCTGAAGGCAAGCTCCGATTGCTTTATGAGGCGAATCCGCTGGCGTTTATCGTTGAGCAGGCCGGCGGGAAAGCTTCGACGGGGACCTCAAGAATTTTGGAGGTCGAGGCCAAGAAACTTCACCAACGCGTGCCCTTATTCATTGGAAGCCGCTACGATGTCGAGCAGGCGGAGATGTATATTCAGGGCAGAGCCTAAGCACCCATTTATGTGGTACTGTAATGTCGTCGGGAGGAAATTATGGGAGACCGGGTACAGGAAATTCTAAGCTGGTACGGCAGTGATAACGCCGGGACAAAGACCAACATCGCGCGCTTGTTGCGCTCTGGAAAATTGGCAGGGACCGGCAGGTTGGTCATCCTGCCGGTCGATCAAGGTTTTGAGCATGGTCCGGCACGGAGTTTCGCGCCGAACGCACCTGGGTACAATCCGCACTACCATTTTCAGCTTGCCATCGATGCGGGATGTAATGCCTATGCGGCTCCCCTTGGATTTTTGGAGGCTGGCGCAAGCCACTTCGCCGGGCAGATTCCTCTTATCCTCAAATTGAACAATCACGATGTACTGCATGATGAGAAGGATCCCCTCCCGTCGGTGACCGGCAGTGTCAAAGATGCGCTTCGTTTGGGCTGTTCCGCCGTTGGGTTCACGATCTATCCTGGTTCTTCTCATTGCAACGCGATGTATGAGCAGTTGCGTGCAATCAGTGAAGAAGCGAAGGAGAGCGGCCTTGCCGTGGTGGTTTGGTCCTATCCACGCGGGTCGGTCTTGAGCAAAGAAGGTGAGACGGCGATCGATGTGGTGGCCTATGCAGCCCAAATCGCCGCGCAACTCGGAGCTCATGTGATTAAGGTCAAGCTCCCAAGTGCCCATCTTGAACAGGCCGCAGCCAAGAAGGTCTACGAAGCCGAGAAGATTCCGATCAAGACCTTGGCGGAACGTGTTAAGCACGTGGTTCAGAGCGCGTTCGATGGCCGCCGGATTGTGATTTTTTCGGGCGGTGCAAAAAGCGAAGATAAGAACGTGTTCGACGAAGCGCGAGCCATCAGAGATGGAGGAGGATTCGGGAGCATCATTGGGCGAAATTCGTTTCAACGTCCGAAGCCGGAAGCGGTCAAGTTCCTCCACACGATCATGGAAATTTACGCCGGCGAGATTCAGTGAGCATTGTCGTGCCTTGTATAATAGCAAATTGAGGCTATGAATCAGGTGGATGTCGATAAAAAACCGGTGCAGAGGATCAGAAGATGGATGGTTGCTGTCACCTTGTTGACGGTGGGGGTGATTATTGGCGTGGTGGTCGCTTCAGATCTTGGGTGGCTTCCTAGGGGACATGCGGTGCCCGATTCATCGTCCATTGCTCCATCTCCTCCGGTTGCCAGACCTGTCTCAACTGCTCCCCAACCTGCGCTCGCCGGTGGCAGTCAAACATTCGTGGACATCGCAAAGTCTGTGAAGCCGGCGGTCGTCAATATCTATGCAACCAAGAGCGGGCATAGTGGCGGGTCGGGTACGACACCGTTCGATGATCCGTTGTTTCGGAAATTTTTTGGCGACGAGTTTTTCAGGAAATTCGACCACCAGAAGGAACGAAAAGAGCGCGGCCTTGGATCCGGCGTGATCGTTGAGTCGAATGGCTTGATCATCACCAACAATCATGTCGTCGGCAAGGCGGATGAAATCCGGGTTACGCTGTCGGACAAGCGTGAGTTCAAGGCGAAACTCATCGGCACAGACCCCAAAACCGATGTGGCGGTCGTGAAGATCGATGCAACGGGACTTCCCACCGTCTCCTGGGCGGATTCCGACAAGCTGGAGGTCGGTGAGTTTGTCCTTGCCGTCGGCAACCCATTTGGGCTGACACAGACTGTGACGTTGGGGATCGTCAGTGCGTTGGGGCGAGCGGCCGGCATCGCTGAGTACGAGGATTTCATCCAGACGGATGCGGCCATCAATCCCGGCAACTCCGGCGGCGCGCTCGTCAATGTGCGGGGCGAATTAGTCGGGATCAATACGGCGATATTCAGTCAGAGCGGCGGCAACATGGGGATTGGATTTGCGGTCCCGAGCAACATGGCACAGTCGATCATGGGACAGCTCGTGCAGACAGGAAAAGTTGTCCGCGGCTGGCTCGGCGTCTCGATTCAAGAGCTGACTCCGGAATTGGCGTCTCAATTCGGTGTCGGGGATACGAAAGGCGTGTTGGTCAGTGATGTGATGGATGATAGTCCCGCAAAAAAGGCTGGGTTCGAACGGGCCGATGTCATCCTCGAGTATGACGGGAAATCGATGGACTCACCGACCCATCTCCGTAACGCCGTCGCCCAGACGCCGGTCGGGAAGAAGGTGACGATCAAGTTTATTCGTGACAAAAAGACGAAGACCGTCGACCTCACCATCGTTGAGCAGCCCAAGTCGATGTCCCAAAGCGGTGAAGACGATGGAGCCGAATCCGCCACTGCGACGGGTGTGCTCTCCAGTCTGGAGGTCCGAGACCTGAATGAAGAGCTGGCGAATCGGTACGGGCTCAAGTCGAGCGAACGCGGCGTGGTAATTGTTCGAGTCAAGTCCGGTAGCACGGCGGAAGAACTGGGTGTCCGTGAAGGGGATATTGTACTTGAGGTGAACAGGCAAGCCGTGACATCAGTGAAGGCCTTTGAACGGATTGCCGGAAAATTGCCGAATGACCAAGCCGTATTGCTTTTATTGAAACGGCAGGGTCGGACGATCTATCTCACTCTTCGACCGTGATCGGCTCAAGTTCATTTGGTCTATCTGGTCTGTCTTGTGTGTTTGGTTGAACGAAGCTAACCGGATGAACCAACAAACCAGATGGACCAGGCAGACGCCCATCCTCGTCAGACCCCGTTAGTCGTTGCTCTCGTTCCTGCCGCCGGACGAGGGCTTCGTATGGGCGGCCAGGTGCCCAAACAGTTTCTCTCGCTTGGTGCCCAACCCCTTATTCTTCATTCTCTTCGCGTTCTGCAAGCGTCGCCCGCCATTCAGGAGATCATTCTAGCCGTTCCTCAGAACGAGATGGACTATTGCCTCAAGGAAATTGTCTCGAAACATCACTTTGCAAAGGTGACCAAAGTAGTGCCGGGCGGTGCGGAACGGCAAGATTCAGTCCGTCATGCGCTTGAGGCAGTGCATGACGATGTCGACATCGTACTTGTGCACGATGCGGTCCGGCCGTTCTTGACCGAGCGAATGATCGAAGAGGTGGTCTCGAAGGCTCGTGTGAAGGGGGCGGCAATTATTGCCCTGCCGATGAAGGATACGGTGAAGCAGGTTGGCGCAGATCTCGTCATTGAGCGGACGGTCGATCGGCAATCCTTGTGGCTGGCGCAAACCCCGCAAGCCTTCCGTCGGGATTGGTTGCTGTCGGCCCATCGAAAAGCGCATGGGGAGGGAGTTCGTGCAACGGACGACGCGTACTTGATGGAGTGGTGTGGGTATCCGGTTTCGGTGGTTGAGGGGAGCGGAGAAAATATCAAAGTCACCAGACCGGAAGATATGGCGATCGGTGAAGCGATCTTGGCGGCCCGTTTGAAGGAGAAAAAGATGCAGGCTGACTAGTCAACAGCTAACATCGTGGCAGAGTGTCAGCATTCCTTCCTGTCAGCTTGTCAGCGGTATCAAGGAGATATTATGCGCATTGGCTATGGCTACGATGTCCATCCGCTTGGACCAGACCGCAAACTGATATTGGGTGGCGTGGAAATTCCGCATACGAAGGGATTGCTCGGCCATTCCGATTCTGATGTCCTTGTTCACGCGATCTGTGATGCGCTCTTGGGCGCCATGGGAGAGGGCGATCTGGGGAGGCACTATCCCAGTTCAGACCCAAAATATAAGGGCATCTCCAGCTTGAAGCTATTAGAAGATGTCATGTCAAAGCTGAAGGCCAAGGGCTATCGGATCGGAAATATTGATACGGTCATTGTGGCTCAAGCGCCAAGACTCGGACCCTATCTTGCGGCAATGCAGAAGAAAATGGCAGAGACAGCCGGCATCGATCCGGCGCTGGTCAATGTCAAAGTCAAAAGTGGAGAAGGGCTCGATGCGGTCGGACACGAAGCGGGCATGATCGCCCATGCGGT
>CAZAKX010000020.1:0-14740 GCA_964485915.1 uncultured Nitrospira sp. | reverse complement strand
GTGGAGAAGGGCTCGATGCGGTCGGACACGAAGCGGGCATGATCGCCCATGCGGTCTGTGTGATTGAGGCGATCCACGGCTGACAAGTGTGCAGGAGCGCAAGCTGACACGATCGAATTATGGGAAGAGCCCATGGGTTCGAAGATCTCAAGGTGTGGCAAGCAGAGAGGGAACTCGTACGATCCGTATATCAATTGACGAGTAGGCAGAACTTTCACAAAGATGGGGCGCTTCGGGATCAGTTGAGACGCGCAGCAGTTTCCAGCATGGCCAATATTGCGGAGGGGTTTGAAAGAGGTTCAAAGCGGGAGTTTGGCAGGTTTCTCTGTATGGCGAGGGGGTCTGCTGGCGAGGTGAGGAGTCATTTGTATGTGGCGAGGGACTTGGATTACATTACCCAATCAGAGTTTGACGAGTTGAACGGTCAAGCCACAAGACTTTCAAAAGGCCTGTTTCGCTTCATCCAGCACTTGGAATCGCCTGGACCACAAGTAACGAAGTCGTAGGCTTGTCAGCCTGGTTCCTTGTCAGCCATGTTTCAAGCAATCAAACAAGATCTCCAAGCCGTTTTTGACCGAGATCCTGCGGCGACCAGCAAATTGGAGGTGATTCTCACCTATGCTGGGTTCCATGCGCTATTAGCGTACCGTATCTCCCACTGGTTGAAGGTGCACGGGGTTCCCATCCTGCCGCGTGTGCTCTCACAGCTCGCCCGTTGGGTGACCGGTGTAGAGATCCATCCTTCAGCGAAGATAGGGACAGGATTCTTCATCGACCACGGCATGGGTGTCGTCATTGGTGAGACAGCCGAGATCGGTGATTACGTGACTCTCTTCCAAGGCGTGACCTTGGGCGGAACCGGTAAGGAACGTGGCAAGCGGCACCCCACGCTGGGTAATCATGTGGTGGTGGGTGCCGGGGCTAAGATTCTCGGAGGGATTACGATCGGTGATAATGTGAAGATTGGGGCCAATTCAGTGGTGTTGAAGAACGTTCCGGCCAATTCGACCGTGATCGGTGTGCCGGGTCGCGTGATCAAATCTTTGGGCGAACGCCTGCCGGATGCGACGATGGACCAAGTCGATTTACCGGACCCCATCAGCGATCGGTTCCTGGCATTGGAGCAAGAGCTGATCGAACTCCGCAAACAGCTGGAAAATCCGAACGAGCGTTCTGCTTCGTAGCGGTTATTGATACGGGCTGACTTACCGACAGGATGATTTCGGCGCGGCATGGGCCGTGCCGGGAAAAGCAGCGCTACGCCGAGAGGCAGTCGCTCATGAATTGTTTCCGCTCGTCGCCCTTCAGCTTCTTTTCTCCCGCCTCTTTATTGCACGTCTTCATCTTGTTCTGCTGATTCTCCTTCCTATCGCCACTTTTCGCCGACTTGGCGGCGAGACATTCTTTCATAAACGCCTTCCGCTCATCACCCTTCCCCTCGCCAAACCCCTTCGAGTTCGCCTGTTCGTTGCAGGCCTTCATCTTGTTCTGCTGAGCGGGCGCAGCAATGGCCCATGGTGTGACTCCGAGACTGAATGCAAAGAACGCAAGCGTTAAGGTGCGTACAAGTGTCCGCATGCCAGAGCTCCTTTTTGGTGAGAGTGAGGTGCACGTCTGGATCGTATCATAGCAAAGAAATACGTACTTGTCGTTAGGAGAGAGTTGTGGGTTCTGGTACGTGAGAAGACAAGATGATTTCTTGAAAAGAAAAGGCTATTCTCTACGGTCGATCAATACATGACCGTGTCGTAGATCATGGAGCGGTTCATCTAGAAGAGGGAAGGTGAGGTATGAGTTCAACGCCGATGGTCACGCCAGCGCGCCAATTTCGGAAGCTGCTCTTGTCGGATCAGTTGGAATTTATTTGCGAAGCTCACAATGGCCTGAGCGCGAAGATCGTTCAAGAATCCGGCTTCAAAGGCATTTGGGCCAGCGGTCTTTCCATCTCCGCCCAATTCGGAGTTCGTGACAACAACGAGGCCAGCTGGACGCAAGTCTTGGAGGATCTGGAATTCATGTCCGACGCAGCCACGATTCCGATTCTTCTCGACGGTGACACCGGATACGGCAACTTCAATAACATGCAACGGCTCGTCCGCAAACTGGAGCAGCGCCATATTGCCGCAGTTTGCATCGAAGACAAACTGTTTCCCAAGACGAACAGTTTCATTAAAGGGGACGCCCAGCCGATGGCGGACATGCAAGAGTTCTGCGGCAAGATCAAGGCAGGCAAAGACGCGCAAACCGATCCGGATTTTTGCATTATCGCCAGAGTGGAGGCCTTTATTTGTGGTTGGGGTTTGGCGGAAGCACTACGTCGAGCCGAAGCCTATCGCCTGGCCGGTGCCGACGGGATCCTCATTCACAGTGCGTTGTCGGTGCCGGATGAGATTCTATCATTCAAGCAGGAATGGGGAAATCGCTGCCCTGTCGTCATCGTGCCGACCAAATACTACGCGACGCCTACCGAAGTGTTTCGACAACACGGGATTTCAATGGTCATTTGGGCGAACCACATGTTGCGGGCGGCCGTAGCGGCCATGCAGAAAACCGCCCGCACATTAAAGGAACAGGAACATCTCCTCTCCATCGAGGATAAAGTCGCGCCGGTGTCTGAAATCTTCCGCCTGCAAAACGCTGCAGAGCTGCAAGAGGCCGAAGAGCGCTATCTTCCTCGAGGTGCCGAGAATACCAGCGCCATTGTGCTGGCGGCCTCCCGCGGTGAAGAACTTCGGGAGCTGACAGAGCACCAGCCTAAAACGATGATTAAAATTCAGGGCACGCCGATTCTTGCCCATATCGTCGACGCCTATAACGCCGTGGGGGTCAAAGACATCACGGTTGTTCGTGGCTATCGGAAAGAAGCCGTGAACCTGCCCAACCTCATCTATCTCGATAATGATGAGTTTGCAGAGACCGGGGAGTTGGATTCGCTCAACAAAGCGCTAAGCGCACGGAAAGGCCAGGCTAAGGATCTGATCATCTCGTACGGCGATGTGTTGTTCAATAAATATATCCCTCAAGCGCTCTGTCAGGAAAAGGAAGACTTTGTGATCTTCGTCGATAGCGATTGGCAGAACCAGAGCAGTTATGCTCGTCTAGGCGGCTTTGCTGAATGCTCATTGCCGAATTCAAAGAAAAGCTTTAATGCGAAGGTCTATCTCAAACAGCTCGGGGACATGGTTCCCAAAGAACAGACTCATGGAGTCTGGATGGGATTTCTTAAAGTGTCTCCTGCTGGGAGTGCGCTGCTTCAAACGATCCTTGCGACGATGATGGCTGATCCGGCGAATCGAAAAGCCGGTATCCCCCATCTGCTGCAAGCGCTGCTGAACCGTCAGCAACCTATTCGGGTGCTGTATACGGTTGGTCACTGGCTTGATATCAACAGCTTGGACGACGTGGTCCAGGCAGGAGAGTTCTGAGTTTTCCCTCCCAGCCCTTGCTTATTCATAATCGACCCGGACGAGAAAGAGACCCTGTGGAGGAGCCGTTCTTCCGGCTGCCGATCGGATGCGCGCATTGAGGATCGGCGTCAGACTCTCAGGCCGGCGTCTCTTCAGACCGACTTCGACGAGCGTTCCGACAATCGAACGCACCATCTGTTTCAGAAACCGGTCGGCATAGGCTTCGAGCCGCAATCGGTCTCCCTCTCGCGAGACGACAAGTCGCTGGAGATGACAGATGGGATCGTCATTCTCAGTGGGTTGAGTTTGGAACGAAGAAAAGTCGTGTGAGCCGGTCAGGTTCTGCGCTGCATCATTCATCGCGGCATCGTCGAGCGGCTGATGGATATGCCAGCAGTAGGCACGCTCGACCGCAGGGCGTTCAGGTCGGTTCAGGATTCGGTATTCGTACAGTTTGCCTCGTGCCGAGTGTCTCGCGTGAAAGGTATCCGGCATGAGTGCGACTGATCGCACCACGATGTTGCTAGGGAGATGAGCATTCAGAGCTCTGGTCCATTCACGGGGCGTCATGTCACGATCGATGCGGAAGCTCGCTACTTGTCCTAGCGCGTGAACTCCTGCGTCGGTGCGTCCAGCTCCGATGGCTGGGACGTGGGTTTGCGTGACCCCCAGGATGGCCGCCTCGACGGCTTCTTGAATCGTCTGCTGGTTGGGCTGACGTTGCCAGCCTGCGTAGGCCGTGCCGTCATATTCAAGGATGAGTTTGATGGTAAACATGAAGCGATGGAATTCTGACGATCACGGGAATTATGGGAGACCTTACTTGTTATTGGCAAGGAACGAGAGGATCCCTTGGTAGAGCGATTGAGCAACGTCATTGATGAACGTCGGTTTTCGGAGCAGCACCTCTTCGTCAGGGTTGGAGATAAATGCGATCTCCGCCAGGATGCTGGGCATGCTCGTAAATCTCAACACGTAAAAGGGGGCCGTCTTGACACCGTGGTCGGTGACATCGTACGGCCCATTCATCTGGGTGACCATCGCCTCTTTCGCGTTCCAGGCGAGCTCCAGTGAAGCCTCGATCTTTTTCGTTGTCAAGAGATCCGCGACGAGAAATTGCCATCCGACTCCGGTGCTGCTGATGGGCGTGCCGTTCTCTCGGGCTGCCACCTCAAGGGCGCGCTGATCCTTCGCCTCTCCAAAATGATAGACTTCAAGGCCCTTCACTAAGCGTGAGGGATGCGAATTGACATGGATGGAGACGAACAAATCCGCTCCATGACTATTGGCAAACCTGGCACGTTCTTCCAGCTCAAGATACACGTCACGATCTCGAGTCATCAACACGCGCACGTCCGGTCGTTTGCGGAGAAGTTCCTTGAGCCGGAGCGCGACTTTCAGCGTGATGTCTTTTTCTGCAGTCCGTCGAAGACCGATCGCGCCGGGGTCCTTTCCCCCGTGGCCCGGGTCGATCACAATCGTCGTATGGCTCTTTGCGCGAGGTTGAGTCGGCTGGGGACTCACAGGGTCTGCCCTTGGCGGTGTTGTTTGGGCCTCCTCAATCGGCGGCGGGTTCTGTTCCAGGGAAGGCATCACATCGATCACCAGCCGAGGTGGATCGGACAGCGTGAACTGTTTATAGGTCCCGAAAGCCGTAGTCGGAAGGGACACGGCGACGGCATGAGTGATCTGAGTGATCACGAAGGGAAATGGGACCGTGCCATCCTCCACCTGTGTCTGTGCAGCTTGACTCAGCAAGGTATTTGGAAGTGCGATGATGACACGACGTGGATTGTCCGCTTGCTGCTCGGTGACCTCAGGCTCGCGATCTAAATCGAGCACCAGCCTGGCTCCTGTGGAACTACTCATGGCACGGAGATTTATGACGGTGATAGGAGCGAGGGAAGCCACCCTGTTTTTCACGCGGGACTTTTGTGATGAGGGTGAAAGCTTAGAATGACGATGATCCTGAGTCCCAGCCCAGGTGACTTGAATCACTAATGCCTCGACCAAGAAAATAAGGAGGACACAAAACACGAGGAGAGGATAGGGCTGAACCGACAGCAGTCGTGAAACGCAAGTCCTCATGGATTTCATCGTGAACGAGAGATTTTAAACTATTCTCAGATGTTCCGCAGCTTGTCAAGAATTACGCCGGTTGCGTAGGCACGCACCCGTATTGACTGTTCGGATAGCCTCGCGGTAGCGTCGGGGATGCCGACGCATCTGATCATCGATGGATATAACCTATTGGGAGGTAGCGGAATCCGATCGGGACATTCGGAATCTTCCCGCGAAAGGTTGTTGCATGATTTGGCAGCCTATCGACATCGCAAGCGTCACTCCATCACGGTCGTGTTCGATGGCTGGCAACAGGGCCACCTCACCGAACAACGGGAGCATCGGGCCGGAGTGCAGGTGATCTACTCCAGGCGAGGCGAGCGTGCCGATCAGGTCATCCAACGGTTGGCGCGAGAGTATGGGACCGATTGCGCCGTGGTCAGTTCCGACCATGAAATCATCAATGCTGCCAGAGCCCATGGAGCCTTTGTCATGGGAGCTCAGGAGTTTGCCGGAAAGCTCCGTGGTTCATCCTCTTCATCATCCGGTGCGTTGCCATATAAGGAATTGGATCCAGGGGATGACGTTCGCTCAGGCCGTGGTCCGGAGAAAAAAGGGAACCCTAGGAAACTGCCGAAGTCTCAGCGGCAACGCGACCGCCAGTTCAGACGATTTTGAAGAGTCTCTTTGCGTTGTCGCTGGTCTGGCTACTGATCTGCTCGAAAGACAGAGCCGGGCCATGAATGGACGCCAATTGCTGTGCAACCTGGGACACGTACGCCGGTTCATTGCGTTTCCCGCGATAGGGAACCGGGGTGAGATACGGGCAATCGGTCTCGATGAGCACGCGATCCAGCGGTGTCTGCTTGGCAATCTCGCGTAGCGCCGTCGCATTTTGAAACGTTAAGATTCCAGAGAACGACAGATAAAACTCAAGTTCCAACGCCTCTTTCGCCAGCCAGGCATCTCCGGAAAAGCAGTGAAACACCCCGCCGACTTCTGAGGCCTTCTCTTCTTTCAAAATAGCGATCGTATCCTCTTGGGCTTCCCTCGTGTGGATAATGACCGGTAATGCCAGTTCGCGTGCGAGCTGAATTTGCTCTCGGAAGCGTTCACGCTGTTCCTTAGGGGATGAATGATTGTAGTGATAATCGAGCCCGATCTCTCCATAGGCCACGACTTTCTTGTTCTTGGCCAGTTGGCGGAATTCATCGTACCAGTCGTCCTGGATGTGCTTGACTTCATGCGGATGCACACCGACTGATGCGTAGACAAAGGGGCATTGATCGGCGAGTGAGACGGCCGCTTGACTGGTCGTCAGATCACAGCCGATGGAGACGAGCGCTTCAACCCCAGCTTCCCGCGCACGGGCAATCATGGCCTCCCGGTCGTCGTTGTAGCGCGCATCGTCGAGATGGGTATGGGTATCGATCAGCATCAGCGGCATCGTAGCACGGGCTACTGTTCAGGAGAAAGTCGGCAGAGTGTTGGCGGCGGCAATCCAGCTCGCGTACTCATAACCCCACTCGACTGTTATAGAACTTGAGTCAGCATTTGCTGCTGATCACCTTGATTGGTACGAGGGGGTTGACAAACTCTGGCATCAGTGTGTATTGATAGGAGTTATCAAAATCAACAACCCGAGGCCATTTATGACATAGGTCCTCGGTAGAGGCCAGAGCACTTCGAGTCCAGAGCCCATGGCCGCCTCTACGGCGGCTATGGGCTTTTTTCATGTTTGAAAGAGGTAGCAAAGATGGATGTACTGAAGCACTTGGTGGATTACGGGATTATCGGGCTGCTGGTTGCGCTTAGCCTGTGGGCGCTGGCGGTGGCGGCAGAATGGTGGCTCTATTATCGACGGATCTCGCCGACGCAGTTCGAGAATATACAACTGCTGGAAATGGCATTGACTAAACGGCTGGTCGTGATCGGCACAGTGGCCGCTAATGCTCCGTACATCGGGCTGCTGGGTACCGTGTTGGGCATTATGCTGACGTTCCATACGATGGGGACGTCGGGCACGATGGTGGTCGGCACGATCATGGTCGGGCTCAGTTTGGCACTCAAGGCGACGGCCATCGGGCTCCTGGTGGCGATCCCATGTGTTGTGCTGAACAACGTTCTCCGGCGGCGTGTGACGGAACTGCTTACTCTCTACAAGGTGCAGCATGGAGCGTGAACTGAATCAGATCAACGTCATTCCACTAGTCGATGTGCTGTTGGTGCCGTTGGTCATCGTCTTGACCACGGCCACCTTCATTTCAACCGGGCAAGTGCCAGTTGAACTGGCGAAGGCCAAGGAAGTGAACGACCATCGGGACGTGCCCCTGATGATCACGCTGACGGCCGATGGTCGGCTGTTTCTGAATGATGAACCAATCCAAGGAGATGGGTTGACGGAGATGCTGACGAAACATCCACGTGAGTCCTCGGTCGTGCTCAGGGCTGATCGCGTGACGGTGTTGGAACGGTTCGTGGGGGTGGTGGATGAGGTGAGAGGGCTTGGCTTTCGACAAGTGAGTCTGGAGGTACTCCGATCATGACCACCATGGCAATCGGCCGCATGAGCTCAAGCACGACGACCGATCAAACCCATGGGTGGTTGGTGTCGATTCTGTTGCATGGTCTGGGGATCGCGGCGTCGCTGCTTGTGGTGGAAGTCATGGAACCACCACTTCCGCCGTCGCTGTTTCAATGGGAGATCTCGATGGTAGAAGCACCGATGCGAACGGAGTCGCAGCCGGCTGAATCGGTTGTAAAGCCGCCTTCCCCCATGGTCAAGCCGAGTACTCCCGTCCGACAGACCAAACCGGTGATCGCCGAACAGCCGCCGGTGCAACAGGAGGTCACCGTTCCGGTGGAAACGACTCAGATGGTCAAGGACTCGGTCGCGAATGCCGAGCCGGTGATGGAGAATGCGGCCGTTGCATCGACAGACAGTGAGTCGGTCATCTCGCCGCCAGCCGTGGAAGTGCCGGTGGAATTATCGGAACGATCGGTGATCGAGAGGAGCGCCCCAATTGAATCGGTTGCCCCACGCGCGGAGCATCGTCAGGTGCAGTACCGGCAGGTACTGCATCGCGACACGCGCGCCGATTACGGCTGGCTCCGGGATACGCTCTGGAGCCGCATCGAAGAGTTAAAGCGGTATCCGGCACTGGCACGCACGAATCATTGGGAAGGCAAGGTCGTCGTGTCGGCGGTCATTCGCGAGGATGGAGAGGTGATGGAGGTTCAGATCGCCGAAACCTCGGGGCGGGGGGTCTTGGATGAGGAGGCGATGGTGGTGATGAGGAAGGCCTCACCCTTGAGCCTGAAACATCCGCTCGGTCAACGGCAAATCACAATTCTCATCCCCATCAGCTATCGGTTAGATGGATAGGCACGGATAGTGAATTCGGACATTGGATAAGGAGAACCATGATGAATCGCTGGACGATCACTCGGACAACAGTGCGTGTAACCCAGGCCGTACTCCTCATTGGGGTGCTTTGGATGCTGGATACCTCCGCCTGGGCCCAGGGCAAAACGGATGGGAAAGCGGAAAAGGCGTTTCATGCCTCTGCAACGGATGCCAAAGGGGTCGAGACGGACCTGAAAAACGTGATTTTCTACTGGGAAGAAAAAATCAGCGAGACAGCGTTTGTACCCCATGAACTCCGAGAAGTGCCTGTCAAGCGGGGGACGGCCACGGTCAAGATCAAGTTCGACAACATCAAATTCATCGATCTCAAGCCATCCGGGAACGGGTCGTTGCCCAATGTCTCCATTACACTGGCGGACGGCAAGACGGGTGACTTTGTCTTGGCCATCGCAGGCAGTTTTAAGGGGCAATCTGATTTCGGTGAAGTGGAGCTGGCAGCGTCTGAGCTGAAAAAGCTGGCGTTCAAGTAGGACGGACATCTACGAGTTCCGGCGGTCATGTGGTGGTCGGTCGCGATGGTGCCGTAAAGAACGACACGAGGATGGTGACATGAAGGAATGTGTTTCGCCGGTCACGGGAACGGACGTCCGGTGTCGCTGCGGCAAGCTGATTGCCCGATGGCAAGGGGACGATCTCGTCATTAAGTGCACGCGGTGCGGGCGCTTCATGGCCATCCACCATTCGGCAATCCACGGGATGCCGCCTCGCGGCCTCAATCCGAATCAGCGTCAGTAGACTTATGGCGGCACATACCGTTCCGGCCACGCTTCCATTCATCAGGCTGCTGATCACCCACTCCCGTGCGGATACTCTGGCTCTGCACCGAGGCCTTGGCTCAAGTACATGCTGAAACGGGACGATAGGATTGATCGGACGTCGATTACAACTTATCCGGTTGTGGCCGAGTCGTGCCGCGTTGACTCGCCGTCTGTCGCGTCCATTCCCCGCCATCCATTCCGCCGACTGTGGTTGCGTGTACATCTCTATCTGGGGCTCTTCGGTGGAGCATTCTTCGTATTGATGAGCCTCACCGGCAGCTTCCTGGTGTTCTACAAGGCCATCGACGAATGGTTGAATCCGGCACAGATGACGACGAGCGGCTCCGGTCCCTACAAGCCGCTCAACGAGGTAGTCGCGACCGCGCAGGCGGTGGCTCCTGCCGGCGGCTGGCTGGACAGTCTTGAGCTGCCATCCCATGAGCATGATGTATTTATAGCCTGGCACAAGGTGCCAACCGACCAGCGCGACCGGTTTCGGTGGTATCTGGTTACGATCGACCCTTATACAGGATTCGTCTTAAGTCGGGATCGTGAGTGGGGCATGTACTTCGTCTCGTTCATCTACGAGCTGCATGAATCGCTGTTGATCGATAAGCTTGGGCGAACCCTTGTGGGTTTCGTCGCCATCTTTCTTCTAGTATCGATCGGCACGGGAGTGTCTCTCTGGTGGCCTCGTTCGGGGAAGGTACGGCAAGCGTTCTTCCCCGTTGCGGGCGCAAGCCGGATCCGTCGCCAGTATCAGTGGCACAAACTCAGTGGGGCGTACGGCGCAATCGTGCTGGCCGTGCTCGCGTTCACGGGTGTGTATTTGGCGTTCCCGACCTATGTAATCCCGCTGGTGTCCGCGTTTTCTCCGGTCGCTGACGTAAGCGATGAAAGTACAGTGCGATCCCATCCTGTATTAGGACAGTCAACCCTTTCCGTCGAGGAGGCAGCAGGACTTGCCCAGAGCCTGTTTCCGGATGGAAGGATCACTTACATCGGCATCCCTCATGAGCCTACGGATGTGTACCATATGACGATGTATCGGTCTGGAGATGTCCGAGAATCAGCAGGAAGCAACATGGTCTGGCTGGATCAGTACAGCGGGGCTGTACTCAAGATTCATAATTGGCGAACCGCCACTGCGGGAGAGACCTTTGTGGCCTGGCTCTTCCCCTTGCACAATGGCGAAGCGTTCGGATTGATTGGTCGGTGGATTGTGTGCATCGCCGGATTTGTCCCACTGCTGTTGTATGTCACCGCGCTGCGCATGTGGTGGCTCAAGCGAGGGGCGCATCGGCGGCAAAAGTTGCACCCCGACAACGGGGTGTAACGGTTTTCGTGCGGGAGATGGTGTGAAAAGTCGACCCGCAGGGATTGACAGCGGCACGAACATAATGATATTGATAACTCATATCAAGTATGATGAAGTGGCAGGGGCGCGGATTATCGATTGCGCCATTACGTGGTGAGGCCAGAGGTCGTGAAGACCGGAGCCCAAGGCGTCGGAAGACGCCTTGGGCTTTTTTGTTGTCCGGCAATTCGGAACCACGATGGCGAAGAGCCGCCGTCGACGCGTGTCAGGAGGGGAGGCGCTATGAGGAGATTTTGCACCAAATGCGGAGGACTGTTGATCGGAGAACGGCCGACGGATTTTTACCAGGCGAACCATTGGAAGTGCGTGAACTGTGGTTGGTATCGGGAGGAGGCGCTCGTGCGGCCTGGCCGGCCTATCTCCCCGGTGTATCACCGTGCGCACAGGTAAAGACAACTCACACAGACAAGGAGAACTGCAACGTGGAAAAGATGCTTAGAACGGATCAGTCGATGAAACTGGTGTTATGCGATTGCGGTGGACTTCGCCTCACAAGCGGAGCAATGACCATTCACTTTTCGCGTGAGGAGTTTCAAGTGTTTGCCGAAACGGTCGGGCGCCTTGCATCGATCGTGGCGCAACCTTTGCTTGATCAGGCCTTGAAGGCGACTCGGTCCAACGTAAGCGAAGTGTGCCACTAGCTGACATCGTGTGGGTCCAAGGAAGATTGAGTGCATTGGGGTCCTGGGGACATTGAGGGAAGGAGGGGCCATGAGAAGACGATCCCATCGGTTCCTGGACGAACTACCCGTCTTTCTTAGCCTGGCAACCGCAATTGTCATTCTCCTATCGGCTGCCGGAGGAATATGGGTGTGGTCGAGTATTTTGGAGCACGCAGCGGAAGTGACGGTTGAGCGCGACATAGGCCTTCCATAGCGGCGGCAACGGACTTCTTGTCCTGCGAGATGTCGCAGCGTCGCAGGCAAGGCTTTCACCGACATCCTCATCATGGGCGATTGTTGAAAAGACTGTGCACGGAATGGGTGTGTCCGACATCCGCCCGAGGGGAAGGTCTGTAGGTTGTTTTGTGAGACGTATGCCTCTGAGCACGAAGTCTCGGGGGAGCTGATGCATAGGTATCAAGGTTACATGCCATGAAAGGAGCATCGTGAACCAATCAGGAGATAGACAGGGAAGCGGTCGAGGAAAATCGTGTGTCATTCTCAGCATCGTCTGTTTGTTGGCCAGTGCCGCATGGGCTGAGTCTCCATCGCCGACGGCGTCACCGATCGAACGCACAGCGATGGTGTTTGAGATTCAGCGGCAACCGCTTCGAGATGCGCTGGAAGCCTTTGTCAGTCAAAGTGGCTGGCAATTGGTATATAACGACCGGATGGCGGAAGGTATCCAGAGTGATGGTGTCTCCGGAGAGATGCCGCCGGAAGCGGCACTCGCGAAACTCTTGTCACATTCTCCGTTCGGTATTCGTATGACCGCACAGCGCACGGGAACGTTGGTGGCGAAAGCATCCCGGACGTCAGAGCCTTCGGATGAAACTCAAACAGTGGCGGCGTCCGATCCGTTGCCGGAAATGGAGGACGTTCCTATAAAGAAACCCGTTACGGTTCCAGAGATTGTCGTGAAAGATGTGAAGGAGCGGGGCTATGCAGCAGAGAGTCAGACCACGGCGACCAAGAGCGATATTCCGTTGATCGAGACGCCGCAGTCCATCACGGTGATCACGCGAAAGCGAATGGACGCGCAGGAAGTCAATTCGATGGCCGGAGCGCTTCGTTATACGGCGGGTGTGCAAGCCGAAACCTTCGGATATGAACCCCGATTTACGTGGCTCCGGTTTCGTGGGTTCGATGCCACCACCGACGGGTTGTTCAAGGACGGATTGCAATTGCGCAATCCAGGCTTTGCCCTGGGATACAGCCTTGAGCCCTACGGCGCCGAGCAGGTCGATATCTTGCGGGGACCGGCGTCGTTCCTGTACGGGCAAGGGAGCCCGGGTGGTTTGCTCAACTATATCTCCAAGCGGCCCACTACAGCATCCCTCCGGGAGCTTCAATTCTTGGTGGGGAATTTCGGCCGATACGAAGGACGGATGGATCTGGGTGGACGGCTCACCGACAATGATACGTTCACCTATCGGTTGACCGGTCTCTTCCGGGAAAGCGGCACGCAATTCGACCATGTGCCGAACGATCGGGTGTACATCGCACCGGCACTCACGTGGCGTATCAGCTCCGATACGCAGGTGACGTTCTTCGCGAATTACCAGAAAGACACGTTGGGCAGTTCTCAAGCAATCCCTGCTGACGGTTCACTCCGGTTTAATCGCAACGGCCGTATCGTCGGGCATCGGTTTACGGGGCAACCCGGCGTGGACAAGTATGACCGCGTGGAATCTTCATTCGGGTATGAATTGCGGCATCAGTTGCCCGGGAACTGGAGCTTTCTGCAAAAGTTTCGGTACAACCAGACGCGGGTGGACGATGTCACGGTGTTCAGCAATTCATTCGACGCCGATCTGCGTACCGTGCAACGCGGTGTCTTCGGGAGTTTTGGGAACCTGACCTCGTTCGCGCTCGACAATCAGATGCAAGGCGCCTTTGCAACCGGCCCGTTTCATCACCGGGTCGTAGGCGGTCTCGACTTCCAGCGAATCGGGGTGCATTCTCGGCAAACATTTGCAGCCGCGTCTCCTATCGACATTTTCAACCCACACGATTTCGGTGCATCGTTTCTTACACCTCCGACATTTCTAGATCAGCAGACCACTCAGTTTCAAACCGGCCTGTATATCCAGGATCAGATCAAATTCATGGACCACTGGCTGCTGACAGTGGGAGGACGGCACGATTGGACCAGCAACAAGATCCGGAACAACCTCACGGGGCTCACCAGTGAGCAAGACGATCAGAAGGCCACCGGCCGCGCCGCCTTGACCTATCTATTCGACAGCGGGTTGGCGCCTTATGCCAGCTGGTCGACGTTCTTTCTGCCCTCGATCGGGATGAACGCCTCCGGTCAGCCTTTTACGCCGGAGACCGGCCGACAGTATGAATTCGGGCTCAAGTATCAGCCGCCGGGCACCCGCAGTTTGTTCACGGTCGCACTGTTCGATCTGACGAGAGAAAACTTCGTGCAGTTCGATCCTGGAACCTTTCTGCCGGTTCAGCGGGGGAAGGCGCGTTCCCGTGGGTTGGAGCTGGAAGGATTGATGAGTTTCAAGTCGGGGATCGATGTGATCGCCTCCTATACGTTCTTGGACAATGAGGTGCTGGAAACGGTCAATCCCGCCGAGAAAGGGAAACGACTCGTGCAGACACCGGCGCAGTTTGGGTCGATCTGGGGAAAGTACACGGTCCAAAACGGAACGTTCAAGGGGTTGGGGATCGGCGGTGGAGTGCGATACACAGGATCGACCTACGGCAATGAGACCAACACCTTCAACGTGCCGAGTTTCGTGTTGGGAGACGCGATGGTGGATTATGTCTGGAAGAATTACCGGCTCGCGGTCAACGTCAATAATCTGCTGAACCAGGACCATTACGGGTGCTTTGCGCGAAGCGGGAGCGATTTCTGCAGCCCTGGCGCACAGCGGACCGTGGTGGGGAGTATCACCTACCGGTGGTGATGGGGACAGGTCATCGCTGTGCCTGTGTCTGTTGCAAGATCGAGAGACGCGGCTTGGGATGTGATTGCTTGACATGCCACAGCGGAAACTGTTAAATGCAAACAACCTGCATTTAATAGAAAC
>CAZAKX010000019.1:0-33570 GCA_964485915.1 uncultured Nitrospira sp. | reverse complement strand
CCTGAAAGTACTGATTCACAGCTTCATGAAGCGTGCATTGCGCGGGGATCGAGACCACAGTCGTCACCATTATGTCTCGAATGGGGATCGTCGCTAAGGACTGCCGCAGCACGGCTTGGCGTCGACTGGCCAGTGCGGCAGCGAAGAGAAACATCCCGATAAAAACGACCCATCCTCCGTTCGACATCATGGAGGTAGGTAGCTCGCCGCTGGCAGCCCCATACACGACAATAAGGCCGACAAGGCCAAACAGTGCCCCAAACGCCAGTCCAACCACTGCGGCTTGCCTTGTGGCCCGATAAAAATCCCTTCCCCACGCCCACAGTCCGGCACGCAGCACACGCCCACCATCGAGGGGAAAACCGGGGATCAAGTTGAAAAGACCGAGCTGCATATTGACCATACCCAACAACGCTCCGAGCATGATCACCCCCTGTAGCCCCTGTTGCGGTTGAACGGCTTCAGCCAGTAGGACAAGCAGAAAGCAGATTCCACCGATGGCGAAACTCACGGCAGGGCCGGCGACGGCAATGAGAAACTCCGCCTTTGGTGACGGCGCTTCTCGGCGCATATGAGCCACTCCTCCGAAAATGAACAACGTGATCTGCTCAATTGGGATGCGGTAGTAGAGCGCCACATAGGAATGCCCCAGTTCATGCAGCAATACAGAGAAAAACAAAAGAATCGCTGCGACTGCGCCCATGGCCCAATAGCGCTCAGGTGAGAGCCCAGGCAAACTATCCGGCAGGTAACCCGTCGACAGGCTCCATGTTGCAAGAAAAAAGACCAGAAACCAGGAGGCATGGACACGGATCGGAATTCCCAATGCGCGCCCAATTTTCCAGGAAGGCATGTGCATAGCAAGCACCGTAACAGCCGAATCCTTATAGGGTCAATTCGTCCTCGCTGGATCAGGTATACTCACTCCTATGCGGCGATGTTTGCTTGGCATACTTCTTGGGATCCTCTTGACCGGGAGTTCCTCTCTGCTCCTTGCCGTAGAGAGTGTCGCTCAAGTCATCAAGTCCGGCCCACCAACTTGTCCTGGTGTTGCGTTGACGTTCGATCTCTGCCCAGTGCGGAAGGGCCCAGGGTATGATCAGCCATTGATGGACTATCTGATCACGCACCGCATTCCCGCCACATTCTTCATGTCCGGCAAGTGGATGGCGAAGCATCAGGCAGAAGTGGACAATCTGCTAAGCATGGGGATTTTCGAAGTCGGGACGCACGGGGAGGTACACGCTCATCTCCCCATGCATGACGCTGAAGAACAACGCAGGGAGATACTTGGCCCTGTCACATTACTGCGTGAACATTACGCACACGACGCGACGCTGTTTCGTCCACCCTATGGTGAATACAACGATGTGACCATTGCCGTGGCGAAGATGCTCGGCCTGCGGTTCATCCAATGGAATATCGAATCAGGAGATCCCGATCCTATACTCTCAGCCGACCAGATTCTCACCCGTGTCGGCAATCGAGCCAAACCAGGCAGCATCATCGTCTTTCATGCGAACGGCAAAGGGAAGCACACAAAGCAGGTGATCGAGCAATTGACCACGGATATTCTTCCTCTAAAAGGCCTCAAGCCTCTGACCATCAGTGAGCTGCTGAACTGTATGCCCCCAAATCCATGACGACTCCAATGATCAGACACATGCATCCTGATGATCGAAGCGTGGTCGTTCACCTACTCAGTGAATCCGATCCCTGGAAGACGCTCGGCTACACCATGAGTGATTGGACCCGCATCTTTTGTCCGACCCCTCAAGGTCGAGACTGCTATGTAGCCGAACTTGACGGGCAGGTGGCAGGGGTGGCCATCCTAAAACAGAAGTTTCTTTTGGGCGACTACTTGGAACTCTTGGCTGTGGCCGAATGCGCTCGTCAAAAGGGAATCGGGGGTCAGCTTTTAGAGTATATCGAACAGCTCGTGTTCGGACGAGCCAAGAATCTCTTTGCCTGTGTGTCGGATTTCAACGAGTCCGCGAGGGCCTTCTACAGGAAACACGGCTATCAAGAAATCGGCCCGATGCCTAACTTCCTGATTCCTGGCAGCGCTGAGATACTCCTACGAAAGACGGCAGGACCGGTCAGAATCTCACTATAAATTGTCACCAGGTTTATATGAACATAACCATCTGGCCGTATACGGTCATCCCTTGAGTTGACGTGCCCCGAATCACGGTGGTAGGAAGGCTATCATGAAGGTCAAAAAGCTGCTCCATACAAGAATGCGGGTCAGCGATTTAGATGAGACTATCCGATTCTATACGACCGTACTGGGACTTGAGGTGATCGAACAGAAAACTTCTCCCCGTGGATCACACCTCGCCTTTTTGAAAGTGCCTAACAGCGATGAGTTGATTGAACTGACCAGTTTCCCCCCAAGTGGACCGGTCAAGGTCCAAGAGGATCTGGTCCATCTAGCTTTCCAAGTTGAACACCTCGACGAGACGATCGCGGCACTCACTGCTCAAGGGGTTACGATCACGGACGGCCCGACGAAGACTTCTTCCGGGAGCCGATTCATCTTCATCGATGCGCCGGACGGTTACGAGATCGAGTTGATTGAACGGCCGACCGGAGTGAACATTGTCTAGCCCCTTGTGCTGTCATATGTATCAACACAGCGTCCATCGGCTCTCGACATTGACGATGTGATGCCCCCCGAAGTACTTTCTTCCCTATAACTATCGGGTGAATTTCCCAATCAGGAGGACAAGCGAGATGAAGAACGGGTTTTTCCGCGGACATGGGCTTGGCAACGACTACCTCGTGATAGATCCCGATAATCTAACGTTTAAGCTGACACCCAACACTATTGCGTTGATTTGCGACCGCAATTGGGGCCTGGGCAGTGATGGCATCTTGGCATTGGCTCCGTCAAGGAAGGCCGATTTCGGCCTGCGCATTTTCAACCCGGACGGCAGTGAAGCGGAAAAATCAGGAAATGGGCTTCGAATCTTTTCCCGCTATCTCCACGCCACAGGCAAGGCAAGGAAGAAGCGCTTTACGGTTGAGACCAAGGGGGGACTGGTCACCATCGACCTGCATGTTGACCGACATGGAGACGCCAGCGCCGTTACGGTCGAGATGGGGAAAGCCACATTTGCTCCTGAGTCGCTCCCCTGTTCGCTGGAGGTGCCTGAGTTGATTCAGCAGCCCATCAACGCCGCGGGGCAGTCGCTGATTTTCACCGGCGTCAGTGTCGGCAATCCTCACTGCGTAGTCTTTAGACCGCCCGGCAAGTCCTGGTCGCGGGAAGAACTGGTGACGCTTGGCCCGGCTTTAGAGAACCATGCCTTGTTCCCGAAGCGGACCAACGTGCAACTCGCTGTCCCAACCGGTCCGAAGGAACTCTTCATCATGATTTGGGAGCGAGGCGCCGGAGAAACGCAGGCCTCCGGCTCGTCATCTTGCGCAGCAGCCAGCGCCGCGGTGCGTTTAGGATTGGTGAAAAGTCCCGTCACTGTGAAGATGCCCGGTGGCGCCTTGAACATCAGAGTGGGTCAAGACTTCAGCCTGACTATGAAAGGGCCGGTGGCTGAAGTTGCGCGTGGGATATTCAGTCCATCGTTCGTTCGCGGACTGAAGTAGAACCTCGTCACTCCCCACCGGTTCCCTCTGAACAGGACAAACTATTGCGCCGACTCCTGGTATCCTTATGCGTAGCGAGCGACGGGTAACGTATGATTCCTGACACACTTCGTTCCAAACTCGACCATCTTCCCCGCCATCCAGGCGTGTATTTGTTCAAGAATCCACAGGGGGAGATTCTCTACATCGGGAAAGCGGCTGTATTGGCCGATCGTGTCCGATCCTACTTTCAAAAAGGCACGGACCATACCGTTAAGACCAGCCTGCTCGTCGGCCAGGTAGCCGACCTGGAGACAATGGTGACCAGGTCTGAGCTCGAAGCCCTGATATTGGAGAGCAATCTGGTCAAGCGCCACAAACCGCGCTTCAACATCGTGTTGAGGGATGACAAGCAGTACCCCTATGTACGACTGCCGATCAAAGAAGATTTTCCACGGCTTTCCATTGTCCGTCGCGTCCAGAAAGATGGCGCTCTGTACTACGGCCCCTATACGCCGGCGAACGCCCTGCGTGAGACCTTGAAAGTGATCAAACAGGTCTTTCCCCTGGCTACCTGTACCATCGACATCAACGGGACTGCCGAACGGGCCTGTCTTGAGTTTGAAATCAAGCGGTGCATGGCCCCCTGCACAGGTAACCAATCGAGGGACGAGTACCATCACATCGTCAAACAGGTCCGCCAATTTCTGGAAGGGCGTGACCGAGAGCTGCTCGATGACCTCCGCGCTAAAATGGAAGGTGCGGCGGAACGGCAGGAATTTGAGGAAGCGGCACGCTTGAGGGACCGCCTCTTCAAGATCGAGCGGATGCTGGAGAAACAGCGTATTACACAAACCTCCGCCACCGACCAGGACGTGCTTGGGCTTGCGCGGCGAGGAGCCGCCGTGGACCTCCAGATCCTGTTCGTGCGGGGGGGCCTGCTGATCGGACGGAAGGATTTCTTTTGGCCCCAATCGGCGGATGCCTCGGATCACGAACTCATCCGCTCCGCCATCGAGCAATTTTACAACAAAGATGGTCAGCCTCCTCGAGAAGTCCTGGTCCCGGCCGACTTGGAGGACATCGCGCTGATCGAACAATGGTTGTCGGATAAGCGTGGAGAGGCTGTCCGCGTCCTGGCACCCGTACGCGGTGCCAAGCATGAGTTGGTCCTGCTGGCTGAAGAAAATGCGGCGTCGGCCGTCGCCGATCATCTACGCGACGAAGAGCTCGGGCGGCAAGCCTGTGACGAGCTCAAACGGTTGCTCCGTCTCGATCGCCCTCCTCGTCGAATTGAAGGATTCGACATCTCAAACACGATGGGGAACCAATCCGTTGCTTCGATGGTCGTGTGGGAAGCCGGAGCAATGAAAAAGTCGGACTACCGTCGGTTCAAAATCCAGACGGTCCAGGGTGCCAATGACTTTGCCAGCATGAAAGAAGTGGTCATGCGTCGATACGGGAGCGCCCGCGATGAGCCACATCGAACCACGGAGGACTTGGCTCGTCCGGACGTAGTCTTAATTGATGGGGGACTCGGGCAACTGGCCGCTGCTATTGAGGGGTTGAAGGAAGTTGGACGACCGGACCTCCCGATTCTTGGTTTGGCGAAGGCCCGAGGAGAGAAAGAGGAACGGGTCTTCCTTGCGGGAAGAAAAAACCCGATTTCGCTCACAGCTACGGCTCCGGCCACCCATCTTTTGCAGCTCATTCGCGATGAAGCCCATCGCTTTGCAATCACATTCCACCGAAAGCTTCGTGGCCAATCACTGGTCAGCTCCAAACTGGATCAGGTCATCGGAATCGGCGAGATCAGGCAGAACCGGCTCCTCAAGAAGTTCGGCAGCCTGGACAAGATCGCTCAAGCGACGGACGAGCAGTTGCGCGAAGCGGCCGGTGTGGACGCCAAGACCGTCGCTGAAATCCGGAAAGCGCTCTCGTGAACCTTTCTCTTAGCCCGCATAATTCATGACTCTTCGTCGCAGGTGAGCTGAGAGCTGACAGCCAACTGTTCAAGCTATAATGAGGAGCAAGCCTGCCCGTCGCAGCAGAGTATCCACGATCGCAACAGAAGTGTTCATGAATCATAGCCGTTAGAACTGCACCTTGACCGACACAGTTCCAAGATGGACAAATGCGTGGTACGTTCCGTTGACGGTGGGATTCACGTTGCCGGTGACTGTCCGGGGCTCATAGATCCATTCCTGATAGGTTACGTCGAGCCCCAGCGCTTTAGGCCTGAATTGCGACCCCTCGGTCCCTCCGCAAGCGATCAATCCCAAGAACTTCTCGCTGTCTCTGCAGGGAAATCCTGTGCCAATCGAAATGGTATCCGCTGGCAAGGAAATAGTCCCCGGGTTAAACGTCGCATCGGGATTCAGGGTGTCGGTTCGCGAATACCCGGCGCAGGTTGCCACATCCCAATAAGACAGTCAGGAGGGATCGATCCATTTATACTCGCTTCCGATCTGGTTTATCGGGACCGACGTCCATTGTTGGGGCTGAGGCAAACTTCCTCCGCTGGAGAGGTGCAGGTCGAAGTTCCTGGCGGATTTGCAGCCGACGTATTCGACGTCGAGTCCGAGTATCCATTCCAGTCCCTCGATTCCACTTCACTTCAATGAGCCAAGCCGACACCTCGACACGTCCATAATTGACAGCTCCCGGCGTCTTCAGCTAGAAATGCCTTCTCCCCTGTGAATTCTCATCGTGACGATATGCTGATGGGTAAGACCAAAGAAGCGTTTCCGTATTCTCCGAAGAGTTATCGCTGAAAGACCGCATGCCTCAAGATTTCGCAGCGACACCCGCAGATGCGGTTCACACTTCCGGTGTGCTTCGATTCGTATTGCAAGCCGTGTGCAAGTCTGCAGAGATCTGTAAATATTGGGATCAGCCGTCCGCGAGGGCTGCCACCGCATTCGAGGAAATGACGTTGCTGGACAAGATTTACTGGGTCTACAAGTGCGCACACCCGATCATTCGTCCGGAGCGCGGCGCCGCCGTCGACGCCCTGTGTGGCGCCGACAACATGATCCGATTGCCTGAGGGCTTCGAAAAGGAACGCTCCATCAGCCTCGCCGCGGTGGGGGATTTGATACCGGGAAGCGGGCTCGAACACTCCAAAGATGTGTTGTACGAGCATGTCGCCGACCTGATCTTCGACCGCACAATTGCCTATGCGAGCCTCGAATCTCCACTGACCAACCAGGAACGGAAAGCAGAGGTCATCAGCGATAAGGAAAGCCCGATCGAGTGTTGTTCGCTTGCGCAGTTCGATGTCGTGAAAGGTCACAACGGCAGGCGCCTGACGGTCATCCACACGGCCTCCAATCACATGTTCGACATGGGCGCAGAGGGTGTGCACGCGACGCTCGATCAGTTCGCGCGGGACGGCATCGTCGACATCGGTACGAATCGAGATCCATCACAATATGGCAATGGGAAGATCCTCGAACGGGACGGGATCAAGGTCGGATTTATTTCCGCAGCATTCGGGTTGAACGGCAGGAATCCGACGCAGGACCAGGCGTACCTGATCAATGTTGCGAAATTGCTACCGAAGCGAGGCCTCTCCGATCTGTCGCTGCTGAAACGGCAGATCGAGCATTGCCGGGAGCAAGGTTGTGATGTCACCATCGCGTCCTTGCATTGGGGCTACGAATTCGAATTTTTCCCGCGCAAACGACAGATCGACATCGCGCATACCTTGATCGAATGGGGGGTCGATGCGCTGATAGCCCATCATCCCCATGTCATCCAGCCGGTGGAGTATTACCGACCACAACGTGACCCGAATCGGGTTGCAGTCATTGCGTACTCACTCGGAAGCCTGCTCTGGTCGTATACTGCGCCGCACCTCGTATTGAGCGCCATCCTGAACCTGTCGTTCGCCAAGGGAACGTACCGAGGCCAGCCGACGACCTTTATCCAAAGCGCATCGGTCACGCCTGTCTATCGTGCCCAAGTCCAGGATGGCGACCGGACCCTGACCAGGATTGAGAAGCTGGATCACAGC
Organism: uncultured Nitrospira sp.; assembly: GCA_964485915.1. Taxonomy (GTDB): domain Bacteria; phylum Nitrospirota; class Nitrospiria; order Nitrospirales; family Nitrospiraceae; genus Nitrospira_D. The sequence continues at coordinate 25,967 of CAZAKX010000019.1, read as the reverse complement.
ATGGGGACGCAGAACAGCGACGAACACTCGCGATACATTGCCGAGATCCGACGCTATGCCGAGCTGGTGCTTGGCAGCTAAATGCCGGGGATGCACTTGCTGGATTAGTAGATCAGGTTGAGGTTAAAAGTCCCCATGTGGGACCACAGTCGATACGTACCGTCGACGGTGGGATTGATATTACCCGTGACAGACCGAGCTTCATGGATAAACGATAGATACGCCACCGAGGTTCCGATGCCCTTAGGAAAATACCATTGGTCCTTGGCCCCTCCACAGGGAATGAGCCCGAGAAAATGACCGCCTGCCCGACAAAGGACGCCTGTACCAAGAGTAATACCATGACTATTCAAAGTAACTGCGGCAGGAGTAAACGTACTGTCTGGGCCTTGATTTTCCGTATAAATATAGCCTCCGCGCAGGGAAACTTCCCAGTTGGGTAGCATGTCCGGATGCAACCGTTTGTATTCCGTCCCGAACATGAAGACAGGGCTGTTGCGCCAGTTTAGTGGTTGAGGAAGCGAGCCGCCTGTCGATAAGTGGATATCAAGGGATCGGAATGATTTCCACTTGACATAATCGACATCGAACTCGAGCTTCCATTCGTGGTTGCGGTTCCGCACCGGCCAGATGGCGACACCAAGAGTAAACATTTGTGGAAGGGTGACGGGAATTCTGGTATCAGCCGCCACGGCTCCGTTCACGAGAAATTGCCCTGTTAACTCCGTCCTGGCCTGACTTCTATATTGCAGGCCGACATTGACAAGAGGCTTCCCATCTTGGTTCCGGAACGGAGTGTACAGAAGACTCAGATTGAAACCCACTGCCGTTCCGTTCCCGTTGACTTCGACCGGCGTACCGGCGGGAATACCTCCTCCCCCAGGCCAGTTGAATTTTTGTTCGAGGTGGCCTTCCCCGATCAAACTGGCGAACGTATAAATATCCGCTCCCGCCCCGATAGAAAGTTGATCATTTATTCGATACGCCACTGTGGGTTTAATGTCGAAGAGAGGGAGGGCGGCCGATGTGACAGCCGTTTGAAATGGGCCATTGAGGGGATAGTGTGCCTCAAGCGTATACGGGGTCGTGAGCCCCAGACCAATGACAGTGTTGCCCACATGGCGGAATCCTAGGTCTCGAAGATTGGCCGTAACGTACGATTGAGTCGGGAGAGGCCAGGCGATAATACTGCCGAAATCTCCTTGGGTGTTGACCCCGGCTGGACTCGTAAACTTGACGGATCCCCCGACCAAGTGTGTATTAAATAGCATCTGGACGCCGGAAAGTTGGGTCATCCCGGCAGGGTTGTAATGGATCGCGGATGCATCGTCGGCCTGGGCGCTGAATGCGTTGCCTTGGCCTGCAGCAGCAGCACCCTGCGGCTGGAACCGAATGGCCTGGGCATGCGCGGTCAGAGGCCAGAAGAGGAATTCTGACAAGGCAAGCCCCACGAGCACCCAACACATACGCAATATCAGCCTCAAGATCGTGACCCTCCGCCGCACGGCTTCACAGAATTTGTGACCAGTACGCTAATCGCTCTCGATGTTCAGCGCATATTCATGTTGGTCATGCGTTTCAAAGAGGGTAGGGTAGATTGATAATAAACAGGCTGTATAGAGACAATCAGCCCTATCAAATTCAAGAAATGCCCCTGCCATTTTTTCGGTTGTTTTTGCGAGCTTGTATGGTTAAAGTAGTTACCCCTATAGCCGAGGAGGTTCATCCATGGCGCCTGCATTAGCTACGCAAACCTTTCCACACAACACGTTCGATGCCCTTTCTAAATCTGAATGCCAGAGCTTCATCGAGATTCTCCATTATGTGATGCAGGCAGAGACTCCCGATGATGTACGAGAGGTGCTCATTCGATTTCAGAACCATTTCTCATTCACGAAAGCCTTAGGGGGTCTTGTCCGCCTCGGCCCGGGGCAGACATTTGCTGGGTTCGGGAATGTCGTCAACGCCAGTTATCCGGATGAATGGTTATATATGTATTGGAAAAACGGGTTTGCAGACATCGATCCGGTATTCACATCAGCCCTGAAATCGCCAGGCACTCAGCATTGGCAAGAGATTTATCAGAACATGTCCTCAGAGAAGGAGCGAGAGTTTGTCGCTACCGCACGCCAATTCGGTCTCTGCGATGGGATCACCACAGGTTCTGTTGATGAGGCATGTGGAGTGGCCACATTTTGTTCGTTTGCGAGCGAAGAAATGCTCGATGCAAAACGTCTAGTTCCACTCGTTGAATACCTGGGGTACTACATTCACATGGCCCTTCTGCGGACCGCATCAAAGACCGCCCCGCAAACAGATCGATGCGTCAAAGAACTGTCCTCGCGAGAAGTCACGATTCTCAATTGGATGAAGAACGGAAAAACCAATTGGGAGATCGGCAAGATCCTCGGAGTCACTGAACGAACCGTCCGCTTCCACATCGAAAGCATCTTTTCCAAACTGCAGGTGACTTCTCGTTCCCAGGCCGTTGCAACTGCGATAGAACATGGCCTACCGGCACTCCACGGGTTGCCATCTGCCATGTAGGCCTTCGCACCAGTGCTCTGAGCATGAGCCTCAAACTTGCTCCCGAGTACGCTCCAGCTACATGGCGCGAACGAGTTGTCGGTTTTCTGCCAATTCACTGTATCCCACCATCTCGCTTTCTTGGCGATATGCTTGAGGTTGATTATTCGCTAGTCCTGCGGTTGACGTCGTCGTGGAAAGCCAATCTAGGGTAGTAGGGCGATTCATTGAGCTTTGGAGTCGAAACTCATCTAAATCGAGTAACCCTGCGATGGAGAGTACCTCAGCCGGCGGTAACGCAACCGGATCCCCGATTGCATGGCACGGCCACCCCATACGCTGAACAACTCGTAGCAACCTATGTTCCACCACCATATAGGTGTAGCGGACGTCATGCAGGAGACACCACTGGTACATCCCCTTGAAAAGTACTTTCATCAACCGTGCAGAAAGACCACGATCTGCAATCGCTGGTTCAATGGCTAGTCGCGTAATCTCTGCTGTATCGGTTTCCTTCCTGACTCTGTGACTTCCCATAAGACAAGTACTGAACTCACTCTCTAGCATGAAAGGGACTGGTGCCTGAGTCATCCGAACAAGTCCGAGTAACCTAGAATGATCGGCAAACACTCCAATTGAGGTACTCCACGCATCATATATATCATCCTCAAGCCGATTAGGCCGTTCAGGTACCCACTTGAGGCGTTCCGCGAATACCCGATGTCGCAAATGATAAGCCTGTGTCAGCTCTCCCTTTGATTCGAGTGTCTTTACAAGCAACTCTCCCTCGTGGAAGGAAATACCGATTTCCTTTTCGGTCGCAACCACTTGCATGGCAATCTCCTTTCGGTGGTGGTCAATTAGGTCCGCACTAGGGCCGAACGGGCAGGCCAAATATCTAGTGTAGGCGGCGGATGGTTCCACCTTCGAGCACAAACGTCACCTGGCGGGTCCGCCAGGTGATTTCCTGGTCGCCATGAAGTAAAAGGTGACGTTATTCCTGCTGGACTTGAGTTCGCTAATAATTCAGCGAGAGGCTAACGCGAAAGGAGGACACGAACGTGACTGAGGGAAAAACAAGATTTCGGTTGTTGGATGGGGGGCTTCGGTCAATGTCGGCGCTCTCACTCTCCCAGTCGGTTCGGCCAGTGAAAGAATCCTTTCACACCTGTGGCTTGGAGCCTTGCGCAGGTGAACTCACGACCGTATTCAAGGCGACTGAGCAGCGGTTGCACAGGCTGTTAGAAGATCGCAGCCGTATCGGTCGCGACCTGCATGACTGCGTGCTGCAGTCCCTCTATGCCATCGGGATCGGTATTGAAACTAATCAGAAAATAAGGCAAGATAATAATCAGGAAGACAAAGTAGCTGCAGGACGAATGATTGGTCAGATTAACCAGCTGATCCATGAGGTCCGGAGCATGATCCGCGAATTGGAGTCCGGCACCGTTCAGGAATTTGATCTCTCTTCTGAACTGAATACGTTGCGCACGACCTATGAGCAAACGGGCCAACTGCGGGTAAAGTTGGATCTTCAACGCACCGCGCTTGAAGTGCTCACGAACGAGGAGGAACGAGAGATTCTGAATATCGCACGAGAGGCCCTGAGCAATTGTGCCCGCCATGCTCATGCATCTTGCGCGACGGTCTCAGTGCGCATGAGAGACACGAGGATTCGTGTCACGATACAGGACGACGGGGTCGGATTCTCCTTGGCCGTCGGGCAGCCACGTGGATATGGACTCACCAACATGGAAGCTCGGGCCAAAAAACTCGGAGGGTCATTACGCATGCAGTCTAAGCCAGGAGGAGGCACGCACGTGACGGCAGAGTTTTCATTAGAACCCATACTGACTTCCGTATGAAACAGCCACAAACCAGCATCGTTCTCATTGATGATCACGAGATGGTCCGTAGAGGCCTGCGTGCTCTGCTTCACCTCGAGCCGGATATGACGATTGTGGGTGAGACTGGAACCGTCGCGGATGGTGTCGCGCTCGTTGAGCGCCTCACCCCGCACATGGTGCTGCTGGACGTGAAACTTCCCGATGCCACCGTCACGGAGGCCTGCCGACGGCTTCTGGCTGTCGCGCCAAAGCTTCGTATTCTCGTCCTCACCAGCTATGCCGAAGACGCGACAGTGATGGCTGCCGTCCAGAACGGAGCCCATGGTTATGTCCTCAAGGATGTGCGAATGGATGACCTCATTCGTGCCATCCGTACGGTGGCCTCCGGTCATGGTTACCTTGATCCACGAGTGACCCAACGGGCGCTTCATTGGATCCGCACCAGTTCGCACCTGGGCGTGAACTCTCAGGGCGTCACTCGATTGTCACCTCAAGAACGTCTCATTCTACCCCTGTTGGCGGAAGGGAAGACGAACAAAGAGATCGCCGGCCATCTCCGTTTAAGCGACAAGACGGTAAAAAACTACTTGGCAAACATCTTTGACAAGCTGCATGTGAAACGCCGGACAGAAGCCGTTGCCTGGTTCATGAAAGAAAGCCATGCGCCTTCCCTTACGCGGAGCCCAAAACCGTAAACTGTTCAAACCCCTCTACCCTCGTTCATCGTCATTCTTTTAGGCACTCTCTCGTACCCTCCTCTGGTATTGTAGGATCACTGCGCTCTATGCTATTCCCCTGATAGCCGTGCTAACTAGTAGCCACCCTGTATGAGAGCATGGGCTTGCTCCACTGTTTTGTCCGGCCTAATACTGAGGTTCACGCCATATGAATCCTCCGTCGGGCATCGACGGCGCCCTATCCGCTGAACTGACCCATTTGCGGCAGCAGGTGCATGAGCTACAGCAAGCCTTGGCTCAATCCGAACAGGACCGTCGACTTGCACAAGCTTCTGCGCTTGAGGCAGCCCATGTCGGGACTTGGGAATGGGAGGCCGATACGAACCGTGTCCGTTGGTCGGTGGAAACCGAAGAAATCTTCGGCCTACGTCCAGGATCGTTCGTTGAGACGTACGAGGGATTCTTTGCGCTCGTCCATCCCGACGATCGCCAACGGCTCAGTACTGCTATTGCGAAGGCCCTTGACGAGCGGACCTTCTACCTCATTGAACACCGCATTATTACTCCACGTGGCGACACACGATGGGTAGCATGCCGTGGCCGCGCCCTTTGCAGGGGAAACGAATCGCTGTCAGGCATGGTCGGTACGGTGGAAGACATCACCACGCGCAAGCAATCAGAGCTGGCTCAGCAAGCCATGCACGACACGCTCGAAGCCCAGGTGCGCGAGCGAACAGCAGGACTCGAACAGGCCGTCCTTGAGCTCAAACAAGAAATCGCGCGGAGACAGCAGGCGGAGGCAGCGCTCAAGGCAAGCGAGCAGCGGTATCACTCCCTCTACGAACACAATCCATTCATGTATTTCACCCTCACCTCCGACGGGATCGTCTTGTCGGTGAATCGTTTCGGAGCGGAGCAACTCGGGTACCAAAAGGAAGACCTTATCGGTCAATCAATTGCGCAGGTATTCGACTTGAGTGATCGCCGGACCGTGTTGGAACGGCTTACGGCCTGCGTCGCGAGCCCCTACACGCTGTTGGAATGGGAAACTCAAAAGGTCCGAAAAGATGGAACCCGGTTATGGGTGAAGGAGCGCGCGCGCGCAATTCACGATCACACGGGGATGATCCTCGTGCTGGTGGTCTGTGAAGATATTACGGAACGTCGCTATGCCGAAGAGCAGTCTCGAGAAAATGAGGCTCGCTGGAGAGCGCTGTATGAGCATGCAGGAGTCGGGATCGCTCAGCTCACACTCGATGGTCAGTTTCTCCGAGTAAATCCCCACTTATGCGAGATCTTAGGTTACTCATCAGACGTGATGCTCGAACGGAATTTTCAAGACTTGACCCACCCGGACGACATCCAGGCGAATCTCGCCTATCTCGCTGAACTGCTGGCAGGAAAGCGTCACTCGTTCTCGATGGAAAAACGCTATCGCCGGATCGATCATACCTGGGTGTGGGTCGACTTGACCGTATCTCTTGTGCACACCGGCCCCAGCGATCGGGCCTATTTAATTGCGGTCATTCAGAACATCGACGATCGGAAGCGCTCCCATTCCCTTCTGCAAGCAGCCATGAACTCCGTCGCGGATGGCCTTCTCATCGTCGATCGACAAGGGAAAGTCACAAGCGCCAATCAACGTTTCTTGTCACTCTGGAACATCCCTGATGAATTGGCCGACCGCCAAGACGACGACGCCTTGCTTCTATCCGTGATGGACCAATTGCAAGATCCGCAAGCCTTCAGGGACAAGGTCCGGGAACTGTACGCACAGCCCGCAAATGAAAGTTTTGATGTGTTGCACTTCAAGGACGGTCGAATCTTCGAGCGTTACTCACGACCACAGATTCTCGATAGAGAAATCGTAGGCCGTGTCTGGACGTTCCGAGACGTCACCCAACACAAACGCGCCGAAGAAGCCTTGCGCGCGAGCGAGCTCAGGCTTCAGCGCTTCGTCGCTGAAGCCCCGGTCGGTCTGTGCATCCTCGATGAGAACTGGCGCGCCATCAGCACCAACAAGGCCATGTGTGAACTGACAGGGTACGAAGAAGAGGAGATTATCGGAAGCACCTACGCCCTGTACACGCACCCTGAAGATCTTTCCGCCAACATCGTCCTGACCGATGAGTTCTTTCGACGCGTTCGATCGAGCTATACCTATGAAAAGCGCTACATCAGGAAATCTGGAGAAATCATTTGGGTTTTGGTCAAAGCAACACGTGTCGAACTATCCGGCCACGACGGGCCGCTGCTCCTGGCTGCAGTTCAAGACATTACCGAGCGCAAGCTCGCGATTGAAGAACGAGAACAACTGAGCCGTGATCTTCATGACAATCTGCTGCAAGCGCTGTACGCGGTCGGCATGCAACTCGAGGCGGGAAAGCTGGCCATGAAACATTCCGCTCGTCGGTCAAAACTGCATATGAGTCGAGCGATTCACCAGCTCAACCATCTCATGGTCGATGTTCGACGATTTATTGCCTTGTTGATCAAGCGCACTCCCAGGGAATTGGATTTTGGACAGGCTCTCAATCAACTCATCATTTCGATGGCAGGAACCGGTGATACCGCGCCGGAGCTGGACATCAAGAGTCCCGTCCTTTCTTTCATTACTCCACAGCTGGCCGGACAACTTCTCAGTATCGTGCGAGAGGCTTTGAGCAATAGCATGCGCCATGCGCAGGCCTCTCGTCGTTGGGTGCAGCTGAGCTTGATCGACAACTCCATCCGTTTAGTCATCGGCGACGATGGTGTCGGTTTTGTGCAAACCCGCAGGCGACCCACCGGTTATGGGCTCAACAACATGGCTGCTCGAGCTCAACGTGTATCCGGCACCTTTACGCTTCAAAGCGCTCCGCGGCGAGGAACAACCATTACGGTTGACGTTCCCTTGAAGAAAGGAGCCCTGTATGGATAAGACTCCATCGATCCGAGTGGTCATCGTGGATGATCACGAGGTGGTGCGCATCGGGCTTCGTGCAGTCCTCAATCTGACACCGGGAATGAAGGTTGTGGGTCAGGGCATGCGGATGGAGGATGCCAAAAAACTTTGTTTCCGTTTCAAACCCGATCTTATTCTCCTCGACATCCGATTGCCTGATGGAAGCGGCGTGGACGCAGCTCGTGAAATTCTTGTGAAATGCCCACAGACTCGCGTGCTCTTCCTGACAAGCTTTGCCGACGATCATACGGTGCTCGAAGCGATTCTTGCCGGAGCTCATGGGTACATCCTGAAAGACATCGCTTCTCAGGCTCTCATCCGCGCTATTCGTGCGGTAGCCGCCGGCCAGGCGTTCATCGACCCTCGTTTAACAAGCCAAACATTGGGATGGCTGAAAAATGTGTATCGCGAACCTGGGCATTCGAAACGCCCCCTCCTCTCTCCCCAGGAGCAACGTTTATTACCGTTGGTCGCTCAAGGGCTCACGAATAAAGAGATCGCTCAGGACTTGCGTCTCAGCGAAAAGACCGTGAAGAACTACCTCGCCAATATCTACTCCAAATTGAATATTGGGCGTCGATCGCAGATTGCGGCTTTCTATGCAGGAAGCTTCAAAGGCTCCGGCCGGCATTTATCTGTGGAGGCGGACTAGTCCAGAATAGCCTTGGCACTCGGCATCAATGCCCTTCCTAGGCTCTCCGCAGTTTCACTTCGTTTCTTAATAATGCCTGCACATGGTCTAAAGGGTTAAGAGTTGAAGGGATCATTCCGATAAGAAGGAGGCGAAGCCGTTCTCATGATCGGCGGACACCGGTTCTAGTCCTGTCAGATTAATGCCGAACAGCTCCATTTAGCGCACTCAGGGATTGTTATGTCCGCATCGGTGCCAAACTCGATCTCCGTCCTTCTTATCGAACCAAAGAAGGCGCTGGCTCAGAGATTCCAAGATATTCTCGCAACGTCTTTTTCTGCCGCACCCACTCCCCAGGTCGTGTCCTCTCTTCAGGAAGGATTGAATTATCTCGTCCATCGCGAGATCGCCGTGGTGCTTACTGACTTGGCGCTGCCAGACAGTAGTGGACCGGATGCCGTTCGTACTCTTCGTCGGGCTGCCCCTTCTGGCGCGGTGGTTGCCTTTACAGAAACGGGGGATATGGCCCTACTGCTTCAGGCGGTTCAAGCCGGCGCCCACGAGACACTACCCAATGTTCTACTCTCACCGGAGGAGTTCACCCTAGCAATTCAAAGTGCCTTGATCAGAGTCAGTTCATCGAACATACTCACCGAAGCCACACAGTCTCATTTCCCCATCGCAGTCTTGCCCCCATCATTGCCAAAACTTGTGCACGACTTGAATAATGCGCTTACCTCTATCAACGGATTCACGGACATCCTACTCACCCGGTTGCCGTCTGACGAAGCGCCTCACCGTTGTGCGGAACAGATCAAGGATGCCTGTGATCGCGCCACCAGTTTAGCGAGAGACTTGGCAAGTTTTTCCGCAGACCCCACGTAAGGGTATCGGACGCTCTCACCCAACTCCTCAAGACCTCGGGATTGCGGGAAACTGAATTGACAGTCTAGGCCTCCCTGACTAGGATACATCGCGCTGCAATCAGGAGGCCCGTATGTCAGACTCTCGTTCACTCAACACCCAAGAGACGAAACCTTCGCCCAAAACTTCTCACTCTGCCAGCAATCAAGTCGAAGCCTTCTTTGAGAGCATCGTCTTTGCCAGCCGATGGATTCAAGCCCCGCTGTATGCCGGTCTTATTGTGGCGGAGCTGCTCTATGCGTACAAGTTTCTTCACGAACTCTGGGACATGGTGATCCACATCAACAGGATGGACGAAACGGTATTCATGCTCGGTGTCCTAGGGTTGGTTGATGTGACGATGGTCGCCAATTTGTTGACCATGGTCGTCATTGGAGGATACGCCACGTTCGTCAGCAAACTAGATTTGGAACACCATCCAGACCGACCTGACTGGCTCACCCACGTTGATCCCGGCACCATCAAGATCAAACTCGCGGCTTCTTTGATCGGTATTTCCAGTATTCACTTGCTCAAAGGGTTTGTGGACGTGGCCAATGAGAATCCGGAGCATCTAAAATGGAAGATCTTCATCCACATGACCTTCTTGGCTTCTGCCATTTTGCTCGCTTGGACCGATAAGATCATGCAAAAGGACAAGAAGCACTGATCGCGGCAGACTCCCCCTCTCCACCAACCTGATAAACAGTCTGTCGTGAAAGTGGTGCGGTCTGGAGATCTGGGGAGGCAGGTCAATGAGCGTGAGTGCCTGAACTACCTGTTGCAGCAGCCTTGATCGCTTCGACCGTCAAAGGTTTTTCTAAATATCCGCTGATCTCAAACGGCATGCGTGAGGGAACAGCACCGCTTGAAGAATCGTCCCTGAGCCCAATAACTTGAAGTTGTGAAAAGCCCTCTTTGAGCTGACGTACGCAGGCAAGCTCTGCTGCCGATTGAAAAACCTCGATCTCCACTATCAAGAGAGTCGGAGCCAGTTCCCGCCCCAAAGCCTGGAGTTCCTTAGCCGCCTCAATGCTGTGAACGTGATACCCGAGTCGCTCCAATGTTCTCAGAAGGACTGCGTGACTGACGGCTTCTTTCACATACACCAAGGCACAGAGCGACGTTGCCGAAGAGCCACCCTCAGCGACGTGATCAAGTGAAAGATCAAACCAAAATGTGCTTCCCTTCCCGATCTCACTCTCGAACTTCATTGTCCCGCCCATGAGCTCAACAAGTTGCTTGGCGAGTGCCAACCCCAGCCCCATCCCGCCATAGGTACGTCGATAGGACCCATCAGCTTGCACGAACGGTTGGAACAACCGCTCGGCGTCGAGCTTTTCAATCCCGATCCCGGTATCTCTCACGCTAAATCGGATACGGCTGAGATCTTTCCCTTGTCGTACCCCCTCTCCACCCGGCGACTGAGGACAAGGGTGGACCTGCACACAGATCTCTCCGCGTTCAGTGAACTTCACAGCGTTGCTCATGAGGACCGAGAGCAGACGTCCGAGTCGAGCTGGATCGCCAGAGAGTTTCGATGGGACTGTGGCTGCAATTTCATAATGGAGATCGATACCCTTCTCTTTGGCCCGTTCCTTGTATAGTTCTAGATTGCTCTCAACGAGCGCTTTAACCGCAAACTCCTCTCGACTGAGCGTGACCCGGCCTGATTCCAATTTAGAAAAGTCCAAAATATCGTTGATGATGTCCAGCAACGCCTTGGCGGAACTTTGAATCGTTTCTGCGCAGTCTCGTTGTTCTGGTGTCAGGTCCATCTCAAGCAACAACTCATCCATGCCGATGATCCCGTTCATCGGAGTTCGAATCTCATGGCTGATGGTGGCAAGAAACTCCGACTTGAGCCGCGCACCCTCAAGCGCGGCATCTCGAGCCTGAACTAACTTGACCTGACTATCACGTAGATCCTGCATGGCCTGGCCGGCTCGTAACATGTAACGCACCCGATGTCCCAGTAAGAGGCCATTGATCGGCTTGACGATAAAATCAGTTGCTCCGGCATCGTACGCCTGGGTAATCGACTGATAGTCCTCCAGTCCTGTCATGATCAGCACGGGCGTATGCCTGCCTTCAGGTAATCGGCGCAACTCGGCACAGGCCGTGAACCCATCCATCTCTGGCATCATGATGTCCAGCAGCACCAGATCGGGGTGATGCTGGATGAACGACTCCACACCAAGTCGCCCATTTTCTGCCTCTTCGACCGACCAGCCGGACCGTTCAAGCGCCTCACGAGCCAGAAGCCGGGCGACAGTATCATCATCGACGATCAGCACCGTTGGGCGACGTTCGTGTGTCATGCCACCAATCTCGCTTTCGCCAACTCTTCTTGAAGCGCAGCGCAGGCAGCCTCGTAGTGTTGCTCGAACTGGCCCAAGACTGCTCCTGCTCGATCAAGTTGTTGACTTGCCCCCATCATCTCCAACTCGCGACAGTCGGCAGCCAACGCTGCCGCCCCCAGTTGAGCGCTGCTCGATTTCAGACGGTGTGCGGAGGCGCGCAACTCAGCCGCGTCCTTCGAAAGAACCGCCCGGCGTATTCGTTCAACCATCTCCCGAGACGTCTCGACGTACTGCGACACAATGCGAGCGACGATGTCAGGATGCCCAGGGCGCTGCAGCGCGCGGATGGCATCTAACGCCGATCGATCAATGACCGTAGGCGCGACCGTGGTGCTATCGAGTTTTCCTTCCCTTGAGGCAAGAGTCGGCTGATCACCGCCCATGGGCTTCTCCGATGGCGTGGCCGATGCGCGATCGCCTTCGCTCTTCTCCGCGTCGTTCCGAGGAAGCCATCGGGTTAAGACGTGTTCCAGTTGTGCCAGAGTAAAGGGTTTTGTAAGGTAATCATCCATGCCTGCAGCGAGACAGAGTTCTCGGTCTCCCTGCATGGCATGGGCGGTCAACGCGACTATCGGTACTCTACGCCTGGGGCAATCCGCAGTGTTGTTCGCTGGTCGTTCTGCGTTGGCCTCACGTTCCCTGATCAACCGAGTCGCAGTCAATCCATCCATCTCCGGCATCTGGCAATCCATAAACACAAGCGCATATTCGGTTGTCTCAAGCGCAGCCACCGCTTCTCGCCCGTTTTCAGCTGTATCGATGTGACAATTGAGCGTTTCCAGCATGCCGCAGGCAACCTCACGATTTACGGGATTGTCCTCGACCAGCAGGATCCGCACAGTTGTTGGACCAGGTGGCCGATGGTCGGTGGGTGTAGATTTACCGACAGTTCGAGTGGCCGGGGACGGTAACGGTTTCTGAGCCATGTCACATCGCCTGAAATACGCAGTAAACCTGAATCTGGTCCCCTCTCCAGGAGCGCTTTGGAGCTCGATATCCCCCCCCATCAGGATGACGAGTTGCTTGACGATCGCCAGGCCTAAGCCTGTTCCACCATACTTCCGCGTCGTCGAACCATCGGCTTGCGAGAAGGCCTCAAAAATATGCGCCTGAGCCTCGAGCGAAATGCCGATGCCGGTGTCTTGCACCGAGACCGCCAGTCCATACTGCTCCCCCTTTTGACGCTCAGGCATCACCGACACCTCAACCCGGCCCCGCTCGGTAAATTTGACAGCGTTTCCGACCAGGTTCACGAGGATTTGTCGCAGGCGTGTTGGATCTCCGAGTAGGTAGAGAGGCACCTTGTCGTCGATCTTCCAGGAAAGTTTCAGGTTCTTCTTTTCCGCGGCTGGCCCTGACAAATCGACCGCTTCTTGAATGGTTCGCCGCACCTCAAACGGCGTCGTCTCCAGTTGTAACTTACCCGCTTCGATCTTAGAGAAGTCCAAAATGTCGTTGATGATAGCGAGCAGGACTGTACCGGAGCGATGGATAGATTCGGACAAGTGACGTTCTTTATCGCCAAGGGCACAGCGAAGTAACAGTTCCGCCATTCCCAACACACCGTTCATGGGCGTCCGAATTTCGTGGCTCATGTTGGCCAGGAATTGACTCTTGGCTCGACTGGCTGCTTCAGCGGCTTCCTTCGCTTGACGGAGGAGTTCTTCTGCCGCTTTCCGATCGGTCACATCGATATGGATCCCCACGATGCGGGACGACAACTCCTCTTCATTCTTGATCATGGTCCCGCGGGAAAGAATCCATCGATAGGAATCGTCCTTATGGCGAAGACGATGTTCGATTTCGAGTACTGAGACGTGTCCGCTCAGATACGCCTCGATGGCGCTCAAGGAACGATCGTGATCGTCGGGGTGAATTCGGCTTTCCCACTCTTGAAACGTATTGTCGAGCTCGTAATCCTCATACCCCAATTGCCGTTTCCATTCAGGCGAAAGATAGACGTTGTTCGAGCTGAGATCCCAATCCCAAATTCCGATGTTGGTACTCTGAACCGTCGTCGTCAGACGCCCTTCGCTCGTTCGTAACGCCTGTTCCACTTTTCGTCGGTCCGCAGCCTCTATGGCCAAGGCGACGGTATTGGCGACGGATGCCGCAAAATGCTGTTCTTCAAGAGTCCAGCATCGCATGGGTCCGATGTGCTCATGACAAATGACACCGATCATTTTGCCTTCCGAGCGAATCGGCACATCGAGCATGGAGGTAATGCCAAGTGGGGCCAGATAACCGGCCGTAAATTCCGCCGTTCTCGGATCCGTCTGAGCATCATCAGCTGCGACGATGCGCTCAGTCTCGAGTTCACCGAAGTAGCTCGGGTAATCGGTGGCGCTCAACGCCACACCCTGTGCATGTTCTCGCGTTGTGAGGCGATACAGATCCGCACATTGGATGGCCGATCGATCGCCGGTAAAAAACCAGATGCTGACACGTTCCGTGTGGAGGCATTCCGCAGCCACTCGCGTCACCGCTTGAAACGCATCTTGCAGGTTGCCGCTATAGACTTGCGGGCTCTTGGCCAACTCGGATAATCCTGCTTGGATTCGCCGCAGGACCCCCTCGGTCTGTTGGCGCTCGCGCTCGACCTGTTTTTGCCGGGTAATATCTCTGAATACGAGCACGGCGCCGATGACGGCTCCGTCCGAGATCATCGGGGTCACCACCAGGGAGATGGCGATGAGCTGACCGGCTGCCGTCACCAGGAGGCCATCATCCGTGCGATAGGGTTCGCCCGAAGCAAGTGTAGGCAGCGTGGCATCGGTGATTAGGCACTCCTCTCGATATTCCTCCGGCCCCGGAGAGATCATCCGATAGACCGGGCGACCGAGGAGGGCTTGAGCCGACTCTCCGAACAACTGCTCTGCGTGATGGTTCATCATCTGAATCTTCCACGCGGCGTCCACGACACAGAGTCCGTCTCCCAGCGCATGCAAGACCGCCTGAAGTTTGTTGCGCTCCTGAGCCAGCTGGGTCTCGCTGGATTGCTTGAGTTGCGCATAGAGATTCCGCATTTCCTCTGAAGAGAGGGCAAGCGACCGTTCCAACAGCGCATGCCCCTGATCGGCCTCCAGATAGCTACGACTGATTCTCTCCAGCAGCTCACCCCACACCTCCGGCGACGGAGCTGGATGCTCCCCATCGAGACCCAACCGCTTGAGTTGCCGTGCCAGCAAGGGGTGCATACGAACTCACGCCGCCTCGCTCAGGGTCGTGAGCGTCATCGTCTGATTGTGCAGATCACAGGTTCCCGTCGTGTACGGAGAAATTTCCCCGTACGAGTAGAATCCGACCTGTTGTGTCCCCTTGGGAAGCACATCCAGCGTCGCCTCAGTTTCCTCTTCCGTTCGTTCTCCCAATACGAGTCGACGCCCGACGCAACTGATGGCGATGGCGAGAGTGGACGAGTCGCCGTCAGCCGACAGTGTGGTGGACGAAGCCGCCTCTGAGGCCCCCTGGACCAACCGATCGAAGTTCGCCTTCATCAATTGCGCAAACGCTCCTTCCGGAATATCACCGGCAAAAGTCAGTGATTGTTGGCCTTCATCCACTGCGAGAATCGTTCGAACGAGGCTTTTGGAATCCGCTTGATTCGCCCGCAATGCGAGAGGAAATAGCAGACCTGTGGCCGGCAAACCATCCGCGCGCTCCCCGAGATACTCTTTATACAGCTGGAGGGCTGGGCGACCATCGAGCTCAAGAAGCACGTTCCCTCTGGACTTAGTCACGCGCCGCTCAGGCCCGAATCGATCCCAGCCACCCTTCGACCCATGTCCGATCCGAATGCGATCACCATAGAACCCGACCGCAGTCACATAACCTGATTGAGGTCGACGATCTTGCAGCACCCAGGTACGGCGAAATCGATCCCCGTCTCCCGCCAGTCCACCAGTGACCACGACTGAGGACGAGACCTGCGAATTCAGCCCCCGTACCAGCTCGCTTCCGTTCACGTTGAGGCCATCCGACAGCACGAGGATTCCTTTCAGACGTGAATCCTTCAGCTGTCGAGCAATCTCTTGCCCCGCTGTGAACGAGCCTTCCGCTGACGGCACGGGTGCGCTGGCCATTCGAATATCGGTATTGGCAAATCGCACAATGGCAGCACTTACGCTCTCGTCGGAGATCTGTGTTCCTAAAATTTCCCCGGCGGTTGAGCAACCGATCACGATCGATTCGGGATAGTCTTTGATCAGCTCGCCCAGAGGATCGGCTGAATCAAGAAGGCTGGAAGGTCCGAACAGCAACACCAGGGTGCGGCGCGAATCGATCCTGGGCCGACTCTTCACGGACCAGAGTTTCTTGCGATCATAACCAAGTGTATGCAGTTCCATCTCTTATTCTCCTTTCGACCTAGAGCTACGCGGCAACTCGATCCCCATAGCCGGCGCTCCGATTAGAAGAGGAACCTTCCATTGCCTGCACAGTAAACCGGACCGTAAACCAAAACCGTGAGCCACTCCCAATGGCCCCCTGCACCCCGATCGATCCCTGCATCATTTCGACCAAACGTTTGGAGATGGCCAACCCCAGACCGGTCCCTCCGTACTTCCGCGTGGTGGATCCGTCAGCTTGGGAAAACTCTTGAAAGAGTACCGCTTGAGCCTCTTCTGAGATTCCAATCCCCGTGTCCTGCACCACGATCTTGAACCCTCCTGGCACGTTTGGAATGCCTAGTACCGTAACAGTCACACTCCCTGACTCGGTAAATTTGTTGGCGTTGCCGATCAAATTGGTCAACACCTGCCGTAGTCGGTGTGCATCTCCCACGACTTTGGTTTGCAGGCCCTCTTCAATGGTGTAGGACAGATTGAGCCCCTTGGTGCGAGCACTCTCGAGAAAGGATTCCACCGTCTCCGCCATCACCACAGAAAGATCGAATGGGTTGTGCTCAAGCACGATCTTCCCCGCCTCAATTTTCGAGAAGTCCAAGATGTCATTGATGAGGTGCAACAGCTGCGTGCCCGACCCACGAATCTGTTCCGCGTAGCGTCGCTGCTTGTCCGTCAGGTTCGTCAGTAGGAGCAGCTCGGCCATGCCCAGCACCCCATTCATCGGCGTTCGAATCTCATGACTCATGTTGGCTAAAAACTGTGATTTGGCTCGACTGGCCGCTTCGGCTCTCTCCTTTTCCCGAGACAGATCCACCTGGACCGTTTCATTGACTCGCCAGTAAATGAGCAGTGCGGTAGACTCGGCCAGGATGAATCCACCGTGAATGAGCGCCCAGTGCCAAGGATGATGCTGGGCCGTGGAATGGTTGTAGACCATCGCCGGGGCTAACGTTCCGATTACCCCGTGATCAACCACCACTGCGATGAGAGCCACTAGAAAAGGCATCCAATCTTGGTACAAAACAATCACCGCCATCATCACGAAGAAATGAAAGTGTGCCTCGATAAAACCACCGGACAGGTGCACGAGTAACGTCGATGCCAAGATCAAACCAACCGTCGCTATAGCCGCACGGAACCGATTGGCCAAAGCCCGACTCGTTGCCAGACTGGCAAGCCCCGTCAAAATCAGTCCTCCTATCGAACCCAGGAGAACGTATCGGTCCATAAGAAACCCAAACACTGGTACGCCCCCTGCGTGCAGCCACAAGAACCAAACAATTCCACGATGACGTCGAGACCAGGCCTCGTCATCCAACGAATGGCCTTTGGGCAAAGCATGCCAGAGCCGCAAGACAGGAGTGAGCGCCGATCGCATGGTTGGTTGTTGAGGTAGATGTGTCGTCATTCGTCGCTTGTACCGCCAGGAGGCGGAGTTGCGAACAAACCAAGTCGTTGCTTTTTCGGCACTTAGATGAAAAAACTTGATAGGAACTCAGGCAAGGCTCCGGAGAGGAAATACGGCTGCGCCGTAAGAAAGCGCTTAGGCGCTACAACAGCATCTGATCATCTATGGCTTCGTTTCACTGCCAAGCTGCGGTAAGCTGCCCATTGCTGTCCCGCCAGTGCGGTGTCCAGGCGAGGGCCACCAACTTCACGGCGATATTGGCCTTGGTGGGCTTGATCGAAATCGTTTCGAGTTTTTCATTCAAGGGATCGGTTGCGGCGGCCAAGGTATCGCTTTCGGCCTTAAATTGCGCTTCAAGATCAGCCAACTGCTGTTGAAGGGCGGCCACGTTTTCCTCCGCCACTCCGACATCCTTCGACTCTTTCATGACCCGACCCGCGCTTCGAATCGCAGTCGTCGCGCGACCGATGTTCGAGGCGCTGATCGTCTTCCGCCCCATAAACGCGCCAAGGATGGACGCCCCGACTGAAATCGCGGCCTGCATTTGACTGGCGCGTGACTCAGTCTGCTGCTTTTCCTTCGCCAGCTCAGCCCGCCTGATGCGATCTTGCAGCGTCGCAATCTTCGACGCGTATTTTTGACGAAGTGCGTCAGCCCCTTGATCACGCTGCTCCCGGCCAGTCTGTTGGAGCCGCACTCGAAAGTCTCGTTCCGACTCCCCTGGTTTAGACACGTCCTTGGTGCTGGGGCTCTTGAACAACTCGACTTTCTGCGTCCTGAATAGCCAGCCTGCAAAATCTTTGTTCCAATCTGTATAGCTTTTGGCCTTGCCGGCACTGGCGGGAACGGCAAGAAACTGAGCTCCCTCCTCTGGATCTCGCTCGAGGTCGGCCATGGCCAATTCCGCCGCCGTGGCCTTATCCCAATCCACCGCGACAGGTCCGTCCTCGATGGGAGCCAATACCGTCACCTCCTGCGCACGATCGACGCCGCTCTTCGAATCGGAGAAACGGATCTGTGATGAACCCAGCAGCATCGGGGCGTACACCAGCTCACTCCCCTCCGGTTTCGAACCGCGAAGCGGTACGAAGTGCTGTGGCACATCCGGAGGCAGCATGGGTCGTGAAGCGTGAGACGTGAAGCGTGAAGCGTTCGAAGCCAAAGGGTTCGCCTCGGACGTCTCACCTTTCACGTTTAACGTTTCACGCCTTACCGGATCCATCAACGTCTTGATCTGCGTCCTCGTCAACGGTCCCCGGAGATACGACAGGCACCAACGCGTCTCGAACACAACTGGTTCATCCTCATGCACGTTATTCATCAGGAATATGCGACTACCGAGACCAGCTAATGTTTGCTCCATCCGCCCCCGATCGAACTTCTTCCCGGCACTGGTCGACGCACCTTCCAGCCCTTCCAAAACACGGGCCTTATCGCGCTCGGTCTGCAACCGTCCGATGAACCAGGTGCCGGTGTTGGCCAGCCCCTTATAGTCAAGGTCCACGGGATTCTGCGTCGCCAGGACCACTCCGAGGCCGAACGCGCGCGCCTGCTTGAGCAAGGTCATCAACGGCAACTTCGAAGGTGGATTGGAGACCGGTGGGAAGTAGCCGAAGATCTCGTCCATGTAGAGCAACGCACGCAGACTGGTGGTGCCCGATTGCGCCCTCATCCATCCCACCATTTGGCTGAGTAACAGCGTCACGAAGAACATGCGCTCAGCATCATTCAAATGCGCGATAGAAAAAATCGCATGGCGCGGTTTACCCGCCGACGTATACAGCAGCGACTGAATGTCGAGGGCTTCCCCCTCGAGCCAGGCTTGAAAGCCTGGAGCAGCCAGCAGATTGTTCAACTTCATCGCGAGAGCGAAGCGATCCTTCGAGGGGAAGAAGGAATCGACGTCCATCACGCCGATCTTCGACACCGGCGGTGATTGGATGGCTTGGATCAATGACGCGAGATCGAGATCTTCTTCTTTCTTCCAGGTCTGGCCGAGAATCGTAGACAGGAGAATATGCTCGCGGCTCTGAATCGGATCGGCCTCGATGCCGAGCAAGCCGAGCAGACTCGTGACCGTTGTACTGATACGCTCACGCAGCAACTCCGCATCTTCCCGCACATCGGCAGCCGGTGCAGCAAACGATTTCAGGATGGAGACCGGCAACCCGGCGTTGCTGCCCGGCGTGTAAATCGCTATATCCGCGGCATCCCGCAGCCGCTGAATGCGCGCGCCATCCTGTTGCCAACCAGCTAGGCCCTTGGCCCATAATTCCGCTTGGCCCTTGGCATAGTCAGCCGGCGACAAGCCTTTCTTGCGCGCATCGTCCTCATTGATCCACGGCTGGAAGTCTTCACCCTTGAGACTTGGAAACGTCAGCATCAAATTGCCGAGGTCGCCTTTTGGATCGATGATAATGGCGGGGATGTTGTCGATCGCTGCTTCTTCCAACAGCGCCAGACAGAGACCCGTCTTGCCGCTGCCCGTCATGCCGACGCAGACCGCATGTGTCACCAGATCTTTCGAGTCGTAGAGGAGCCATCCCGGTTTGGCCTGCTTCGTGGCGAGATCGTACGGCCGGCCCATATAAAAGACACCGAGCTTTTCGAAATCTTCTGCGGTAGATGGAGCAGCCGGAGCTGATGGCGTCGATTTCTTCGCGGCACTCTCAGTCTTTGAACTGGATTCGGTCTTCTTCGCCTTCGGCATACCAATATCTCCCTTCGCTCAAGGGTCGGGATGAGTGTCGCGATATTGTAGTTGTCTCACGAATGACCTTCAAGCGGGAGTGAAGCGAGCTGATCAAACGGAAAGATTATGCCGCTATGCTTGGCGCGCGATTGACACTGAATCTTAGGGAGATCTATTGCGGCTCAAAAAGCGAGAAGACGCCCTTAGGCAGCACGCATGGTGAATGGCTTCGGGACGATTTTCCTGGAACTTTCACTCTTCCTACCGAGATAGTATATCTGTACACCTTTGACATGCCGCTTAACTTTTTCCCTAAGAAACTTCTCAAAGTTCTGAATGCGACCTGAGTCTTTCCCATCATCAACCAGTCCTAGTGATAGCGACTTATCAATGAACACGAGAAAGCATAGCTGGACTCGATTTCGCCTGTAGTAGCAGGCCAGCTTTTCAATGTCGTTCTCAAGGCCTTTCTTTGTAGAAGAGTGGTTTAGCGGAGCAGCCTTCACCTCAATCAACACTGCAACATCTTTCGGCCGTATCGAAGCCTGAACGTCTGTCACCCCCTTTTTTACCATGAACCGCACATGTGCTCTTCTCAAAACGGCAAGATCGATCCGATCTTTCTCGTTGCCATTTTGTTGATCGTCTCCTAGTTTCACCTCCGCATGAACGCGGCTTGTTTTGTCCTCGATTGATTTCTTCCCTTGAAGTAGTCGCTCGGCTCGGCTACCGGACACGGGCTCAACAAGGGCAGGGACGGTCTCTTTAAAGCGTCTCCGCAACATGGATAACAATGTGGCTCTAAAATCTTCCTCGCGCATATTTTTCAAGGGAGATTGCACATGGCCTGTCAATAACTTGCAGATCTCCTTCTTACAGATTTGGCTAACGTTTTTACTCATCGCATTACCTCTTTCCAGCATCTGGATCGTACCCACTCCCTCCCGCATGCACCCATACGGCTCGCGTCACTCCACAGTTCTGCCAGAGCGCTCCTCACAAACTGTAAGAAGCTCAATAAAACATCACGCGCGACTCACCATTCCTTGAAAATAACAAACACCGCCACCACGATCAGGGCAAACCCAACCACATAGTTCCACTTCAGCGCTTCCTTCAGATACACGACTGAGAAAATCGAAAATACAACCAACGTGATGACCTCCTGAATCGTCTTGAGCTGCGCCGCAGTGAACTGCCCATGGCCGATCCGATTGGCCGGCACTTGGAAGCAATATTCGACAAAGGCAATCCCCCAACTCGCGACAATCACCGTGAACAAGGGGTATTCCTTGAACTTCAGATGGCCGTACCAGGCGAGCGTCATGAACACGTTTGAAATCGTCAGCAACGCCACGGTTTGCATCGGACGCACTCCTCCTTCTTTTGGAAATTGTAGGGATATTGTCCCTTGAATTCATGCGACAAGAAAGGAAATGCTCACTTGCTGGAAGGATCTACATGAATAGCCGGTGAAGCAGCGAAGTTGTTCGCAAGGGGATGGAGCTTCGAATAGCGGGCCCCATGTGATGGGTATGGCTGCGTGTCCGTGCTGGACCTCTTCTCGCCTTTCTTCAGGAGTAAACTCCGTCCCACAAGTTGTCCAGAAAGTCCTGCCAGGGAAGAATCTCGATCCCATCTGCACGGCGCGGGACTGTTTCCAAGCTCACCACGACATAATGCTTCAGGAGCCGTTCTTGTCGTAGCGCCCAGAGGCCCCTCAGATCCCGGTCTGACACATTCTTTTTGGCCTTCACCTCGATAGCGGTACGATCGTTCAGAATGAAGTCCACTTCAAAGTCCGACGTCGAACGCCAGTAGGCCAAGTCCGGCACCCCTTCATAATCACAATAGGTTTTCAGCTCATGGTGGAGATAGGCCTCGAATGCTTCACCAAATTCCGGCGAGCCTTCTTGGAGGTGTCTCCGCCGCTGTAAGTGCCGCACAATGCCGATGTCGAACAAATAGAACTTCGCAGTCGTCAAGGGCTTCCGCTTTTCAGTTCGTTTCCAGGCCGGCAAATCGTCTCCCACCAACGTGTCACGCAGAATGTGAAAGTATTCCAATACGGTGGATTTGGGAACTTGGGCGTCGCTCGCAATCTTCGAATAATTGAGCATCTGCCCATTGCAGAGCGCTGCGACGGTCAAAAATCGGCTGAACGCAGGCAGGTTGCGAACCACCGCCTCGGCTGCGATCTCCTCCTTTAAGTAGGTCCCTACATACGCTTGGAGATCTTCGTAGGGTGAGTCAGAGAAATAGAGCGAGGGAAGCAATCCTCGATCGAGGGCTTTGACCAGATCGAATTCCTGAGCCAGTTCCCGACAGCATAGCGGATGAAGACGCTTCGTTCGTGCGCGGCCGCCTAGCAAGTTGAGCCCTTTACGCTTGAGCGCCCGCGCGCTCGACCCTGTCAACAGAAAGCGGACCTGCCGGTCGTCGATGAGCACCTGGATTTCATCCAGGAGGAGCGGCAACTTCTGGATTTCGTCCATGATGACCAG
This sequence comes from uncultured Nitrospira sp., assembly GCA_964485915.1. Classification (GTDB taxonomy): domain Bacteria; phylum Nitrospirota; class Nitrospiria; order Nitrospirales; family Nitrospiraceae; genus Nitrospira_D. Next base: position 3,126 of record CAZAKX010000019.1, on the reverse strand, counting down.
CTTATCCTTGCCGGTGAGCTCCTGTCGCAGCCGGTGTGGTGCTTGGTTAAATTTCAGAAAGGTGTCGGTCTCATGCAGGTTGTAATATTTCGCCTTGGGAAACTGCCGGCGAATCATGAACGTTTTCCCCGTCTGCCGGGGACCAAACAGGAAATGGGACTTGGCTGAAAGAAGCTTGGGTAGGTCAAGAATCCGTGGAACATCCATGATCTAGAATTATGATATTAGACAATTCTATTGTCAATTATCATGATAATAGACAACTATTGGAGCAGATATCATATCTGGATGATCCCGTTCTAGGTAGGAAAGCGTCGAGATGACGAGAATTCTTGAAATTCAAATGACCATACCAGGCGATGGTCATGAACACGTTCGAAATCGTCAGCAACGCGACAGTCTGCGTCGAATGAACTCATCATTCTTTTCAGCAATGCTGGAATATTGTCTCTTGGAATCGTCCGGCGGGAAAGCGAATGCTCCATTACCAGAAGGATCTAGCAACTGACTGTAGAGGTCATGAAGATGTTGGAGATCGTGAACAAGAGGGTCGTCAGCCTACCGATCCGTTCGCTTTAGAGTAATTGCCGTAAAGCAAGTATGGCAGCATCACCATCCGCTCAATCCATAGTCCTGTGTAAATGATTCAATAGGTAATCAAGGTCGTTGATATTCTCAGGAGTCAATACAAACACATTTCCGTCATAGGCAGTTGAGTAATGGTTGATGATATCAGAGAGGACCTCGATGACTTTCTCAAAGTCACCCCACACCAGCGGCGCTTCATCTTCCAATCGATTGCGATTAAAGAAGTACACCTTGTCAAAATGTGCGTGAAACTTGTCTCTGCGTATTGCAAAGCTTCTTAGGCAGTCAAGATTCTTGATGCGTTCAGGGTCCGCGTTGATTGTCTGAAGCGTGATGGTGTTTCTATCCAACATCCAATGTCCTTCGGGATAGTTTTTCCGACGCCTTAGCTGTTCGATCGCAAGCAGATTGAGGTTGGATTCCACAAATGCCAAGAAGTCAAAAATGCCCCGCTGCCCCTTTTCATCAAATAGTTTGTCAGTCCACAGGATGATGGCAGAAAAAAGAGCATCAGTAACAGTTAAGAAAAATGCTGGAGCAAGATTCATTTCTCGGAGGCGATCATTCCTCCGTTCATATAGTTTTCGATATAACGCGACATAACAGGCTAAACGAGTAGCTTCGTAATTGAGATGGTGACGATAGGCCTCAAACTGCTTCTCTGCCTCAGAAATGGACATCTTTCTCCTTCCCCCTCAACGGGGGTGGAAGGGATGGATCTTCGGGAGTTGGCATGGTAGGCGTGAGGAGATGACGGCCGAAAGAGTGCCGAGTGCGATGGCATGCGATTCTTATCGCGCTTCAGAATCGCACTCGGTTAAGCGTAAGAAACCAATTGCAACCACTATCCATCGCATCATGCCGACTCTCGAACGATCCGCCCTTACACCCCCGCTTCTTTCAACACCTGTCCCGTATAGGACCGTTTCGCCTTTGCAATTTCTTTCGGCGGGCCTTCCGCCACGATTTCGCCACCGCGGTCTCCGCCCTCCGGACCCAGGTCGATAATCCAGTCCGCGTTTTTGATCACGTCGAGATTGTGTTCGATCACCAGCACCGTGTTCCCTGCTTCCACAAGTCGATCCAGCACATCCAGCAACCGCTGGACATCGGCGAAATGGAGGCCTGTCGTCGGTTCATCGAGGATGTACATCGTGCGACCGGTCGCACGTTTGGAGAGCTCCCGCGACAACTTCACCCGCTGCGCTTCGCCGCCGGAGAGCGTCGTCGCCGATTGGCCGAGCTTCACATAGTGAAGCCCGACATCGTGCAGGGTCTGGAGCTTCGTCTTGATCAACGGAATGTGTTCAAAGAATTCCAGTGCATCGTCCACCGTCATATTCAGCACATCAGCAATACTTTTCCCCTTGTGAAGAATTTCTAGGGTCTCCCGGTTGTACCGTTGCCCCTTGCACACCTCGCAGGTCACATAGACATCCGGAAGGAAATGCATTTCGATCTTGATGAGTCCATCGCCCTGGCAGGCCTCACAGCGCCCACCCTTCACGTTGAAGCTATAGCGCCCCGGCTTATAGCCACGGACACGAGACTCCGGCAGATTGGAATAGAGATCACGGATGTAGCCGAACAAGCCTGTATAGGTCGCGGGATTAGACCGCGGTGTCCGCCCAATCGGTGATTGATCGATGTCGATCACCTTATCGAGCGCATCGACACCTCTGAGCTCTTTGCACCCATCGATTTTCGGCTTCTTGTGGTAGAGCAGTTGCGAGAGCGAATGAAAGAGCACCTCCAGCACAAGTGTGCTCTTGCCTGATCCGGAGACCCCCGTCACACAGGTGAAGAGTCCCAGCGGAATTCGCGCCGTGACATTCTTCAGATTGTGCTTCTGGGCCCCGACCACGAACAGTGTTCCCCTCGCCTTCCGCTGTCGCTTCGGCACGGACACGGTCTGGATTCCGCGCAGGTATTGGCCTGTGAGCGAATTGGGATCGCCCATGATCTGCTGAGGCGTCCCCTGCGCGATCACATGCCCGCCCTGGGAACCGGCACCGGGCCCCATGTCAAGCACATGATCGGCTGCCTGCATCGTCTCGGCATCGTGCTCAACCACGACGACCGTATTGCCGAGATCCCGCAATCTGAGCAACGTCTGCAATAACCGACGATTGTCGCGCTGGTGCAATCCAATAGAAGGCTCGTCCAGGATGTACAACACCCCGACCAGCCCAGACCCGATTTGCGTCGCCAAGCGAATCCGCTGTCCCTCGCCCCCGGACAATGTCGCCGCCGCCCGATCGAGCGTCAGATAGTCCAACCCCACATTGACGAGAAACCCTAACCGTTCGCGGATTTCTTTGAGAATCCGATGCGCGATGACCAGCTCTCGATCGGTGAACTTCAGCGAGAGAAAAAAGTCAGCAGCGGCGCGAACCGACAGGCTGGTCACCTCGGCAATCGACTGGTTTGCCAGCTTGATGGAGAGACTTTCCGGTCTCAGCCTGGCCCCATGGCAGGCGGTGCAGGGTTCCAATAGTGTGAAGTCCTCTTCCTCCGGACAACCAGGAGGCATGACAT
>CAZAKX010000018.1:30145-35077 GCA_964485915.1 uncultured Nitrospira sp. | reverse complement strand
CCTGTCTTTCCGGATATTCGGAACTGGCCCATCGCCCACGGGAATTTCTTCACTCAGTCTGACCTCGATTCAGCGGCCAAAGTCGCCGTTTTGGGCAAAACGGTTGTCCAGAATCTGTTCGAGCCAGGGGAAGAGGTGGTAGGAAGCGAGATTCGTATCAGAAATGTTCCACTCAGAGTCATCGGTGTCCTGGCCTCGAAAGGCCAATCCATCACAGGGCAAGATCAAGACGACTTCGTGGTGCTTCCATTCTCAACAGCTGAGCGCAAAGTCCTGGGGACGAAGTTTTTAGGAACCGTCGGAATCATTCTGGTGGCAACCACGACCCGGGACGAAATCCCCGCAGTCGCGGACGACATCAAAGATCTGCTGCGCGCGAAGCATCGACTGCACCAATCCGAAGAAGACGACTTCACGATTCGCACGATGGAGGACATCGCGAAGACGATCGCCGGCACGAGCCAGACCATGATGTTCATGTTGATGAGCATCGCGTCGATCTCGCTGATCGTCGGCGGCATCGGCATCATGAACATCCTGCTGGTGTCTGTGACGGAACGGACGAGGGAAATCGGATTGCGCATGGCCGTCGGTGCCAAACGCGCGCACATCTTGCTGCAGTTTCTTATCGAAGCGATCATCATGACGGCAATCGGTGGAGTGCTCGGCGTCGCCGCAGGCATCGGTATCTCCTTGCTGCTCACCACCATGATCGGCTGGCCGACCATCATCAACACCGAAGCCGTGGTGGCCTCGTTTCTGTTCTCTCTGATTGTGGGATTGTTCTTCGGCCTGTATCCGGCCAACAAGGCCTCGAAGCTGAATCCGATCGAAGCACTGAGATATGAGTGAGAAGGATTCAGGTCTGCCGCTCGAGGCCAGCCTAGACCACGTGCACAACCTCTGCCTCGCCGACTCGGCGGGCAACCCTCACCGCCACTTCACTCTCATGTCGATCGAGTACGAGATCAAGACGGGCGGTTCCGACCGAGAGGTTCCGAATCTGAACCCGCTCAAGGAACGGTGGAAGCACGGGACGGTCGAAACTGACGAGGCGACGAGTACCATCGATTTGCAAGCCCAGACAGGCTTGGAGTAGCTGGAACCCAGCGCCGGCTGCCCAGGCTTGCGGAGAGCACGCCGTCGGATAGAGAGTAGGGCTTTCGCCGGGACGTCGAGAGAATCCACAGAATAATTCCGGCAACCGATGAAGGGCGATAAACAGGCTGGCATCGAAGATTCCGGTCAACACCTTCAGGGCTCCTTGCTTGTCGCCGTATGCCGCCATGCCGGCCGCGATGATGGCGTTGTCGTGAGGCCACACCGACCCGTTATGGTAGGACATCGGGTTGTATCGGGCTTCAGAGGTCGCAATCGTTCGGATGCCCCAACCGCTGAAAGATTCTTTGCTCAAGAGTGCGTGCACCGTCCGTAGCCCACGCTTCTGCTCGGCGATACCCCCATACAGACAATGACCCGCGTTCGATGACCGCACACGACACGGTCGCCCCCGCCCGTCCAACGCAAGAGCATAAGAGCCTAGCTCCTCGCACCAAAACGCCCGCTCGAATCGTTCCTGAAGTGAATCCGCTTCTTTCAGCAAACGATCGGCCTGATCGCGATCCCCCAGAACCCGTGCCATATCTGCTGCTGCTCGCTTAGCTCGATACACGTAGGCCTGGACCTCACACAGTGCAACCGGCCCCTCCACTGCTGTCCCGTCGGCATGAAAAATGGAATCGTGTGAATCTTTCCATCCTTGATGCACGAGGCCCTTGGCAGACCGCCGCGCATAGGTCGTGAAACCCATGCCCGTTGGATCGCCGGACTGATCGATCCACTCGAGTGCGCGCTGAACATGCGGCCAGAGGGTAGCGAGAAACTCACGATCGCCGCTTCGTTGATAGTAGGCGCCTGCCAGAACAATGAACAATGGGGTAGCGTCGACGCTCCCGTAGTAGCGACCGAATGGGATTTCCCCTAGCGCGGCCATCTCGCCTTGACGGGTCTCGTGCAATATTTTGCCGATCTCCGCATCCTGCTCCGGACGAGCTTCCGTCGCCTGCGTCGCTGCAAGAAACCCCAGGACCCCGCGCGCGATATCAGGATTCATCCAGAGCATTTGCAGCGCGGTGATGATGCCGTCTCGGCCGAACGGAACGCTGAACCAGGGGATACCCGCATAGGGATAAAGTCCTTGCGGTGTATCTGAGACCAACATGTGGAGATCGGCCAGCGACCGGTTCAACCAGTGATTGAATTGTTCATTCGACGTGTAGATGTGGGCATCCGAAGCGCTCGCTTCTCGTAATGCACCCGCTGCTTCATGCTGAGCCCGATCGTAGGTGCGAACAACTCGGCTCCCTCGCTGCTTCACCTCGCAGGAAATGGCGATCTCCCATGTCAGGCCGGTGTGCGGAGGGATGCGCGACTCAATCCTGAATCCGTCGGCCATCACCTGTTTCGGAGCCGGCGAGCAGCGCACATGGGTACGACGGATGGTCTCATCGAGCCCTTTGTACCCGAACACGAGTCCGGTTTTTGATCGAACGGTTTTGAGGCGCCGTCCACGACGTGGTCGCGTTCGTCCTCTCGCCTCAAAGAGATCGGCAAAATCGGCATCGAGTCCGATTATGATCGAGAGCGGAAGTCTTGTCGTTCCATAGTTATGCACACGGATACGCTCGTGCCACGTGCCCTGCCAGAGAAACCGCGTACGGGAAAGATGGAGCGTCCCGCGCGGGACATGCCGTTGTCCCTCCAACATCATGTCTGAGTTGGTGAGATCCACTGTAAAGAGGGCATTATCCTCTTTTGCTGAAGCGCTGAGCAGTATCAGCCGCTGGGTGCCAAGCGCCAACTCGAATCGAGAGAGAAAGCGCGTCCCTTCATGATAGAGCCCCTGCGGACCAGAAAGGACCTGGTGCATATCGCCGTACCGATCGAACACGGCGAAGGTCTCTCCATGCTTCAAGACTTCGGTGCGGGCATCGGCCAGCGAGGATGACGCCAGGATGTAATATTGATCATTCCATCGAATCACGTCGTTCATACACGATTCCCCTGACTATGTGACGACGGTCGCCCGACTCATCCGCGCGGCGACCAACGCTGACAGCAATAGCACAACCCCTATGCCGAGCAGGCCGGTTTCTGGTCCCTGCTGTTCCGTGATCCAACCGAACGCAGAGATTCCACCGATAGCGGCGGTCATGGCGCCGGTTCCATAGAGCCCCAGGACGCGCCCGACCATATGACTTGGTGCAACCTCTTGAATAATTCCCCACGCAATCGGCGTAAAGGAGCCTAACCCACAACCGACAAGTCCCATGAGGAGACCCGCCACGTACGGATCGCCTGTCCATGTCAACGCATAGAGGGCGACACCGCTCATCACACTCGTGCCCACGATCAACCAAAGGCGATCTTTGACCATCCAATTGGTCACCCAGAGAAGCCCAATGGACGTGAGCAGCAATCCCACACCGAGTGCCGACCATAAATACCCGACCTCGACCGGTCCCAGCCCCAGCATGTTTCTCGCGAACACCGGGAAAAGCGCGTTCAGCGCACTACTACCGAACGTGTGGAGAGCTGCGGTACCAGTGAGGAGTAACAGCCCAGGTTGGGTGACCACACTGTATCGAAACCCCTCGACGAGATCCTGCAACATTGTCGGCGTCGCTGCAAGCGATGGCGTGATTGCGACAGGCTTGCCAAAACGGACCAGCATGAGGCACGCGGCCGAAATCACGTACGTCGCGGCATTGAGGCATAAGACTTCCTGTGATCCGTACGCAGCGATACCTAATCCACTCATCGCAGGACCCAAGATGATGCCGAGACTCGTGGTGCCCTGGAGCAACGCATTGGCCGCGGTAAACTGTGTTTTCGGTACAAACGCCGGTATGGAGGCGGTGAGAGCAGGCCCAAACACCGCTGAGGCAACTGCGTGCAGCAGAACTAAGACGTAGAGCACCGATACTGTAAAAGACTCAACAGGAATCAGGCATGGGATCAACCCGATCAGTAGGGCGCGTAGCAAATCGCTGGTGATCAGCAGTACCTTTTTCGGAAGCCGATCGACATAGACCCCGATAATGGGCCCCAGCACAATCGGAGGAATGGTCTGTAACAGCCCGATCACCGATGTTTTGAGCGGTGATCCGGTGACAGCATAGACGAACCACAGCAGGGCTAATTTGGAGACACCGTCGCCGATTTGAGAGATGAGTTGTCCGGACCAGACCAGTCCGAAGTCGCGGGTGAGGAGTAATGGACGAGCCTCGACCCCGATGCTATCTGCTTTCTCCACTATGGTGGGAGAGCGAGAGAAGTGGCCTGGGCGGCCCTGCATCAGCCCTCGCCCTCCAGCCGCACTTTTTCGGTGTTGACGGCGCGTACCCCTGGCACTTGCCGAGCAGCCTCAGCCGCCTCGAGGGCAATGACTTGGAAACGGACTGTTCCGTTAAGCAGAACAACCCCCTCCTCCGTCTTCACCTCAAAATTGGCTGCCTTTAACGTGGCACTCTTGGAGAACCGTTCTTTAACCAAAGAGGTGAGGGCGTCATCCTGTTTCCTCGACAATGTTTTCGCCAGATCCTTTTCCACGGTGAGCTTGTTGACGACGTTCTTGACGCCATGGACTTTCTGCGCCACTTCCTTCGCCGTGGCCTTCTCCTCTTCAGTCGAAACACGCCCGCTGAGGGTAACCGTTTGCTCATCATCTTCCACTTCGATCTCGTAGTGGAACAGTCTCGAATCCCCCATCAGTGCAAGCTTGACCGAAAGAATCAGCGATCCCAGTGTCTTCTTGAGAGCCGGCTCCTTGTCTTTCACTTCATGATCAGGTGGAAGGTCGGCCTTCATCGTAGGAGCGGCCGGCGGCTGCGGCTTCGCTTCCGGCACTGGTTTCGGTGTTGTCGACTGACT
>CAZAKX010000018.1:0-30045 GCA_964485915.1 uncultured Nitrospira sp. | reverse complement strand
CGGCCGGCGGCTGCGGCTTCGCTTCCGGCACTGGTTTCGGTGTTGTCGACTGACTGTCGGATGCAGGCTTTTCTGGCGCAACCTCTTTGTGCTCCATTGAGGCCTCCCCTTTCGGAGCAGGTGCGGGAGCAGCCGGCGGGTGTGGTTTTGCTTCCGGTGCCGGTTTCGGTGCGGTCGGCTGACTGTCGGATCCAGCCGGTGCCTGTGACGAGCCGGCCCCAGGCTTCTCCGGTGCAACTTCTTTGTGCTCGGTCGACGCGTCACTCTTCGGTGCAGGAGTACCAGACAGTTGAGGCATAATCTCTGGAGCCGGTTTGGGTGACGTCGGTGGGCCATCAGAGGCGACCGGAGGCTGGGACGTCCCTGAAGATGTGGGTTTTTCCGACGCACTTTCTTTTTCGTGGGCATCGGACGCCTCAGAGCGCCCACCCATCGACCAGATCAAGTACGGACTGAGAATGAGAACGATCAGTACTCGTGATGACTTAGTCATCGCACGATTCCTCCTCGTGAACTTCATCCTTTGAAGCTCACCCACGCATTCTAACCGGCTATTGCTTCCCTGTCATCTGCATAGACCCGGATGCAGCCCCCTGTTCATCAGGGGGCTGCTCGAATTCTGTCTAGCCGGGATTGTGATCGACACCTAGGAACGATTCGTGACGAGGCCGTGAGACTTTCTGTTTCTCTATGTGGGCAGGGACCGGCTTAAGAAGGAAACGAGCCGGCCGTGGCAACCGTTAAACCTCGCGCGTGCGCTTTATAGAAACTGAAAAACCATGCGGTAGCAGCCGTCAGCAAAAGAATGGCGCTGATACCTCCCAAGCTGGCAGCAGGGCCAATCGTATCCGCAGCCCATCCAAACCCCGCCATTCCAGCCATCGACGACGCCATCCCCCCCGTGGCAAAGCTTGTAAACACTCGACCGAGCAGATGCGTGGGCGTGAGTTCTTGAAGCATTGTCCACACTAACGGCGTAAACATGGCCGTGCTCCCTCCGATCACGGCAATCACGGCTCCGGCCGCAAGAGGTGCGTCAAGGAAACCGAGTGCAGCCACAGCAATACCCCCGATCGCCAAGGCGCCGGACATGAATCGCAGACGCCACGGTACGTCTCCCTTCGAGATCGACGTGAGGCTAAGGGAGGCGAGTAACATCCCGACGCCAAGCGCCGACCAGAGCCACCCAAGTTGAATCGGACCGACCCCGAGTACGTCTTTTGCGAAGACCGGCAACAAAAAGATGAAGGCACTGATGCCCACGCTATAAAGCGTGGCCGTTAACATGAGAAGCATCACGGTTTTCTGTTCGACGAACACAAAGCGGAAACCCGCCAGCAAATCACTGGTAATGCCTTCCGTCAGGCCTTTGCTCGCAAGACGCGCATGATCAAGGGTTTCAGACACTCGGATGGGGAATATGCACAAGGCAGAGACAAAGAACGTCGCTGCATCCACATAGAGCACGTTTTGGGCTCCGATGAGCGCGATGCCAAGACCACTGACGGCAGGACCCACCAGGAGTCCTACATTCGTGGTCGTTTGCATCAGCGCATTGGCGGCAACCAGGCGATGTTTCGGCACGATCAGTGGAACGGCAGAAGTCAAAGCCGGCCCAAAAACGGTCGAGAAGATTGCTGTGGCGAATACAAGAACATAGAGCCGATCGAGCGTCAGGGCCTCCATGGCATAGAGTACCGGGATCAAGAGAACCATCAGAGTGCGAAGGAGATCGACCCCGATCATCACCGGCTTCTTTCGAACCCGATCCAGATACACCCCAATCAGTGGACCAAACAGGAGAGGTGGGAGGGTTTGAAGCAACCCGACCACCGCCATTTTGAGTGCCGATCCGGTCAAGTCGTAAACAAACCAGAGCAACGCCACTTTGTTAAGGCTGTCACCGATCTGTGAGATCGTCTGGCCTGCGAATAAGAAGCCAAAGTCTTTCGTCTTGACTAACTCCCAGCCTCGCCCACGGCTTGGGGTCGAGGGGGTTTCAATAGAATCAGCAGTCGTCTCAGACATGTCGGCCTCTTCCAAAAGATTTGTGTGGCTCGGTCTTGAAAGCCCCATTGTTGGACCGCCCGAAAGCCATGCTTTGTGCGGCTTGAATTGCTCCATCTTCGAGCAGCAGACGTTCATACAGCGCCACATAATCACGGGCCATCCGATCCGCGGTAAATCGCTCATCAAATGTAGCCCGGCACTGCTTTCGATCGATAAGGGAAACCTGGCCCACCGCATCCACCATCTCGTCAACGGTTTCGCAAATAAAGCCGGTGACCCCATGATTGATGATTTCTGGGATTGAACCACGTCGATACGCCAACACCGGTGTTCCGCAGGCAAACGCCTCAATCAGGACCAACCCGAAGGGTTCCGGCCAGTCATAGGGACACACCACCGCCATGGCATTGCCGATGAACTCATCCTTTTCTGCATCGGAGATCTCTCCGACGAACTCGATCAAGGGATGACTGAGTAACGGCTCAATTTCAGCTTCAAAGTACGTCCGATCTGCACGATCCACCTTTGCCGCAATGCGAAGGGGAAGGCCGGCTCGTTTTGCAATCTCGATCGCGTGGTCCGGACGTTTTTCAGGAGCAATCCGCCCCAGGAAGGCCAGATATCCTTGAGCCTGAGGATGAAACGCATACAGATTTCGCGGGAGTCCGTGATACACGGTCCCGGCCCAGCTAGCCCAGGGCAGCGGCCGGCGTTGGGAGTCAGATATGGAGACCAACGGCATTTCAGAAAATTCGCGGAAAACCGGCTCCAGTTCCTCAAGGTCCAAGCGGCCATGCAGCGTCGTCACGACGGGAACAGGATTTCTCCGCGCCAACGGAAATCCATTGAAATCCAAGTGTGAATGAATAATGTCGAAGTCGGTTGCCGATCCAAGGCCTCGTTCCTGCAGCATCATCAGTGGAGCATCGCGGTTGAAGATGCCGGTATTCAACCGAAGAGCCTGTGGGCAGATTGCTTCAAGACGCGCGGTCGTTTCTGAGTCGCCGCTGGCAAACAACGTCACATCATGCCCTAAGGCGACCAACTCTTCCGTAATGTACGAAACGATTCGCTCGGTTCCACCATAGAGTTTCGGCGGAACGCTTTCCCACAGCGGAGCCACTTGTGCGATTCTCATGAGTCTTCCTTTCTTCCTCTGGTAATCGACCGGGTCATTCAGTCGTCAGCTTGTCTAGGCGTTAGTGAGGCGGGCCTGGTTGATCATGGCTGCCTAAAGATGGTTGAGGGTTGAACGTTGATGTGCCGTTCGTTGAGACGTTCATGCTGCTTGGATTTCCTCTCCTATCGAACGTTATGCTACGCACCGCATACCTTTGGGCTCAACGGACAAAACTTCTCGGATCACACCGAAATATGTCCAGTTGCAGAAACTTGACTTGCCGTTCGGCCTTACAACGGCTACCCGTCCGATGGGGGACTGATTCATGACTTTTCGTGGAGCTATTTGAGCTTGCATCGGACAAGAACCCTCATGCGTAACCATGGCGATCAACGATGCGGAGAGATCTCGACCTCTATGGGCCGTCGCGACGTACCAAGTCTCCCGCAACGCTACCAGGGCAACGCCCATCGCGCGGAGCACTCTCTTACTCGGGGATCCGCGCGGCCTTTACGATTTTCTCTCCTCTGATTTGCTCCAGGAAGAGATTGGGTGGGACTGCCGGGGGAACAATCCGTACTTCCTGCCAACCTTCGTTTATTGACCCCTTATGACCATTTTTTTCATTGACCCACTGGTCGATACTTTCCTGGCTTGTTCCCTCACTGAAGGTCACCCAGAAGAGGAACGGCTGGGTCTGAGAGCTCTGCAGACTCTCTGCCACCTGCAATGATTGGCTTTTTCTCGCCACATCTCCTTGAGTCGCCAGCAAACGCTCTGGGTTTGGATCGACGGCCTTTGACGCGTTGACGCTGACAATCTGAAGCTTGGCCGTCAGAGTCTGATTACGCTCTTCCAGACTGGCCACCTCTCTTGATAACTTGGCATTGTCTTCGGTGAGGCTTCTGATCGCCACTTCAAGCTGCTCTTGATCCACCACTCCTCTGCTGGCAGGATGGGGTGTCGCACGATCCGTCTCAGGTTCAGGGCTTGCCTGGCGCTTCTCCATCTCTTCCTTCTCTTCCCTGGCCATGACGACCCTGGACGCCACAGACTCTTGACTCGACGACAGCTTCGCCATCGTTTGATGAAGTTGCGCCATCCCTTTCTGTTGAGAATCCAAGGCCTCCCCGACCTTCTCCTGCATCCGCGCAAGTGCGCCCAACTGTTGTTCGAGCTTTTCCATTTCAGTAACCGAGACAGTCCGGAGAGCTTCTGGCTTTACACCAAAAGTCAACATCTGTTCCGCGCCCATCCAGACCGCCACTCGATCAAGCACCAATCCAACCACCATGACCGCCAACAGGGCTTGTGTAAAGGCGACGGTTCGCATACTGTGAGCGATCGCCGTGTCAGGACGCCGAATCGCCAGCCTGTCGGCTATGTCGGCAAGGGTTTTCCCCATCCGACTCCAGAAACTCGGTGCAGGAACAAACACGGCGCTGAGCGATCCGCCTTGCGCAGTATTGTGGACACACAGCTCGACCGCATCAGACGAAAGCAGAATGCGGCTCGTCCGATACCCATATTCAGGCGCCACTAACCCGCCTAGGAGAGTTCCGTCTTCCGTTCGGAGCTGTATCGTCTCGATGTGATCGAGGCTCTGGACATGCAACGTCGCATCCATCCCGGCGCCTTCAAGCTGTCCAACACGCCGCTCGTTCACATAAACCTGTATCGGATCCGACACGCCAGAGACCGAGCGGCTGGTTGGGCTGCTCAATGATTGAAGGAGTTGCGTTCGATAGGCTTCGATATCCTCTTCGTAACCCATATCAGCCTCCTGACTTCCTTTCTCTATCTTCATGCTCAAGCACTGTCTACGCCAGAGACCTACTTAGGGCCGTACTAACAATTCCAGACGTGGCTTTTCTTCGGTCAACGACCCGCTAGCGCCCAATCCCCAAGCGGTCTGCATACAGTCGAGGCACAACGCGAGGTGCCAAATTCGGTAATCGCACCCGTAGCCTTGAGTGAACATTTCTCTCCATTGTGCACGCGAAAGACAGGGATAATGATCCGGTTCACTTTTTCGGTAATGTGCCTGTGCAACCCTGATCAGGCGTTCTGCTTCGCCATTGAATCGCTGACGATGACGTTGTTGTTGACTGGTCAATTCTCCCAGCTCCGTCTTCGTGAGACCGATCTCATCCATCGTTCGTTGCCATCCACTCTCACGCCATCGTCGAAAATTCTTATAGATGCGCTGGCTTTCCAGCCCATTGAGCCCGGTCACTGCAATCACTTCCCCGGCACCCCATCCATAAGAGTGGCGATACAACGCAATCAGCGCATCACGGCTGACCACCGCTCTTGCAACTAGCCCATCGAGAAACCTCCCAAGCGGTCTCAGGAGGTCCGGGTGATAACAAAACGGCTCCGGCTTACTATGCTGCTTGGCGACCAATGAGTCGAACAGGAACAATGGCCGACAGGGAACTTCGCTGCGTCCACAGACCAGAAACCGTTCAAGATATTCAGATCCCCAACGGAGCGCAAATTTCTCATGCTCGATATCGTCATTCCACTGGCCGGTTTCCCGTAGAAATCGCTTGGTATAGCCCGTGGCTCGATCCAATAGGACCGGCAAGGCCTGCGAGACGACTCGATCAAACTCATCCGACGTCGAGACCACCTCTTCAAGGCGACTCACCGTGACCGTGTGATCAGCCATCACCTGGCTCTTGCTGACTGTATTCTGCATTGTCTTTATTTATGTCGTGAAATTATTGTGCCTTCGGCGATATCTGAAGCGCATTGGACAAATATCCCACCTTGCCCGCTGGTTTTGTCCGTTGTTTCGAACATCTCATCCCTGGTAGAGAATTATCGTTTAACAATCTCCCGGATTGAAATCTCCACGACAAGGTTCATCGATCTCCTGAGCCCCATTCAATTCAATTGATCTGTCCTTGTTTCTTATCTGTAGAGTGAGAAACCCTTATCGGCAGAAGCACCTAATCCAACCCTCAATACTTAATCAGAAGAGACCCGGCAATTGCTAGGGGCTTGACGCATTATATTTGCTCATGCCTCAGGAACCGTGGTTTGCTCTGAAGACGATCTTCTAGACAGACTCTTTCCGCGCTATCAGATTCGGCAGTTACTTCTACCTATATATATGGCTCATGGACTCTCATGCCGCAGCATACTGTACACGATGAACCCTCTTCAGCTTTCAGATCCATGGCCAACTGGAGCATCAAAAGCTCTCACCCTATTCATGGAAATCTGGATAACTAGATCGGGCAATGCGCAAGGTTTCGACGAATGCGGGGAGCCCACACTCTGCTGAGCTCACTCGGAGAAAGAGCTAAAAGACCAGGTCGGAGACCACCGTCACACTCCTGCCAAAGCGGGTGTGCTCACCATTGGTCTCGGAAAAAAAGGAAGTACCCAATGGCAACCGCAATCGCCTGGAACAGGATCAACCACCGCATGGGACCCCATTTGGTCTCGGACTGGGTATCCTTCATTCTCCGAAGCAGAGAAGGCTGCGTCAGAAGAAAGCTTGCGATCATGTCCCGTGCCGCTTCCCGGCTATGGTTGCTCTCAAGCATAACCTGTTTGATCGCTTCATCTCGATCGCCTTGCATCAGCGCTTCTATTGCCTTCTTGGGGAGACTGTATTGAAGAGTTTCTTCGGTCATAATAGGAAAGGAGTGTACCAGAAACGACCTGCTCACGTCTTCCTGATTTCAATGGCTCACCTCCGACAGGCGTGGTCTCGCAAGACGGGGCTGAAGTCGACGCCCGGAGGACGCATGTTTCACGCCTCGTAAATAATGCGGGTTAGAAGAGCGGGTGGTGCGGAGCCGATGCGAAGGGGGCACCAGCCGGGGCCTCGCCGGCATTCCCGAGGAATCGCCACACACCGCCTTCCTTTACCAGATAGTGAACCTCGCGAAACCAGCTGTCGAGTGTGATGCGATTCCCCGTGCGTTCGTCGGTGCCATACAACCCGCCCGTACAAGTCACTTCCAGGCGAAGTTCATTATTCATCGGTACAACCTTGATATCGGAGAACAGATGGAGGGACTCCAGAGCCTTGTAATGCTCGAATACTTCACCCCACACCCGCCGCACATCGCTTACTTTCAATCCATGGTAATCATAGGCAGGCGCATAAAACTCCATGAGGGAATCCACATCTTCTTTTTTTAAAGCTGCTTCCGCCCGCTCAAACGATGCGAGCAGCTCTTTCACAACCGGATGGCCAAGCAAGCGCTTTTGGCCGGTGAGCTTCTTCCCCTCCACCAACAACGTCGTCTCCGGCAACACTTGCACCTTGGCCGACACCACCCCAACCCCCAACACCGAGCACAAGACCAGGCCAAGACCAATACGCACATTCACCTTGCCATATCGCCGCATCGACACCTCCATCAACGAAGCACATTACCCGCCATGCGATAGGGCGAACAATGTTGGCTGCACGAGTGTCTTTCCCTATTGTTTGAAAGCTTAGGAGCGAAATGGCTGGACATCACCTGACTTACGCAGCATCTTGTTCACCTCGTCAAGGTGCAGCTCTTCGCCAACGATCATTTCTCGTGCAAATTCTTCCAACAGGACGGACTTTCCTTCAGCGATCTTCAGCAGTTCGTAATAGGCGTCGATGGCGCCCTTCTCGTGCTCCAAGCTTTCCCGCAGAATATCCCCCACGTCATGCTTTTCGGTTTCTAAAAGCGTCCCAATTTTCAGTGATGGGTGGCCACCAAGTAAGGTGACCAGTTCTCCGGCTTTATGCGCATGGGCAAGGCTTTCATCGGCATTACTCTTCAGCCAAGACACGATAGGAATGCGGTTATAGCCGTAGATCATGAGTGAGTAATGCATATAGCGCACGACTCCCGCTAACTCGTGCTCCATAATCCGGTTGAGAATCCCTACTGCACGTTGTGTGTCTTGATCGTTCATCAGATGCCTCCAATTACGCACCACCGTCTCGTCTGAGGAGGCGCGAAGGGTGCTGCGCCTGTGATGTTACCGAGGCCGGGCTTCATACCACGGCAATTTCATCTTAGCCACTATTAAGTGAGTCAGTGTACTGCAAAACACCCTGTGTATCCATCTCATCCTGTTCCTGGTGACACAAAAGGCGTTGATCACGACCGAGCAGCTGTCGGCCGCTACGCACAACTCGCGAAAGGCTCAGAAACGAGTTGACGACTGTTCGCGTGGACTAGGTCGTGAGGCTTCACAGCCCCTGCATCACGAAGTAGGCAACCCCGGCAGCAAACACCAGAATGCCGATCATCCAACGGATAAATTTCTGCTGTACCGTAACAAGTACTTTATCCATTTTCTTCTTAATCGCCGGCTGGGAAGCGATATAAGACTCGACCACTCCTTTGGCTTCTTTGAAACCGACATTCCGTTCCTGTCGAACCACCTTGATCGCCTCGATCAAGTCCCCGCGCCGTAACGCTTCAACCGCCGCTTTGGGAACTTCCGAAGAACGCCGTGATTTGTTTGACATACCGCTTGACTTTAACCAGCTCTTTTCTGCCAAACCGCCTTTGGTCGAATGAGGCGACTGCGATGCACTCGACTCCTCGTGTTCTTGCTCAAGCCACTGTGAAGTGCACCGCCAAGAAGTATCGGGCTCCCTGGACTACTGAACCCCATTGAGCCAGTTGTATCTCTTTCCCAATGAGAGGCATGATTCCTTCCGGAACATCAACCACCATGCCTTCTTCCCTTCAAGTCTTCATCGTCATCTTCGTCATCGGCGCCTTGCTCCGATCCCGCGCGGTGCTGACCAAGACCCACACCGAACGGTTGGCCACGTTCGTATTTTCGGTGAGCCTACCGGCGACGATACTCGTTTCACTCGATCGGGTGCCTCTTGCACCGACGGCCTGGAAACTCCCGTTGGCCGCCTGTTTGATTACCCTGCCGATGGTGGTCAGCTCCCGGTTCCTTGCCCAGCTGCTGCAGCTTCCACGTAAAACCCAAGGTGGATTCCTATTGGCCACTGGTTCGATCAATTCCGTGTTCTTTGCGTTCCCCGTCATCCTCGCCACGTTCGGTGACGAGGGTCTGACTCACGCCGTGCTCTTTGACCTCGGTCAAACCACGCTGACCCTCACGGTCCTCTACGGCTTGGCAGTGTGGCATGGTGCACACTCTGTCACCGCAACATCGGCGGCCATCCGCTTCCTTTCCTCTCCTCCCCTCTGGGCGCTGGCCTTCATCCTCACGTTGAAATTATCCGGGTATCACCTGCCTCACTGGTTACTTGGTCTCCTCACACCATTACACCTGACCACCACACCCCTTGCGAGCTTAGTACTCGGTCTGTCGATCAGTTTTTCCGCAGTCCGCCGGACCGCACGGTTGGCAACACTGGGGGTGGTGGTGCGAATGGCCGGAGGGCTGCTGCTCGGATGGGCGACGGTGTACTGGTTGGGTTTGACGGGAACGGAACGAGCAGTCGTGATTCTGGTGGCAGCCATGCCGTCAGCCGTAAGTTCCGTCATCTTCGCCACAGAAACAGGCCTCGACGAGGAGCTCGTCGCCTCTATCGTTGCTCTGTCCATTTGCCTCGGTGTGGCGGTGCTCCCTTGGTTGCCTGAACTGGCCACCCAACTGATGAGGTGAGGGCCAACGTCCTGCTATGTTTTCGCGAGAAATCTAGGCCGGTCCCTGATCGAGACCATTTTCACCAAGTCCCGTATGGAGAGCACCCCGATGATCTTCCCGTTTTCCGTCACGGCCAAGTGCCGTACACCCTGTTCGGCCATCGCTTTACTCGCATCGCGTATGGTGCGATTGACATCGATACCCAGTAGCGGGGAACTCATCACGGCACTCACATGCGTGCTGTCTGGATCTCGGTTGCCCGCGAGCCCTTTCCAGACCAAATCGCGCTCAGTCACAATACCGACAATCTCACCGGCCTCGATCGTCAGCAATGACCCGATCTGCTTCTCCCGCATGAGCTCAGCCGAGGCGCGAAGGGACGCATCGCTCGGGATTGTCGCGAGCCCAGTCGCCATCAGGACGCTCAGCGGGCGGTAGACCTTATCAAGGTCACAGACGGGACCGCTCTCCGCGTCCACAAACGATCGCACCAGGTCACGCACCGACACGATCCCGACAATCTCACCGGCTTCCTGCACACAGAGATGACGCACATGATTGGTTTCCATCAACTGACTGGCATCCAACATGGGGCGGTCTCCTGCGATCGTCAAAATCGGGCTAGCCATCACACGGTCCACCATCGTCACCGTGGGGTCTAATCCGGTCGCAAGCACTTTCCGTACAAGATCCGCCTCCGTGATGATCCCAACCGGTCCCCGCTTGGGATCATCAGAATCCACCAACAGACAGCCGATTCGCCGGACAGCCATCCGCTCGGCTGCGGCTGTAACCGTCGAGTCCTGTGGAACGACCTCCAGGTAGCGATGCATAAAATCTTTAACAGCTCCCCCCGCATGCTTATCCATCACAACTCCTTGTTCCATAGATGGCTGCTCATTGCTCAATGAATCATCACAGACCACTTCAGCCCCAAGTCCTTGACGACCACTATACCCGATACCCAATCGTGACGGAACACGCACGGACACCATTGCGTCGATCCGAATACAGCGACCCATGTGGCAGGGCCGTTCATGTTTGAATCCTTACTCCCTCCTCTCCCTAGTACTTACAGACCATCAAGCTAGGGTTTTACCTAGTATTATTATGAAACGCTAATCTCTGTACCCTTCACCTCCTACACTTTCATCGACTGCGCTGGCATCCGCACTTGTCATTGTCACCGACACGGCTCTTGACAGTAACTCGTTACAATTACGTACGAACCTAACGAATGAGGTGAATGATCACGACGTGTTTCTCGGATCTTTCCTCCCTTGGCACTCAATTTGCTTTTCCGACTTGTAGTCTGAGTTGGATACCTAACAAGGGTGAAATATGGAACACACAACAAACCCTATCAGTATTCGTATTGACTGGTGCCGTCGCCAATCTGCACAAGCCCGTACAGACCAAGAGGCAGACGGGTGGCGCGCAGAGGAGGACGGGTTGCGCGATGCCCTGATAAGCGGTGACCACGGTCATGCCTATCGTCTCTGCCCTCCAGAGATTCAAGAGCGGTATTCCCGTGGCTTCCAAGACGGAACGGTGTTGCTACGCGCCTCGCGGATAGAGCGCACAATGCATGCGACTGGAACCCCAAACCCGGCTCCTCAGGTTGAAAGGGATGCCCCCCAAGGAGATGAACAATGAATTGCCTACGATGCAACGGCCTTACCGTCAGTGACGACAGCATCGCGGTTGAGATTGGGTCGTCGTCGGACTTTCATGGTTGGCGATGCGTCAATTGTGGAATGATCGTCGACGATGTGATCCAAAATAATCGGCGTGCCCCACAAAGATCGAGAAGATCCAGAGATTCTGACCAACACTGCGAAGCCGCCTGATCGGCAAGGTGTCCTCTATTGACGGTCTCTCTCAGGCTCATACATTCTTGCCCCCGTTGTGACCGTAGGTACCAGCGACTGCCGGATCCACCCAGTCGCGCCCCGTATCAGAGATTCTCCTAGGCAAGAGGAACGCTCTCGGCTTCATTCGGCTCTTGATCCGGCTTTCGATCTCCCGAGCGCAGGAGTTTATCTCCGAGTCCGACGGCCAAGTTGCGGTAGATGATCAGGCCGATATCCGGGCGACGCCGAATGAGATCCTCCAAGTCTCGCCGGTGGAGCTCGGCGACCTCGATGTCATTCACCGCCATCGCGGTGGCGGAGTGATGCCTGGCTGAAAGGAGTGATACTTCTCCACAGGTCTCGCCGGTGTGGACGGTGCCGATAACACGAGAAGATGAGCCGCTGCTGATGGTGACTTGCCCTTGAAGCATAAGATAGAGCCGGTCG
Source organism: uncultured Nitrospira sp. (assembly GCA_964485915.1). GTDB lineage: Bacteria > Nitrospirota > Nitrospiria > Nitrospirales > Nitrospiraceae > Nitrospira_D. The sequence continues at coordinate 18,027 of CAZAKX010000018.1, read as the reverse complement.
CCCGGATCATGCCCGGAAAAGAGCCGAGCACCCGCCCCTAGGCTCCTCACGGTGCAGACTCCCGCTAACCTCGTCGCCTGTTCGGTGTTCATTCCTCGAAACAACGGCACCTCTTTGATCGCCTGCGCCATGCGAGGCGCGATGACGCACGTTGAAAACCCCCGCATCACGACATCCGCCACGGCCTGAACCGGCTCGGTCAACCCGAGCGGCCCCAATTCTTGCAGCTTGTTCAAACGCACCATCTTCACGATGTCGAGCCGTTCCACTTGATAGAACACCATGGCCGGCACATAGGCGACCGGAAGAAAATTTAGCTCCAGCAGTGTTCGCTGCATACGCGGAGCATAGGCGCTGACATCGATCTCGATATACTCGATCCCCATCTCCTCCCGACACTTGCGCTCCAGTTCGGACAGAAGAAATCGCACCACATCGTCGGCCAGCGCGATGAGCTCGAAGACTCGCACGATGTGCTCGACCGGGTCCATCGTGTAGCCGACGGCTCCGACGATCTGGCTACCGGATCGGGCAAGAAAGTAATTAGTCTGACGCGCTTGCAGCTTGAAGAAGCCATAGTCCAGCCGCATGGGCCCAAAGATCTCGCGATTCCTTACTCGACCTCGTTCGATACGCAGCAAAGCCGGATAGCCTTCAGCCTGCAGCTGTTCAAGGCGACAGTCGCCACCAGCTGGGTAGGAGGCGGAGTCTTCGTCCACGATGAAATCCGGTGTGAAGGGGGGCTGGCTCATCACGAGATTGGCCAAGGCATAGACCTCGGGGATGATTCGTGGATTATTGCGGCGCAGAGTCAGGGCCTCGGCAAAATATCGAGCCAGCAGCGCAAAGCTCTCGCGGTGGCGAAAGAAGTGCTTGAGCGGTAAAAAGCCTGTGGCGATGAAACCCTGTGCGAGACTGATACGCTGAGCATAGGGATGCACGGTGCGGGCGACGACGAGTCCCACATGCAAACGATTCTTGATGGCCTCGAGCCGCTTATCCATCAGCAGCTTCCCGACCTGCATGCGACGATAGTCGGGATGTACGGCGAGACGACCAAATTCTCCAACCAAGTCGGAATGGGCTCCGAAGTCGAACAGCACGGAAGCCGTCCCGACAACACGGCCGGCTTCCGTATCTTCGGCGACGAGAATCAGCGCGTCATCCGTGAACACAGAGCGCTTCAGCCAGAGTTCATCATAGAGTTCGCGATGGGGATAATCCGTGCCGTACACGGCGAGAAAGATCTCGCGGATCTGGCCGACATCCTCTTCGCGGGCTTCTCGGACTCTGATCATACATGCCCCGTTCCGGTGGATCAGGAAGGTGGTGTTCTCATGCGAAGTTGCTGGCCAGCGACTTTGGCGATGGCGTGGTAATACGCTGCTCCTACGGCCAGAGCCTCTTCATCGAAGTCGAACTTGCTCGAATGTGCCGGATAGCCTTCCCGGCCAGGAACTTGGCTGCCGAATCGAACATAGGCGCCCGGAATCTTTTCCAAGTAATAACTAAAATCTTCCGCTCCCATATTGGCCGTCTTCAGGGGCAGCACATTCTCCTCCCCCACCGATTCGATGGCGGCGCGACGCGCGAGAGTCGCCATCTCCGGATGATTGACGAGCGGCGGTGTGCCTTCAATGACCGCAACGTGAATCTTCGCACCGTGCAACTGTGCGATGGATTCGGCAATACGGCGAATGGAATTGAGCAATTGTTGGCGGACAGACGGATCTTGAGCTCGCACCGTCCCTTCCAACTTGGCCTGTCCCGCAATCACGTTCGGCGCAGTCCCGGCGTGGAACTGGCCGACCGAAACAACTGAAGGGCGGGCCGGATCGACCTCTCGTGAGACGATCGTCTGCAGCGCCATGATCATGAGGCTCCCCACTACCACCGCATCGATGCTTTCGTGAGGTCTGGCTCCATGTGCGCCTTGCCCGATAATCTCAATCGAAAAGTTGTCCGATGATGCATTGACCGGGCCTTCGCTGACTACGATGGTGCCGGGACGATAATGGCGATCCAAATGTCCGCCAAAGATCAGGCCGGCTCCGTCGAGCACCCCTTCTTTGATCATCGCGATCGCGCCTGACCCTTTTTCTTCAGCCGGTTGAAAGATCAATCGCACCGGCGCCGGCAGGTCTTTCTCTTGTGACAGCAACGCCGCTGCCCCAAGCAACATCGTGGTGTGTCCATCGTGGCCACAGGCGTGCATGACGCCATTATGCACCGATGCGAACTCAAGGCCGGTTTCTTCTTGAATGGGCAGCGCATCTGTATCAGCCCGCAGGACCACACAAGGAACTCCGGCCTTTCCCGGGATATCGGCAATAACACCGTGACCCGCGACATTGGTGCGGCACTGAATTCCATGGCTGTGAAGAAATCTGCTGATGACGCTGGCTGTCCGCCCCTCCTGCCAGCTCAATTCTGGATATCGATGCAGATCTCTCCGCACCACAACCAAGCGGTCATAGAGGTCTTGCGGAACTAATGGCACGCGGTTTTTCTCCCTACTCGAATACGCGACCAAGCCGCTTCGGCAGAACAGCGGAACTCTACCCTTCCTTTGCTTCGGCACCTGGCTGGTAGGTGGCGTACACGTAGACCGGAATGACCAAGTGACCGAGATGCTTTTCAATCAACGGCTTCACGTCCTTCCAGTCAAGTCCACCGACACCGGTCGCCAAACGAGGGAGCGCAAGGCTCTTAATTTTCTCCTGTTCAACAAACTTGGAGAGGGCTTTGAGACAGTGATTAACGTTCTCGATCGTGGCTTTCCCAGGCTTGGCTCCATGGCTCGGAGCTGGTTCCTGAGTAAATAGACTCACGATTCGTACCCCACCGGCACCCGCCCAGGCCCACAATTCACCGCTTTTCGGCGTAAAAGTCTGGCAATAGTGCCTGAAGTCTTTGTACATGGCGGGCCACTGTTGCCTCAGTGACAACGCTAACCCGTTCGTGTAACCATCGTTGGGGGCAACACCGTGTGCCACCATTGCTGCCCTTGTATGTAAAATATCTCCTGCCACTTCTTTCAGCATAGAACCTCCATTACGTATCCGATCTCAATAGTCCGGGGCGACGCGAGATACCCCTCTCACATCTATCAATGTCGAGCCGATCGTCCTTGCGAATCTCGTCTCCTTCCGCTATGAAATGGACCGCTCTTCACGAACCCAGGATCTCTATCGTGGTTCACATCAGACCGGCAACCGAGGTCGATTTTCCTGCACTCTTCCAGGTGCAACGGGAGGCCTTCGGAGAATATGCCGGCATCTACACCCTCAGCGGTTGGACGACGGAAACCCTCGAAAGTCTGAAAGAAGATGCGAAAGAGAAGCATATTTTCGTGGCCGAGGCGGAAGGAGAGATCGTCGGCTCCGTGCGCTTTTGGACGGTGGCTGGCGTATGCGTGATCAGACTGCTCTCCGTGATTCCGGGGTACCAGTCTCAAGGGGTCGGCAAGGCGCTGATTCACGAGATCGAGCGAGCGACGACCGATGCCCATAAGTTTTACGCCTATACCATGCTGCGCACGGCCAAAAACATTCAGTTCTTCATGGACCTTGGATACAAGGCCGAATCTCTTCTCCCAAACCATTATGACCATCTCGACTTGATCTGCTTCGCCAAATATCGTTGAGCCCTTCTCGTGAGGCGGACACAGTCCACTCGTCACACCGACCGATCAGCAGTTACGGTGTCTTCGCGCAACGGAACCCATAGCCGAACTGCTGACCTGATGGGTCGGCATTGAAACGGAACGAGGCGCGCAAGAAATCGGGAACATAGAGCCACGACCCGCCCCGCACCACTTTCGCGTCCCCCTTTTCCGGCCCGATTGGGTTCTTTTCCGGACCTTTCTTGTAAAACTCATTCCCGTACCAGTCGAAGACCCATTCCCAGGCGTTACCGGCCATATCATAGATGCCATAGGGACTTTTTCCGGCCTCGAACGACCCAACGGGAGTTAAGGCCTTATGGTTGTCCCAATCCTTTCTCCCGTAATTCGCATGGAGCCGAGTCGGAGCTTCGTTTCCCCAGGGATAAATCCGCCCATCTGTTCCTCGTGCCGCCTTCTCCCACTCCGCCTCCGTCGGTAGGCGCTTACCGGCCCATTTGCAGTAATTGACCGCATCCTCCCAATTCACATTGACGACCGGGCGTCTTTGATGTTCAGGTTGATTCATAATGCTCCAGTCCGGTGGCTCTTCCATGTCCGTCACCTTCAGATACCTAGCATACTGTCCCACCGTCACCTCGTACTTATCCATGTAGAAGGCATTGAGGTAGATGCTCCGCACCGGTTTTTCATCATCCGCGTGACTGCTTCCTCTTGTAAACTTCCCAGCCGGCACCAATACCGTTTGCTGATCCAGTGTGTCAGGCTCCACTCTACTTTCTACGGCATGTGCGGTCGTCCCCGAAGTCATGACAAGGCACAACACAACCATTCTCACCAGCGTGTGTCTCATGGACCCCCCCTCCAAAATTATGATCCGCCGACATGCGCGATCTCACCCGTCTAAAAAAACGAGCAACCCTGAACATCGCTAGTTCACTTCCCCAACAACACCTACAAGATTAATGCCTAATCTTGCGTGCGGGTTCCACAAGCACGGAGGATTGATGAGCCTGCCACACTACACCCATTCTGGAGCCTCCTCTTTCCTCACCTCACGCCCCGCAAACATGCTATAGAGTGCGGGGAGTACGACAAGCGTCAGCGCCGTTGACGTGAAGAGTCCGCCGATGACGACGGTAGCCAGCGGCCGCTGCACTTCGGCTCCGATCCCTTGCGCCAGCACCAACGGCAACAGACCGAGCAGAGTGGTCATCATGGTCATCACGACCGGACGAAGGCGCAGACTGCAGCCGTTCAGAATCGCGTCGTCGATCTGTTGTCCCTCGTTACGCAGCTGGTTGATATAAGAGACCAGCACGATCCCATTCCCTACAGCCAGTCCGAACAGCTCGATGAAACCGATGGAGGCCGGCACACTCAAATACTGCCCGCTCAGCCACAGCGACACGACGCCTCCGATCAACGCGAACGGTAGGTTGATAATGATCAAGGTTGCGTATCGCAGCGAATGAAAGGCCCAGTACAGAAGAAAGAACACAAGGCCCAGCGTGATCGGCACAACGATCATCAACCGCGCATTGGCCCGCTCCATATTTTCGAATGCGCCGCCCCACACGACGGTATAGCCTTCCGGTAAGTGGAGTTGTGCCGCAAGCTTCGCGCGCCCTTCATCTACGACGCCGCCGATATCCCGGCCGACGACGTTAAAGCCGATATAGATGCGACGCTTCACATGCTCACGACTGATGCGAGCCGGGCCCTCTTGCATGGCGATTGTGGCCAGCTCAATCATGGGAATGAGCGCACCAGAAGCGGACTTCACGCGGATTTCTCCTATGGCTGCGACGCTGTTCCGATACGGTTCAGGAAATCTCAGGGTGAGCTGAAACCGCCGCTCGCCTTCATAGACCTGCGTTGCCGGTTTTCCACCGATCGCAGTCGTGATGATTTCCTGTACGTCAGCCACGTTGATGCCGAAACGGGCGATCTTTTGCCGATCGATGTCGATAATGAGATACGGTTGCCCGGCGACCTGTTCAACCTTGATATCTTTCACGCCGTTGATGTGTTGTATCAAGGCGGCAATCTCCTGCGCCTTGTCGCGGAGCACATCGAGATCGTCTCCGAATAGCTTAATGGCGCATTCGGTCCTGATGCCGGAGATCAACTCGTCCACTCGTTCTTGGATTGGCTGACTCATGAGGATGGAGATACCGGGAATTTCGGCTAACTTCCGGCGAATCGCATCGGTCAATTCTGATTGAGTCTTCGCCGTCTTCCAGGTGCTTCGGTCGTGGAGGGAGACAATCGGATCACTCTCGTAGAGATCTTCTGGGTGGTAGGGAATCTCCGCTCGGCCGATCCTGCTCACCGCCATCTTCACTTCGGGAAATTCCAACATGGCCTTCTGAGTCTGCTTCTCCAGCTCGATAGACTCAGGAAGCGACACGCTCGGCAACTTCACCACTTGAGGTGTCAGGGCCCCTTCCTCAAGGAGTGGAATGAATTCCCGCCCCACGAAGGGAACGAAGGCAAGGCTGCACAGCACGATCACCGTTGCACTCGTGAGGATGAGACCGCGGTGACGGAGCGTCCATTGCAACACTGGCACGTACCGTTGCTTCATCAAATGGGTGAGTCCCGTTTCCTGCGGATGGTCGCCACGCAAGAGCAGCGACGCGAGCACCGGTGACAGGGTCAGTGTCACCACGACCGAGGCTAAGAGCGCGATCACCAGCGTGTAGGCCAGCGGGGCGAACATCTTGCCTTCCATCCCTTGGAGCGTCATGAGCGGTAGGAACACGACGCTGATGATCAAAATGCCGAATAGGATCGGTCGCCCCACTTCCTTTGTCGCATGAAGAATGACGCTGAGCCTGCTTTCCTGCGACGCGCTGCTGTGTTGGGCGAGGTGGCGATAGGCGTTTTCCACCACGACCAGGGACCCATCGGCGATCTCGCCGATGGCAATCGCCAGCCCACCCAGTGTCATCAGGTTGGCCGAGAGCCCGAACCGCTCCATCACGATAAAGGTCACGAGCGGAGTGACAATCAACGTCACCGTGACAATGATGGCGCTGCGGACATGGCCCAGGAAGAAAAAGAAGACAAAGACCACCAGCACGACCCCTTCGATCAATGCATCCCGCACTGTATTAATGGCCGCAGTGACGAGTTCGATGCGATCATAGAAAGGGATCAGCTTTGTGTTTGTCGGAAGAATATTGCTCGGCTGCAGATCCTCCAGCTTCGTCTTAACCGCCTCAACCACCTGACGGGCATTGCCTCCCCGAAGCATAAGCACTGTTCCGATCACGACTTCCCGCTCCCCATTGAGAACCACCGCACCATGGCGAACGGCGTGGCCGATGCGGACTTCCGCGACATCACGAACGAACACCGGCGTGCCGCCTGACTCTTTCACGATGATGGATTCGATATCACCCACGGTCCTGATCAATCCAAGCCCTCGAACGATCGAGCGTTCGGCATGACGCTCCAGCACGTTGCCCCCGACATTGGCGTTGTTCTTCACCACCGCCTCGTAGATGTGGTGGAGCGTCAAGTCGAACTTGCGCAGTTTGGCCGGATCGACGAGGACCTGATACTGTTTGACAAACCCACCCATACCGTTCACATCGATCACGCCAGGCACGCTCTTCAGTAAAGGGCGCAGGACCCACTCCTGCATGGTGCGCTGATCCGTCAACTCCCTCTCGACGACCTGTGGATCGGTCGCTGTCGCATGGGGCCCTTCGACATAATAGTGATAGACCTCGCCCAGCCCTGTTGTGACGGGGGCCATCATAGGTTCGAGCCCCTCTGGCAACCGCTCTTTTGCCGCCATGATCCGCTCCAGGACCAACTGACGGGCAAAGTAGATATCCACCTCGTCTTGAAACACCACCGTGATCTGTGACAGTGCGAACTTAGAAAGCGATCGGATCTCCGCTAATCCAGGCAGCCCGGTCATCTGAAGTTCGAGCGGATAGGTGATGAACCGCTCGACTTCGACCGGCGAGAGGCCGGCCGCTTCGGTCAATACCTGCACTTGGATATTCGTCACGTCGGGGTAGGCATCGATCGGGATCGACTCAAAGGCAATCACACCGACAACCGACAGCAGACAGGCCAGGCCGATGACCAATATTCTTTGCCGCAGCGAGAATTCCAGGAGCGAGACGATCATAGCGAAGGCTCGATCTTGTGTCGTTCCATTTCAGATTTAAGGGCGAAGGAGCCCTTCGTCACGACCTGCTCGTCTGCCTTCACCCCCTCCAGCACCCTGACCACGTCTCCCTCTTCGTTCCCCAACTTGACCGTCCGTGGCTCGAACACGCCGGACTCCCGTTGAACAAATACCGTCTTGCCGAGCGGCCCGTCTTGGACAGCCGCAAGCGGAACGCTCAGCACGTCCGGACTTGAGGTTGCCAACACGCTGATGAGGGCGAACATTTCCGGTTTCAACAGACGATCGGGGTTGGGAACCGTGACCCTCAGGCTCATCGTGCGGGTTGCCGGGTCAAGGACGTCTCCGACATAGGTGATGGTCCCGCTGAAGATCGCATGGGGATAGGCGGCCAGGACCACATTCACCTTCTGGTCCTTGCGGATGAATCGCACGTCCTTCTCCGGTACGTTGCCGATCACCCACACATCCGTGAGATTGGCCACAGTAAAGAGCTTCTGTTCTGTTTCGACTACTTCTCCCCTCGTGATGTTGCGTGTGATGACTCGCCCATCGAAAGGCGCGCGTAGGGGCATGTCGGCCTTGATCGTCAATTCTCGATCAAGCCTATTGATCTCATCCGTCGGCACACCAAGCAATTGGAGACGGTTTTGTGCCTCCCGCACTTCGGCTCGTGCCGTCTTCATGGCCGCCTCGCGTCGTTGCAGTTCGGCGAGGCTGACGGCCTTGTTTTCGTACAGATCCTTGGCGCGGAGATGTGCCAGCTCCGCTTCATGCAGCCTGGCCCCAGCCTTGAGATAATCTCCTTCCGCGACGCCAAGATCCACGCTATGGAGCATCGCCAAGAGAGCGCCCTTTTTCACGTCCTGCCCGACATCGACATGGACGTTCACAACCCGGCCACGAATCAAAGTGGTGACCTCGGCCAATTCGTTTTGGTTGGCCTGTACGGTTGCGGGAAACTCACGATGTGAAAGCAGCTGACCCTGCGTGACCGGCACAAGTTCCAGCTGCATCCGCGATAACTCTTCCGGTGTGAGGCGCAACAATCCCGATTGTTCAGAAAGCGCGCCCGGTTTGACTGTGGAGGTCTCGACTGGTCTGTTTTCGCAGGCGTCGCCCATCGCTAGGATTGTGCAAGCCGTCAGAACACGCATGACCCCCGCAAACAATCCGGTTATGCTCTGATTCAGCCCGCTCGCATCCATGAATCACAACTCCTTGGCACGACTCGTCAACCTCAGGCACACCCCTCCCCTTTTTGACCTTCTCGCACAGGGCATGCCCCGCAAATACGTTGTCTTCCGCATACAAGACTGGATATTCGTTGCTTAATGCTACTGTGACAGTAAACTGCTGTTGCGAAATGCTACAGTCATGCTGCACGACTTCCAATACGGTTGATTGTGTAATATAGGATACTGAGTGAGAAGGAGAGCGGCGCTGTATGAACATTCAAGCCCAATTTCCGGACGAGCAATCAGCGGGTGGGGAATTTACTCGCCAGCCGGACGCGTTCAGGGAATGGGTCACAGCCGACGGCAGCTCAGACTATCCCTCCGCAGCCGGCCGTTATCATCTCTACGTGTCATGGGCCTGCCCTTGGGCCCATCGCACGATCATCGTACGCAAGCTCAAAAGGCTTGAATCTGTGGTCGGGATGACGGTCGTGGATCCCCTTCGTGACGAGCAAGGATGGGCCTTTCGCGAAGGACCTGGTCATTCTGTCGATCCCATCAACGGGTTTCATTTTCTCAGTGAGGCCTACAGAGCCACAGATCCTTGTTTTCGCGGTCGCGTGACCGTTCCAGTCCTATGGGATACCGTATCCAAACGGATCGTCTCCAATTCCGACGACGATCTGATGAGAATCTTCAACAGTGAGTTCAAGCGCTTTACCACGAGTCAGATCGATTTGTATCCAGAAAAAATCCGACCGGAGATTGATGAGCTCAACAGCTTCATCTTTGAGAACGTGAACGATGGCGTCTATCGAGCAGGGTTCGCTACATCTCAAAGTGCCTATGAGCGGGCGGCACGGCGGCTGTTTGCGGCACTGGATCAACTCGATGCGCGCCTGGCTACCCACCGTTACCTGTTCGGACCGGAGTTTGTGGAAACCGACTGGAGGCTCTTTGTCACGTTGGTTCGGTTTGATGCGGTGTACCATGGCCATTTCAAGTGCAATGTCCGACGAATCATCGATTACCCGAATCTCTTCGGGTATCTGAAAGACCTCTACCAAACCGACGGCATCGCCGAGACCGTGAATGTCGACCATATCAAGCGGCATTACTACATGACGCACGACGACATCAATCCGACTCGTATCGTCCCGATCGGCCCCGACCAAGACCTTTCGACGCCTCATGGGCGTGACCAGCTAAGCTCGCGTTAGCTGCTCCAGTCACAACACTGGAAGCTCTGGATCGTTCCATCCCCCTTCATTGTCTAATGAAATAGACAGTCCTGATGACATTCTCCCCACCTCGCGGAACATGCTTGGGTTACGCGTAGTTGTAGCCGCCTCTTTTTGCGGAGTTTTGGAGCAGTCTTTCTTGATCAATTCAAGCACAAGAGTTGCTCTATCACGAACGCGTGGGTTCGCAATTTTTTTCACTGAAAGGAGCAGTTATGGACATGATGTGGTTGTTCGCCCTTGTAATGGGAGCACTCCTCGTCGGGGGGATCGTCGTCTACAAGAAGAGTGTGTAATTCGCCGTCCCAGATTGGGAATCCCCGGTGGGAAGGTCTTATCGTTCCGAGAAGCGCTCGTGCTCGGAAAGCCGTCTGGTCGTGTGGCTGGAGACCTCTCGCAGGGCAATCAGAGCTTCGCCTCGTTGAGCCCCTTCCGGGTGATGCCGTCGCTCGCCTTGCTCAAAGGCGAGCGATGGTTTTGTTTCTGTGCGTGCTGGCTGTAGGCTGATCGGTTTGCGCCTTATCTGACGACGAGAACGGAACAGGCACTCTGTTGTACGAGTTTCATCGAGATGCTGCCCTGGAGAAAACGCGTCACGGCACTTCGCCCTTTGGCCCCTGTGACGATCAGATCCGGCTGTTCGCGATTGACCACCTTCATAATCTCCTCAGCGGCCGGTCCTACACAGGGAAACTGTCTGACTCGATACCCGACTTTTTCAAGCGTTGCCGCCTCCTGCGCGAGCAATTGCTCCCCCGCCTCCTTCACCATCGTGTAGCGCAGAAACGGCATGACATGCACCAGCAGAATGATAGGTGGCTCGGCTTTTGACCCGACCTTGAACTGCTTGGTGAGGAACCGAAGGGCTTTGGTGGAGGAAGGAGAGCCGTCCGTCGCCAACAAAATCCGCCGAAGAGTCTGTGGTGGTTCCTTGATAATCAAGACCGGAGAATGAGCATGAAGCGTAACTGCCGTGGATACGCTCCCCAACATGAACCGGTCGATTGCGTCCAAGCCACGACTGCCTATCACGATCAAGGCAGTGCTTCCGGCATGCTTCAGCAAAGCCTGCGCAATTTGCCCCTTCTTCTCCACGAGCACTGAGCCTTTCAAACCTAGTTTCGTCAGACGCTGCTTTGTTTCTGTTTCCGCCTGCTTGGCCCGAATCTCCAAGAAATGAATGGCCTCGCCGACATCCGGCTCATACCCACTGACGGTTGGTTGCGTGAGAAACGACGCCCGAGCTGAATTGAAATCAATGACATGAATCGCAGTCACTCGAGGCGCGGAGCGCAGGGGAATCCTTCCCAGCCATCCCAGAGCCCACTCTGAATATTTTGACCCATCGACTCCAATCACGATCTTCATAGTCATTGTATTCCTCCCCGTGTTCGATCATTCCGTTCAATTGCTTCGTGAGATTATGACCTCATTCCCGGCAATGTCAGAAACAAGCAATGGTAATGCCATGTTTTCACGAAAGCCTCGATGTGTATCGGTATAGCCCTTGAAACAAAGAACCCAGAAATTAATGATTGGCGAGTGACTCGACTTTTGGTACAGTGCCTGCCCGCGCTGTTGCTGTGGGTTAGCTTATTCCTAGGAGGGTCACGCTAAGAATGAGGATAATGACTGGTTCTAGGCCGGCCCGGTCGATAGAACGTACGTGCGGATTACTACTTGTTGTCGTTTCATTGCTGTTGCTTTCAGGTTGTGCGGCGCAGAGTGCCTCTACGCGATCCGAGATTTTTCAGCCAGAAAATGCTTCGTCTGTACTCGTGGCAGATGCGGCTCCGGCTTCTTCCATCCCTTCATCGGACGTCGTCGCTGAGGACCAGTCTCAGGATGAGCCTATTGATCCTTTTGCCAAGCCCGGCGAAGAGTCGATCGAAGAGTACGATCCATGGGAGCCACTGAACAGTAAGGTTTTTGATTTCAACTGGCAGCTTGATCGCTGGATACTGAAGCCTGCGGCCAAGGGTTATAACTTCATCGTCCCCAACATCATCCAGGTGGGCATCAGCAATTTCTTCTACAATATTCGTGTCACGCCACGCTTCATGAATAATCTTTTCCAGGGCAAGTTCAAAGGCGCGGGGATAGAAGCCGGTCGCTTCCTCATCAATACGACGGCCGGGGTGGGTGGAGTCTTCGATGTGGCCCAACACTTCCACCTGACCACGCCGGAAGAAGATGCCGGACAGACACTCGGGTTTTATGGAGTCACACCCGGCCCCTATATCATGGTGCCGTTTCTGGGACCATATACCGCTCGAGATCTTGTCGGGTACGTCGGAGACATCGCCTTGAATCCCGTCTATTGGTTGATGTTCCCGGTCATTGAGATCGATGCCGTTCCTTCAGTCGTCCCCCATGCAAATAGGACGACAAGTTCTCTGATTCTCCTGACGGCGCGTGGAACGGAAATCGTGAATGATCGCTCATTGAACTTGGAGAAGTTTCAGGGGGTGGAGGAGTCCACCCTGGATCTCTATGCGGCGGTCCGTAATGCTTACCTTCAAAAACGAGCCAAGGCAATCCGAGAATAATTGATCGCCGTTCTTCGAACTCTCGCGTCGCTGTCTTGAAGCGTGCTTGGTGTCTCCACAAAAATCGGCCCCGTTTGGATGACCATCCAGTTGGCTTGCCTTCGCAGCTCGGCCATCAGCACACATTACGAAGTGGCGGAGGGCTGTTTACACGCTCTTGTTGTAGATGATAATGCCGACGATGAAGATCACAAGCATCACGGCCGCAAACGTTAAGAAGGTACTCTCCATAGTCGTTACTCCGTTCGCCTGGACCCGTTGGCAGCGAAATGGTCCACCACAGCAAATACCCCAAGGATGAGACCGATGGACAGCTCTTGCCGGAGGAAAACTCCGAAGGACGACAGCCACAAATCTGATGGCAAACAACAACTTGGCTCCTATGGACATGAGGAAACCAAGATCTGCCAAAACTTATTCCGCAGAAAACAGGCTGTCAAGTAACTTGGACGGAATGCCCAGAGCAAATTGATCTGTGCAGGATGCGAGGTGGCCGCAAGGTTGCCAGGGTCTGCTTGGGAAACACTGATCTTTCGATGGGTCGCTTTCGATGAATGTAGAGGCGGCCGATTGTAGGCTAGGACTCATCCGATGTACGGCGGCGGATCACCCTTCGCTTCATCCGGATACCGATCGCACGTGCTGCGCGCAAGATCGTCTGTCGCGTGCGAGCCGGTAAGGCCTCAGGTACATGCACACCTACAAGGTCGCGCGGCATATGTTTGACAAACATGGCCATGAGGCGCGCGGTGCTCCATGCGATCGGTGAGCAGGCGAGTTTTCTTCGACGCAACTCAAAGAGGGAGGGAAACCGCGCATCCCAACGGATCAAGCAAGGACGCCCCCGCTTGCACCCATAGACTAACACCGCCACGGCAAATCGAGCATTGTGCAGAATCCCTCCCTGAACCATTCTGATCATCGTATGAGGAGAAGCCGTCGCTGGAAATCGCACCGGGCTGAGACCACGCGACCGAGTGAGTTTCCCTTGTCGATACCATTGCCGAAACTGGTCGATGTCGGCCCCGCCGATTTTCGCGTCCACATTCTTAAACCGAAAGACGCGGGGCAACGTCGTGACTTCGTCTTGGGCGGCAAGAACGACGCCGACCAGCCCAATTGGCGGGGGAAACCTAAACCGTTCTCGCTCGCCGAAGCGGGCACCAAAACCGAAACGGCCGTCACGATAGACACGAGGGCGCGATACCGCTTCTTCAAAGGAGGACTCGGCAGACCACTGTGAGACAGGATTCTCAGACGCCGTGTCCTCAAAAAGTCGGACCTCTGCTTTGTCCAGCCGATCAAGTTCAGCTACGGCCTGCGCCGCGAATAAATTCGTCAATCCCGGCGCTACTCCAGCGTGGATGAGCGCCAATCGTCCTTTTTCTCTGAATTGTCTATCGAAGAAAAACTGCTCCGGTCGAAATGGGTGAGTCCGTAAATGTGATGCGGTATCGAGGTAATGGGCGCGCAGTCGCAGAGCCGCACGCATGACGACCTTGTTCAAGACAGCCGGACAGGCATTGATGAGGAGAAGGCAGCCTTTGGCTGCCTTCACAACGCTGCGCAGATTTCGGGCATTGACCCGTTGTATAACAACGCTGGATTCTTCGCCGAGAAAGTCGCGTGCACGGGTTGGATCACGGTCACCACAAAACACCTGATGACCCTGGCGTTTAAGCAGCTTGACCAATAGCGAGCCAGTCGCCCCAACTCCGAGAACAAAGATCCTCATGGGCTTGGCACTACATCATGCAACTAAGTTCGGGACGTTCGCGCTGAGACGTTCTCGAGACGTGAGAATCAAATAAACCACCAGAGAATAGTAGGATTACTTCTATTGTCGGGCTAAAATGCTGGGAGCTGGTCTGATTACGAGGCAGCAGTCTGAACGCGACCGTGTCTTGAAGCAACCTTGGAGGGCTCACCTGCTAGTGGATAAGCCTGAACCGAGTAGGTCCGATCTGGATCTAGCGTCACGCAAACCTTGCCTGTCTTATTGAGGTAATCGATGGCCAAGTATACTTGATTCCACGTCAGGTCAGGACACAGCCCAACCACCTCTTCCATTGAACAGCGAGCCCCAAACTCTTCCAGTGCCCGATGAACACGTTCTATAATCACTGAAACCTGCATGGGACCTTTCCTCAAAATTAATTATGAACCAATAATAATCAGTTCGTACGAGGCTTGTGAACTAGGGATGTCACTAGTAAGAGGCAAGTATATTACTAGTTGTTTGAGGCCGTACTTCTTACAAACTTCAGCTTCTAGCAAGTACCTGACTCAGGAGCGTCCCTACGTCGACACGCTCACGAGGCCCTCAGCGATTGCGTACTTGATGAGCTCGGCGGTGGAATGCAGATCGAGTTCGCCCATGATGCGAAACTTATGGAATTCCACGGTCTTCACGGAAATATTGAGAATGGAGGCAATCGCTTTGGTGCCTTTTCCCTCCGCGACAAGCTGGAGCACCTCACGTTGCCGTTGTGTCAAAGACGTCACCAACGGCTTGCTTGGCTGCCCATCCGGAGATTGGAGTGTCGCTGCCAACACATCCTTCGTGATCAGCGGAGTCATGTAGTGTTGACCTCGCATGACTGCTTGGATGGCTTGCTTGAGTTCCACCGCCGCCGACCGTTTGATCAGATAGCCTGCAGCCCCAGCCTTAAAGGCTTCTGTTGCATAGGTAGGAGTGGCATGCATAGTTAGAAAAATGAGCTTGCTCTCCGGCACGAGCTTGGTCAATTGACGTGCCGCATCCAACCCGTTGAGCAGCGGCATGGAGATATCGAGCAATATAATATCGGGGCGTAGCTGCTCAGCCATGTCGACCAGCGCACGCCCATCCTCTACCATTCCAACGACTTCGCCCTCGGCTTCGACCAGCTTCCGCAGCCCGGCCAGAACAATGGCGTGATCATCTGCCATCAAAATACGCGGCCGTTTCATGTGCCCTCCACCTTTAAGGGTACCCACGCACAGACCTTCGTCCCCTGGGATGGCCGCGACTGAATTCTGAAAAAACCATGTAATTGCCGCAACCGCTCCTCCATACTGCTCAACCCCAGACCTTGTTGATGGGTGCTCTGGTCATGTAGATTAAATCCTTTTCCATTATCTGTGACGGACAGACTGAGCCCTTTGGAGGACCCACGGAGCTGTACAGTCACCAGCGTTGCCCGCGCATGTTTCACCACATTCTGGACGCTTTCCTGCATCACCCGGAAGAGACAGGTGGCGTGATCGAGCGGAACAGCGTTGGGAATCCCGGCCATCTTCAGACGGATCGGCAAGCTCGTACGTCGGGAAACTTGCTGGACATGGTCTTCAACGGCCGGGCGCAGTCCGGCATGCTCCAAGAGCGAGGGATGAAGGCGGTAGGCCAGCGTGTGCACGTCATCGGACAGCTGTTCCAGCTGTTCACGGAGCGGCGTGAGCCCGGGAGTCGGTTCAGCCGCGACGCCGGAGAGATGCTGTTCCAACGACGCCACCTCCAAGACCAACGCAGCTAATCGTTGACTGACATCATCATGCAGGTCACGAGCAATGCGCTGACGCTCTTGTTCTTGTGCGTTCAGCAGCTTGGCCGTCAGCTCTTCCAACTGCATCTGTTGCTGGTGCAGCGCCTCTTCAGCCTGCTGACGCTCGGTGATGTCGACCGCCACACCGCCCAACAGCACCGGTGCTCCCTTGTGATCCATAATGGGAAATTTGCTCACAAGTGCGTGTCGGAGCTCCCCGTTCTGGATGAAGGGCGCGACCGTGTGCAGCGGTACCCCGGTCTCCCGTACCTTCCGATCGTTGAGCTCGTACTGTTCGGCGACGTCCGCCGGCCATAATTCGTAGGCCGTCTTCTCTTTCCAAACCACTCCCTTCAGCAGGGATTCTTGGAAGAGTCGATTGACGTACAGATATCGGCCCTGGGCATCTTTGATCCACGCAAACCCATGCAAGTTATCCATAAAGGAGGCGAACCGGCGCTCACTGATTTTCAGCGCCTCCTCGGCCTGTTTGCGTTTCGTGATGTCGATCATGGCACCCAAGGTTCGAGTGGGACGACGCTCGGGCCCTTCATGGTCGAATAATGTCCATGATCGAACGTTCACCCAGCGGATGCCGTCTGGTCCCAGCACACGGTGTTCGACTGAGGAGAGATCGTCACCGGCGAAATCCTGCCCCTGCGCAATCACCATGGCGACTGCTTGGCGGTCTTCCGGATGGATACGCTGAAGATACCCCTCCAAGGAGGCCGGTTCATCCGCTCTCACGCCATAGATTTCTCTCATCACCGGCGACCAGTAGACGTTCCCGGTGCGATGGTCGTGATCAAAAATACCAAAGTTGGCCAGACGAATGACCTGATCCGATCGTTCCTCGCTCTCATGAAGTGCGCGTTTTGCTTCCACTCGAGCGGTCACATCTTCCGTCGCAATCACGATACCGCCGACTTCATCCCCGCTATACCAGGGGCGAACATTCCAGGTGATCCACTGTACGGAGCCATCAGATCGGACGAACGGGGCCTCGTCTTCGCTGAGAATTTCTCCAGCCAAACCTCGGCGATGGACATCCTTCCAGCGAGCTGGAATATCGGGAAACAGGTCATAGTGGGACCGACCGATAATATCTCCCGTCAACCGATACTCCTCCATCCAGCGACGGCTCGCCCCCAGATAGCGCATGTCTCGGTCGAACATCGCGATGGCGGCAGGAGCATGCTCGATGAATATACGAAATCGCTCCTCGCCTTCACGCACGGCTTCGTTGGCCCACTTCTGACTGGACACATCGACTTGAAATCCGATGAGTTCGAGTGGCGCACCACCATCATCACGAAGAAGACGCACCTCATCGCGAAGCCAGCGATAGGTCCCGTCCTTATGGCGGAACCGGTACTCATGTATATGGCGACCATGTTCAAAGGTTCTCAAGAGACCGGCCAGCACATACGCACGATCATCGGGATGAATATGACTGATCCAAAAGTCTGAGTCGTCGGTGAAGTCCTGCGGACTGTACCCGAGCTGTGCCACGACATTCTCGCTGACGAATGTCGCGCCATAATCCCCGCTTGCCCGACAGGCGTAGAGCACCACCGGCGTGGACGTCAGCAAGAGTTGCTGTCTCGCCTGCACCGTTCTCAATGCCGTCGTGCGTTCTTCGACCCGCTGTTCGAGTGTCTCGTTGAACCGGCGAAGTGCGTCCTCAGCCTGCTTCCGCTCTGTGATGTCATTCCCGATCGTCAGCAGGCAAGGCTTCCCGTTGAGCGTGATCATAT
>CAZAKX010000017.1:8840-35892 GCA_964485915.1 uncultured Nitrospira sp. | reverse complement strand
GAGCAACAGCCACAACCTCAATACGATCGTTGGTCACTCGATAGACGATCTGGAACGGAAACCGGCGGAATAGATAACGGCGAGTGTCGTGCACAAACAGTGGCCAGCGCTCAGGCGCTTCAGAGATGGATTCGATCCCCTGATCGAATTCGGCTAAAAACAAGTCCGCAGCGGACTGACTTCTTTCCGCATACCACATCCGGGCCGCCTTGGCTTCTTCAACGGCATCTGAATGGAAGACAACGGACCGGCTCGGCATCAGCGACCGAGAATCGTTCGGCGGGCATCACTCCAGGAAACAACACGGGCGGGAGCCGCATCGAGATCCTTCAGCCGACGGGCAATTTCACGATCCCACTCTGCTTCTGCATCGGCATCGATGGCTGTATCAAGGCTCTCCAATAAGGAGCCGGCCATTGCCGCCCGAGCTTCGGGAGGAAGCTTCAGAGCCGCCTCCAGCAATTTTGTGGCGTCAGACCCCATAAACAAATATTAGCAGAAATCGGGAAGGCAGGAAAGCTCGGCGGACTCGATCATACCTAAGAAAACGGCTTCGACTGGCCGGAGGCATGAGCACGAAGAGCCTTGTCAGCCAGCACATCGAGCCGGCCAGCCTTCACATCGGCCTCGAACTGGCGATCCCAGCCCTCGGCGTCAAAGGCCGCGTACCACCGGCGAAATGCAGCCAACTCGCTCGGTGAGAGCTGTTCGATTTGCTGTTCAATCGCTTCGACTTTACTCATGTGTCACAAAGGAGATCCAAAGACACGGAGATACTCGCATTCTCTGGAGAACCCGTCCATCTTCAAACCGCTGGTGGCTTCGAACTGCTGGCGATTGAGGAGAATCAGCTCTTTGGAGGCTCGCTCGCTTTTAGAATATCCGATCTTCATTCCGGCCTGATTCTTCCTCAAGTCGTCCCAAACTCACAAGAAAGCCAATGAGTTAGGCTTGAGAAAAGATATTGTACGGGGGTGCGAGAAAGAGATGCAAGGGCGTGATGGGATGGAAGGCCGCCCACATTAGTCCCGTGCTCCCCGAACGCGCGCCCTGGGAAGGGCCTCGTTCGATGGGCGCAATGGGACCAACATGGGCGCCCTTCCAGTAGGGAGAGGAAAGGATAAATAAAAAGACTACGCGGTCAGACAGTACTTGGTGCTCGCTGAGGCCCCACAGTGAAACAGTGGTCCCTCAATGCGCGCAGTGAAGAGCTACTTGGTCACTCCTTATAAAAGAGAAAAGAAGGGAGGCGTGATGAATCAACAAGCTGTATCAACCTGTCAGTATACAGAGAAGGAGCCGCTGTAGACCTAAAAATGAGAAACACTTACAATGCCAACGTATTTGGGCTATTTGACGCCGTCATCATCGGGCCAAGCCGATGCGTGTGAAGAGCCCACCTCATCATGGCCCGTCGGTCTGAGATGATTGCCTTGAGCCGCGCACTGGAACTCTTAAATAGGACGATCACGGACGAGCGGTGGAGAGATCGATGAAGACAACTGCCCCGCGTCCGTCGAACTGCTGTGCGAAGCTATCTTGGGCGGGAAGAATTATGGCAGCGATCTGGCATCCCTCGACAGGTATTTTTTCCACTTCGCCATGGTCGCCGGGGTCGGTCGGTAATAGGCGGATAATGGACATGCACAAAGCACGGCGCGACCCCAATTCATCTAGGCATTAGCTACCGACATGAAAGCGGACAGTATTTCTGAGATTGATGCTGAGAAATGACCGCGATACCATCTTTTGAAAAAGTAGCAATAATTGCGGACAATCCAAGGCTTTCGGCTGAGATTTCGTCTCTCTTCAAGCGTCCTCGACACTATACTCCCGTTATATCTGGACCTCACCTCGCCCGTCCCGATTCGAGTAATGAACTGATTAGACGGCACAATGCACTCTCGATGGCTCAATGTCGAAAGGTGCTACTCGCGGGGATGACTGTCGATAAAGAACGCGCTATGTCTGATGGCCAGCTGGACAGGATGTTCATTTCAGTGAAGTCCAGAGGCGAAGCTCAAGAAGCTTTGAGAGGCTGGACGAGGAGCCCTAGTGAAATGTTGGATTGGGGTAGTGATAATCTTGGCATCGGTCTTCTGTTGGCTCGTCGATCAAGAAAGTTATTGAATACTGCTGATTCGGAATCTCCGACGACCAGTTTCATCGCAAGTGGAAGGCATCTCTTAATCATCTGTGAAAAAGGGAAAGCCCTTGCGGAAGTGATTGCCAGCAATTTAGCCTTCGCCACTGATGCATCCTTCTTAATAATTCCTGAGCTTCCAGACAGCGAAGAAAAAGAATGGCTGGAAGAGATCTACGCTCTGGGTTCGTACGGAAACGCCTCCGGTCGATTTATAACCATTCGTGATCGTGTTCGAGGGCGACTACCCAGCTTTCAATTCAGCAGTTACAAACAGGTCCTGTTTATTAGCAATGGTTTCCCATGGGGAATCGCTGTGCCTGAATGCCCAACGACACACATGTTTACGTTTCCTGACTTTGGGCGATCTGTTGTAGAAGAGCTTTATGCGGCTTCCCACCCTGAGAGCGGTGCAAGGACCTCCCTCCTGATACATCCAGGCGAAGTTCCTGGATCAGAAATCGAAGCCATCGCCGACTGTTTGAAGAGGAACAGAACCCTTCTTCGCGTTCAGGCTGGCCAAGCTGCTACCACACGCAATGTTCGAATGCTGGTAGAAACGGTGCCATTCGACGTCATTGTTATATCGACTCATGCGGGCGATGTTTCAGGGAGTCGGATAACTTATGAATTCACGGACAGCGAAGGCATTGCTCGCCGCCTTATTATTGATGAAGCTGTTGGGTTTGAGTACGATCTAAGGTCTGACAAGGTAATGGTGGAAACGTTCAACCGGTTCCACGAGTTGGACGGAATAGACTGGACAGACTCGGCTGCAAAGACAAATCTTTATATTGGGACAGCGATAACTAGTTGGGTAGCCATGGGCATCGTTGGAAGGAGCAAATATAGAGTGGCGAGTGAAGATATCCCTCGAGTGATCGGATCAATGGGTCTTCGCATGCATGATCGCGTTTGGATGCCTGCCCTTCATGGGTTCGCCCCTGGCTGTACACCAATTGTTTTTAACAATGCTTGTTCCTCATGGCATCGGTTGAGTGCTACGTTTATGTTTGCCGGAGCACGTGCATATGTTGGGGCTCTTTTCCCTGTGATAGAGTCCGAGGCTCAAGAGGTTGGTACGTCTTTCTTTCAGAAAGAAATCAACACGTCCTTTTCAAAAGCGCTGTGGACCTCACAGAATCGTATTTACCAAGGGCAAGATAGACGTCCATATGCTATGGTTGGTCTACCATTTGGCTCAATTCAGCCGAACACAATTGATCCCATTGCATACCTCTCGAACTACTATTCACGGGCAATATCCGACTGTAATCAGAGCGCAGAAAATACTACATCTCACGAGCTTCGAGACAACTTTCTCCGGCATAAGGATTTCTTAGTTAAGGACGCAGAAACGTTCAGGAGCATTTTTGCTCGTAACTAGATCGAGGTTCTAGTGTCACGCATGGTGAAAAAGGGGTCGGGATTCTTAATTTAGATGTACCGCAGTAAGCTGAGTGTCGCGGAGTGATGTTGCCTTGCTCTCTTACCTTCCCTGAGACAGGTGCATGACCGCGGTTTCTGCGTGCTTTGTGGCTACGTCAGCATGGCCCGCTTTCCCATGCTCAATGGCTGCTTTCAGGTGTGCGATCCCTTCGTCTAAATGCGGGCGATCCTTGCCACCATTCAGAGCATGTTGCAGCGCGGCTTCCGCATGTGCCACGAGTTCCGCGATGTGACCCTGCTTGCTATGGTCCACCGCTTCTGTCGCGTGGTCGAGGGCGTCCGTGCGGTTCTGCGCTTCTTGACGCAGAACGTCACGCCGCGCCCCGCCCCCTCCTCCGAATACCGGTTGCACAGGCAGCACGGTGGTAGCGACTACCGCGAGGACTCCGGCCAGCGTGACAGCTAGTTGCGTTGTAGATCGGCTCATCGGCTTTTTCCCTTTCCCAGGAAAAGTGAAAAGACCTCCATTGACCACCAGATAGTACCTTCCGTCTTTTGGGAGTTTGCATTTTACCATCCCCCCCCTGCCTGTGGCGAGCCTCGTCGAGCCATCCGACACCCCCAGCCGCCGCCACACCCTCCGGCCGCATTTCTGGCTCGCGGCGCTCAACGCATTCCATAGCGGCCTCGCGTCTCATGCTACTTACCTCTCACCCACAATAGACCTGCCGGAATCAAAAACGTACAATCGGTTAGCGTATCATTCATACCATGACCGGCAGAAACCGGAAGAGAAACGGGTCAAGGATCTTGTGCGCTCAACCATTGTATGACGGACACCACAGACTAGACAGGAAGAATCTCACACTCACATACGTTCAAGAGCGTCTCAATGAATCCCCGAACGAAACGTTAACACAATCAACGAAAGGAGCCTCAGATGCCCATTCAAGTCGGTGACCGGGTGCCGTCTGCTACGTTCAAACAACTGACAGAAAACGGCGTAGCCAATGTCGATACGGCGACGCTGCTCAAAGGTAAGAAAGTCGTGCTCTTCGGCCTACCAGGTGCGTATACACCGGTGTGTTCTGCCTACCATCTGCCCGGCTTTGTCGCCAAAGCCGATGACCTGAAGGCGAAGGGCGTCGATGCCATCGCCTGCATCTCAGTCAACGATCCGTTTGTCATGCAGACGTGGGGCAAAGAGCATGGGGCCGACGGCAAGGTCATGATGCTGGCGGATGCGGACGGCGCGTTCACTCGCGCGATCGGCCTGAGTTTTGACATGCCGGAATATGGATTGAGCGGGCGTTCAGAGCGCTATTCGATGGTGGTTGAAGACGGAATAGTGAAATCCATCAACGTCGAAAAGAGTGTACTCGACCACGGCATCAGCAGCGCCGCCACATGCATGCAACACATGTGAGGAATTGACCTCGTAGTATACAACCCCGCCCTTCTGGGCGGGACATTCTAGAAGAAGTCCAATTGCTCAACCCCTCGCTTCTTCGCCTCATGAAAAGGGATAAAAGGGGTCTTTATTTGGATGTACCGCAGTGAGCTGAGGATCGCGGAGTGATGTTGCCTTGCTATCGCACCTTTCTTTCCTGAGACAGGTGCATGACAGCGGTTTCTGCGTGTTTCGTAGCGACGTCAGTATGGCCCGCTTTCCCATGCTCAATGGCTTCTTTTAGATGTGCGATCCCTTCGTCTACATGCGTATAATCCTTGCCTGCGTTCAGGGCATGCTGCAGCGCGGTTTCCGCATGTGCCACGAGTGCCTCAGTATGACCCTGTTTGCCATGCTCCACCGCTTCTTTCGCGTGTTCGAGGGCGTCTGTGTGGTTCTGCTCTTCTTGACGCACAACGTCACGCCGCGCCCCGCCTTCGCCGAATACCGGTTGCAAAGGCATCACTGTGGTGACAACTACGGCTAGGACTCCGGCCAGCATGACAGCGAGTTGCGTCGTAGATCCTCTCATCGGCATCCTCCTTTTCTCAAAAGAAGTGAAAAGACCTCCGTTGACCACCCAGATAGCACCTTCCGTCTTTTGAGAATTTTCATTTTACCACCCCCTCCTGCCTGTAGCGAGCCTCGTCAAGCCGGGAAGAAAATAGTGTCAGAACCCAGCAAACAAAGCCTCTCTTACCATCTCACTCACCGTTACCGCCCTTCGTGTTTGCTATAATCCCAGACCGTGAGACAACGATATCGCATTGGCTCGTGTCAACGATCACGTGAAATTCCCCCCTCCGGGTGATAACTGCATGGTGGGGGCCCGACCCTCTGGTCGGCCCCCGTGCCGATCGTCGTTCCTGGCGCCGTTTAGGACGCCGATTTTCTGTCCGGGCCTGCCTCGGCGGTCGTTTTCGATTTGACCAGCCCGGCTTTGAGTTTCTCGCGCAGCCGATAGCTCTCCCCTTTGATGTTGACCGTGATCGAGTGCTGGAGGAGTCGATCGAGAATGGCCGTGGCAATCACGGGATCGCCGAAGACTTCGCCCCAGGCGCCGAGACTCTGATTGCTCTTCAGAATGATCGCGCCCCGTTCGTAGCGACGCGAGACGAGCTGGAAGAACAGATTGGCACCCTGCCGATCAATCGGAATATAGCCGATCTCATCGATAATCAGCAGGTGGGGGTCATGGAGTCTAAGCCGTGCGAAAAGCCGAACTGCCGTTGGTAGAGGACCCAGAAAATACCGATGGCCAACATCGAGAACCACCCGATCTTGGCTGGTTTGGAATCGTACCACTGCGAGATATCATAGGCTCTGTCGCTTGATGCCGCCATTGTGAAACCTCCTTTCCGTCATAATGACAAAATAGCTATTGTTTACGACACACTGCTTCAGCCATGAAATCAGATGGGTTTATGATATCGGGTCTTACCTTAGAGGGGAGAACTCGTAACACTACCTGGTGGACGAAGAAAAATTACGTGCAGAACCTGTGAGTCAGCTTGCACCGTGCGTGCGTTGAGTCTTTGAGATTCGGGTGCAGGGGCCACTCTGATTGGTAAGAACGGCACTCGAACCTATCCCAAAATGCAAAAGTGCCGTTTGATCCGACAACACTGGCGTGAGGGTTAGCGGGCCGATCTCCATGTTTCTTCCCAAGGATTCCGTTACTCCCTGCTGGCCATAACCCATCACGTGACGGTGCTGCATCTTGGCAAATTGATTTTGAGATAGTCCTCATGGCCGCCACGCGGCCACCCTGCAGTATGAAAATACCAGCCTGACATCTTCGCAAACAGTGGCGTGTAGAGAACGACACGGCGTGAACGATCTCAATGGCTTAGGCCTCCCTTTTTCAAAACAGGTCATCGTTACTGCGCTAACATGCGGGTACGGCGTTCGGTCTGCTGCCATCGAGATGTAAGATCTGAACAGAAATTGTTCGACCATGATCAACGCCGAGTGAATAACAACATCTATTGAATACATACTGCGAGAAGTTGATGTGTCGCGATTCGATGGGCGGTGGACAGACGCGACCATGAGGCGTTGAGCCACTATAGACTCGCCAATGTCGAGCTCGATAACATTTCCAGGTAAGAGCCCAAGCCGTGTTGCGTCTTGAATGGTAATTCGAACGATGGCGAGGAGTCGCTTGGAGGACAAGGCCTATGACAACCATGCCACCTGACGCAATCCACTTCATCCTCACAAGCATCTGGGTTGGAGGGTTGCTGGTATTTCTTATGCTAGCGTTCGCCGCAACCGCGCCGCAACCGCCTGTGAAGACGAACTGGTTGAGTATCCAAATACTGGAACGATTATCAGCCGTAGAGTTGCTTGTACTAGTCTCGGCCTCTGTCACGGGGTTGATGGTAGCGCATCCTATGGTCGACCAAAATTATGCGGCTGTGTTCGTGACCGACTCCGGCTGGTTGCTTATCGGCAAGCTCACGATACTCTTGCTCGTTCTGCTGATTGCCTTGCAGATACACTTCGAGTGGCTACCGGCACTCAAGCAGAATACGGGTGCGGCCTTGATTGCCAAACGCAAACTCCGAACATGGGTCACGATCGAAGGCCTGTTCGCGCTCGCGCTGGCGTCGGCAGGAACCATGCTGACAAACCTACATCCGCCCAACCACGCGGTCATTCATGATTGGCCTTATCCCTTCCGCTTTTCCATCGATGGGACGTGGGGTATGGGTCTGCCGGACACGGTGATTCGAGTGTGGGTGGGGACGCTCCTCTTTATCCTGGCTGTCGGTGCTGCACTCCTCGGTCGGAAAAGGCGTTGGCCGTCGAACTGGCGGCTCGGCATCCCGATTTCACTGATGCTCTGTGCGCTCGTGGTCGGAGTGCCTGCTCTGACGGTACCAGCCTATCCGGAAACCTATCGTCCGACACCGATTCCGTTCCAAGCCAGCTCCGTTGCACACGGCCTATCGCTGTTTACTGCGAACTGTGTTCCTTGTCACGGACCGCAAGCCAAAGGTGATGGCGTGCTGGCCAAAACCTTGCCGAAGCAACCGGTCAATCTGTTGATGGAGCCGCACGCGACCATGCATACCCCGGGTGATTTTTTCCACTGGTTGACCAACGGGATTCCCGAAGCGGGCATGCCGGCATGGGAAGAGAAATTTTCAGAGGAGGAACGGTGGGATCTTGTGAACCTTGTTCATGCCATCTCACGGGGTTATCAAGCGCGCATCATCAATCCTCGAGTCCTCCCCAATCAACCTTTTCTTGCGCCTCCGGACTTCTCCTATGAGGCCCATGATGGGGCCAGCGGGCGGTTGAAGGATTTTCGTCGACAGAATGTCGTGCTGGTAGTCGTGTTTTCGTGGCCGGAATCGCGTGAGCGACTCGATCAGCTGAAAGGGATTTCCGGAGATCTCAGGAGCCGTGAGGCGAAAGTGCTGCTGGTGCCGATGAATAACCTCGACCAGCACGAGAGGGACGTCGTCACGAGGGATTCGCCTTTTTCGGTGGTGCTTCAGGGAGCGGACGCGATTGCCCGTGCGCTCTCCTTGTTCCGTCGGACGATCAGGCATCCTGATCTGATAGGAGAAGGTTCGGTCCCTCCGCACATGGAGTTCTTGATCGACCGTTACGGGTATTTGCGCGCGCGATGGATTCCCCAGTGGGATGAGGCCGGTTGGACCGATACCGACCTGTTGATGCAACAGATCGATCAACTGAACCTGGAGAAGGAGATCAAGCCTCCGCCTGGCGACTTTGTGCACGATATGTCAGGGGGCATGCATGATATGTCGGGGATGGATATGGGGGGCATGAGGATGTAACCTCCTCAATATCACTGGTTCGTTTGGTGCGTTGGTGGGCCATGGGAGAAGCAGAGATACGTCGGAGGGTTTTTGAACATCATGACGAGCGTGATTCAACCAACGGCTCACCTCTGGACGAAGCGAGGTCGTGGTCCGACCGTTGGGGAGTCTTGCCACAGCACCGGCTTCCAGCGCTGTGGCAGAGGCTTCAGCTAATAGGCTTTCCCTGCCACGTCTTGTAGATCTTCTATTTGTTGGCGTCGATTCATCACGGTGCACTGGCTTCTGTGGTCAGGGGTTGATCGAAAGAAAGATCGCGGCATTGCCTCGCACGAGTAACAGCAGGACGGGGCTTCTTGGAGTCAGCTCTTTCGTGAGCCGTTCGAAATCGCGAACATGTTTGACCGGTTTACGGTTGATCTCTCGAATCAGATCGCCCCGTCGAAGTCCTGCTCGCTCGGCCGGACTGTCAGGCGCGACCTCCGTGACCACGACGCCGGTTTGGAATTGTGATCGGCGTGACCGGTCCGGTTTTATTTCCTCGACGGTGATCCCCGCCAAGGCATGGTTGCCTTTAAGGTTTTCCGAGTGCGTGGCTGAAGCCAGCTCTTTCGGCTGCTCGCCGATAGTCACCGTGATCTCCTTCCATGCTTTGTCTCTCCACACCGAGAGCTTCACGGTGGTTCCCGGCACCGTCTCGGCCACCAGGGACCGCAGATGGCTGGGGTCATTGATCACTTTGCCCTGATAGGTCGTAATAATATCGCCCCTCTCCAGTTTCGCCTTTGCCGCCGGACTGTCGTCCATGATATCCGCCAGAAGCGCGCCCTTCGTATCGGCTGCTCCGAATTCCTTGGCGAGGTCCTGCGTGACCTCCTGGATTGAGACGCCTATCCATCCTCTGACGACCTTGCCATGCTTGATCAGGCTGTCCATCACGCTTTTGGCCATGTCGCTGGGAATGGCGAACCCGATTCCCATGTATCCGCCGCTCCGCGTGAAGATCGCCGTGTTGATCCCGATCAATTCGCCGTTCATGTTGACGAGGGCGCCGCCGGAATTGCCGGGATTGATCGCCGCGTCCGTTTGGATGAAATCCTCGTAATCCACGATGCCCATATTGGCCCGGCCGACCGCGCTGATGATGCCCATCGTCACTGTCTGGTTCAACCCGAACGGATTGCCAACCGCCAAGACCATTTCACCGACCTGTAGCTGGCTCGCATCACCCCAGGGCAGGACAGGGAGATTGGAGGCCTCGATCTTGACCGCAGCCACGTCCGTCTTGGGGTCTGTCCCGATCACCTTGGCCTTATAGGTGCGCTTATCGGGTAACGAGACGGTCAGTTCGTCCGTGTCTTCGACCACATGGTTATTGGTGACGATATAGCCGTTCGAGGTCACAATCACGCCGGAGCCCAGCCCCTGTTCCTGGTGCTCGCGGGGCGGAGGACCGCGTTGTTCGAATTCTTCGCCGAAGAAACGACGGAAGAAGGGATCGTCAAAGAACGGGGGCGAGAAACGTTCGGCACCGCGGCTCCCCTTTTTGACTGACGAGATGTTGACGACCGCGGCCTTCGCTTGTTTCGCGACGGCGATGAAGGGTTGCCCGGAGAGGCTGACCTCTCCGGCCGGTTGGGTAGTAGATTGGGTTGCCCCCATCGGGTGTGACGAACCTACGTCCGATGGCTGTGAGCAGGTCACCGCTCCCGACGCGAGCAGGATGATACAGCCAACAAAAGCGATGACTGGGCGCCATCGAATAAATCGACCCGATCGATTCATGAGCTCCTCCTGTTGCTCACTCTCATGAGTGTCATGCTCTCTGTACCGGTTCCTGCGTTGCTATCACATGACTGTTCGCAAACGTCGCTCCGTGATAATTCGATTGAGACGCATGTTTGTGCATGCTCTGGGACTGCCATGTCTTGTTCTTCACGATCAGCGGGTCTGAAATAACCCCACAGTTTAGGCATTTCCATCCATCGTATTCCCATGCTTCAGTGGCAATGACGCCGCCGAAGAAGGTGACCCCGATGGTCAGTCCTCCACAGCGTTGGCATTTCATGATCATCACCTCCTTTGATCTTATGGCTCCTTCTGGTCCTGCGATACCTCCAGATCGGTGTTAAAACCTTCACCCACCTCGTGCCGCAGTTGGGACAGCGGCATCATGAATTCTGAGAGTCGGTCCTCTGTCGCTTCCAACACGCTGAGCCGACGCGTAGCCATGATATGCGAGCCCCAACGCTTTGGCTTAACCGGTTTTGATAGGAACGTGCTGACGAATGAACGTCATAATCGGTTCAATTTCAGATGACGAGTAATAGTGTTTCCGCACGCCTTCTTCGAACACCTCGAGTGCGTTGTGTACGAGTTGCCGCGCCAACACGTTCTCCTGCGCCTCCTGAGCCCTGGCAGCTTCATTCAAGAGGCGAAGTGCGACCACCTGAGGCGTCCGAGGATCGTTGGCGTAGACATCACGATACTCTTTCTTCAGAAGTTCCTGCTCAATGTCCTTGACCCACGATGCCGCGTAGGCGTCAGCGCCGGAAATCCAGCCAGCTGCTTCCAATGACGATGGCATCAGCGCCACTCCGCCAATCAGCAGGGACAGCGGGCAAAGCAATGCCCTGACCTTCATAGGTCCCTCCTTCAGGTTGGTGGTTTGAGCTAAGTCTTACCGGCGGTGAGATCGTCGTGCGGTTCCATCATCAAATGAAAGCATGACGATTCCGCCAACTGTTGGGTAAATAATCCTGTCTCTCTCGAAGTCAAGTCACCCAGGGAGGAGGCAGGGAAAGCGAAGCCGAATGGAGAAGCGGTGGTTCGTCTCCATTCGTTGACGGGCGTCCAGTCCAAGGCTGTTGAGTGAAGGTGCCGTTACCCTCGCAGTACCCTGGTAATTGTGGGAGTCCCTATCAGAACGGCATTTGATACCAGAGGCAAGCCTTTACTGATATCACTGACCAAGTTTGCTAACGCTGACGATGGATAGTCCTGAAGAAAAGGGGCGGCTGGTGTCCTGCCGCCCCTCGAGACCAGTTGATGGTCTTTCTCGTTTAGTCCACGGAGACCACGATCGTACGGGATCGGTCTCTGGCTTCAGGCGTCCAGGGTATCCGAACAGCCAGCACTCCGTTCTTACATGCAGCCTCCGCTGTAGAAACATCTAAGCCCTCGGGCAAGGCCACGCTGCGACGGAATGCCGTATAGCGACGGCTGCTTCCGTCGCCGTTCCCGTCATGCCACTCGCGCTGATCTTCATAGCTCAGACAGAGTATGCCGTTTCGAATCATGACGTTGAGTTGTTTCGGGTCCACTCCGGGGACGTCGACACGGACGATCACATGCTCTTCCGTCTCGTACATCTCGATCCCAGAGCCAAACCCGGCAAAACGGGACCATCCCGTTTCAAAAGCTGACATCAGAAAATGATCAAATAGCCGATTCATGTCATCGCGCACCGATAGGACCTCGTGCGTTTCGACTGGTTTGCGTTTCCACGGAATCATCTCTTTGAGCTTCGTCATCAGCTCCATCGCACATTCCTCCTTTCTCAGACAGTGATAGCCGGTTCACCGATTTCAATAAGCTTCAGAACGCATCGGTCAAGACCCTCTCTACGCTCAGCAGCGACCAACTGAGTTGGAAACCAGCGTGCATGATGTCTGCAAGCAGAATCCGTCCGGCACATGGCAACAGCCGCCTTCGCGATGCCCGGACCACCGGGAAAAGGACGGCTGCATGGGACGGCCGTCATGGGGCTTCCGCATTCTGACTCGCATGATGTCTCCACGTCTCAAGATGAGCGATAGTTCTCTCCGAAGGAAAATCAAGTCTCAGTCAGGGGACTCGGTGGAGCCGTTATCACATCACAGCGAGGCTCCCCACCCTCCTTCGATGCGCAACGGTCTCGGCAGAGGCGAGTCCTCGCCTCTGCCGAAGCTCCGCTTCTAGGGGCTCGTGACTTGCAGCTGAATACTCCCCGTATCAGTCATCGCGGGATTAATCGTGATCGTGTAGGTGTCCGTCGTCGACAGCGTCACGGGGTTGAGACTAAACGTCGACGCGGAGCTCGTGGCCCCGGCTTGCAAGACACCACTCAGCGTATAGAGATTCACGGTCACGTTGCCAATCTTATTATTGGTGACCTTGATCGTGACCTGTTGATTCGCGGTACCGGCAAACGTATAACGACCATTCTGGCCTGCTCGGCCGATCACGATCGTCCTGGGAGCAGCACCAATCTTCAGCGAGTCCGACACCTCAGTTGAGAGTGTCAAGGTCATGTTGCCGGTATAGGTCGCGCCTGGACGGACCAGGATGGTATAGGTACCGGTAGTGGGCAAAGGGTTGGGGATTTCGAGCGCCCCACCCGCCGTGCCTACGGCAGTGGATGCAATCGCGGTTCCATCCTGACTCACGAGCGAGATGATGCTCGACGTGAGGCCTACAGAAGTGAGACCCAGGCTCACCCATTGTCCGGCACGGCCATTGAACGTATACCGTGCCGTCTTGCCAGGCTTGTTGAGGCTGACCGTCACCGGCGCTCCATCAAGCGCGATCGTCCCGGTAACCGGAGAAGAAAGGGCCAGCGTCATGCTGCCGGTGTGGTTGCTGACCGGATCCACCACGATGGTGTAGGTGCCCGTTTCAGGCAAGGCCGTGTCCGGATCGAGGCTCCCGCCGCTGGGACCGATCGTCGTGGACGCCATCTTGTTGCCATCCGGTTTCAACATCGACACGGTGCTCGACGCAATCGAAACTCCTGTGAGACCGAGATTCACCCACTGGCCCGCCGTCCCATTGAACGTATAAAGGGCTCGTTGGCCCGGCACGGTCAGCGTCGGGGTCACCGTCACCTCATCGGGCATGATCGTGCCGGTGAGGTCCAGCGCGTTGTAGAGTGCGAGCTTCGCACTGCCGGTATAGCTCAACTCCGGATCGATCAGGACCGCATAGGTCCCGGAAGTTGGAAGGACCTGAGCATCGAGCACGGCACCTGCGTACGCAAACGAGGTCGGTTGGCCTAAGGGACTGCCATCTGGTTTGAGGATGGAGGCGTACCCGCTCCGGATTGTCACATCACTCAATTGTAAGCTAACCGCTTGCCCGGCGGTACCAGAGAACGTATAGCGAGCGTTTTGCCCAGCACGGCCGATGGCAACCAGCACCGCTGAGCCCTGAGGGACGATGGTCCCCTCCAGTTCGCTTGAAACGGTGATGGTGAAACTCCCGGTATACGTACTGAGGGGGTCGAAGAAAATCGTATAGGTTCCCGTCACCGGCAATTCCGCGAGATCAACGCTACTGCCGTTCATCTCGCTGGAAGAGATCGTCGCCCCTGAATCGGCAGTAAACTGGTACGCGGTCATGGATGTATGTACTTTTGTCTGCGAGGAGAGTGGCCGTTCGCCCATAGTCGCATAATAGTTCCTCACGGCGGAGGGCTGTCTGGCCATGAGCCCACCATCCGGCCGATAGACCAACACCTGGAACTGTGTGAGTGTGACGCCGCTAAACCCGAGATTGATTCTTTGGCCTGCAGTGCCGTCGAAGGTCATCACGCCGTTCTTGTTCGGAGTGGTAATCCGTACGGTAACAGGCTCCCCTCCGACGGTGGCATGACCATTGTATTCGATATCTGCAGCTGCCACGCCGGGCGGTTGGGCATTTGCTCCGGCATAACTTACGTCGGCGGCAGGACTGAAAATGATTCCCGCTGATCCAATCACAAGCATGACGGTTGCCACTCGACATTTCACCCACGGCCATAGGCTATACATAGTCGCCCTCCTTTTTGGGGTCTCCGTACATGTTACTTCTTTGTGCGCCTCCGCTCCTTCCACCATGACAACCAGCCACTTACCGTGAAGGCCACGATGATAAGGCTGAATACTGCCAGCCCTATCACTTCAGTACGCGGCAACGCTGCGATTGATTCACACATTGCGAGGGACCCGCTCTCACACGGTTTCCCTGCAACGAGCACGCATAATATCTTCCACTAGTCGATCGCGAAGGTGCATGACGGCTGCTAACCGCTTGCGCCGATCGAGTGACCACCAGCGGAGCGGACGGTTCCATGTGACGGTCGGCGGTGGGACGTTCTGCAATACTGCTGGGTGCTGGAAGTGATACCGCTCAGTCGGTGGTTTCACATTCTGAGTGACATGGCGAGCGACCACCGCATCGAACACACCGACCAGAAGCGTATTTGAACTTCTCAACAATGGTCCCACGGTCGATTCCACCTATTGCCTCTTGCTGATTCACAGCACCATGCCGCTGACCCGCAGCCACAGTGCGCCAAGTGCGACTGTGCCCTTCTGCATCCCTCGTTCTAGCGATCGGTATCGGTAATGGTTCGTCACTGATTGCGGAAGGTCGTCATGCGGTCTCATCACCGGTACAAGCATGACGACTCCGCCTAACTATGAGTGCGATAATTCTTTCTGGAGAAAAGTCAATGCCCAGGCAGTTCCTTCAGCGCGGTAACAGCAAAACTCGGTGATGCATAAGGCCAAGTGTCAGTGTGAAAGTCGATGGAGATTCTCAAGAATTCTGAGAGAGATGAGAGCTTGCACGATCTGCTGAATTCCCCTTGACCGATTGCATTTTGGGATTACTCATATACGCTCAATTGACAGGCTGGACTGGATGAACGTTGGTGAAGGGCCCACTGTCTAGCCAGCCGTCAGAGCGGTCTCCGACCACGGCCCTTCACGCAGTCCTCCTGTCCAGCTTCATCCATCCAAATCAATTGGGCACACCCTGCAGCGAGAGGGTAAGGAGGTGAGTGGAGATGGATAAGATTTCAGACAACACGCTGTTTCTACTGCTCGGAACATTTCTTGTCGGAGTCGTCGTGGTCGCTCTGATGACGGCCGGGTTCTAGGCTGATCAACCGCCATCGTCGGTATCAGCGAGGGTCATCAAGCAGATTCTCGCCGGAGCTGCCGAGTATCAGCTCCGGCGGCATGATGGACAATTAGGGGACGCCTCAAGAAACGGATTTTTCCGTACAGTGCAAGGTCGTAACAGAGTGAATGTCAACAGCCCACGAGGGTCAGGATCGTATCCTCCAGGACAGCGTGGTGTGTGCCATACCAGTTCCTGATGTTTCAAGCGGGTCATCGCCTTAGCGTACCGTATCGTCCGAATCTTGAGAGCACCCCAATTAGGGCGTTCCATCATTCCCGAATAGATAAATTACCAGGTATGCCACAGCGACAGACACTGCCACTACAGCTCCTCCTATAGCGAGGATTGCGATGGTCTCAGCCATACCTCCCACCTCCTTGCTGGTGTGGCTGATGCAGGTCCATGGACATGACCTCGTTCCCTTATCCAAATTTAGATCCGACGACTTAAGTCTGCGCTCCAGTCGCAGGATCGCCTTCGCCGTGACGCAATGGCAGGTAACAACAGGGAAAAGAAAATCAAGTCTGACGAGAGCTGGGAGGCGTCAGAGGCGGCGAAGCAGGAAGATTCCGGTCGAGGAATCGGCTGAGCAGGGACTGAGGCAGAAAAACTGGGCATCCAGTGGTGTACAGCTCCAGGCGGCTCGCACGGGAAGCCGGCGTGGGAATTGCCCACGATTTTCTCGAAATGTCCGAGACTTGTGTCTTCTCGTGCATCCCCTCTTGACTCATCAAATTTTGGATTTACTCATATACGCACAATTGACAGGCTGGACTGGATGGACTTTGGTGAAGGGCCCACTGTCTAGCCAGCTGTCAGAGCGGTGTACGACCCGGCCCTTCACGCAGTCCTCCTGCTCCGGTTCAATTACCCATAAACCGTTTCCTACACTCACCAGGAGGGTATTGCTATGACTTGGGAAAGCCAAGTGCCGGTGTTGTTTCATAACGGATCGGGTGAGTCACAGGTCGATCGTCTTCTAGATGATGCCATTCAAGCGGTGAGCGAGTGGTCAGAGAGTTGGGATCCAACCTGCAACATATTCGAAGACCAGGGTGGATTCACAATCCAGATGGCATTGCCGGGGATGGAGTCGAGCCAGATCGACGTGCAGATTGAGCACAATGTGCTTCGCGTGAAAGGGGAACGCAAGAGTCAGACATCAGAGCAAACGCAGTGGTATACGCGAAATATTCCAGAGGGTGTCTTCTCGTGTTCGTTTAAGCTTCCTGCGTATGTGGGCCATGACAAGTCTACGGCCTCGTATAGGCATGGGGTTCTGACGATCACCTTCCCCAAGCGTGAGGAAGCGAAACCTCGTCGCATTATGATCGAGTGTCAGTAAGCGCTGGCGCATTGGCTCACCGGCTCTCCGAATCGAGGACCGCCGGTGAGTCCTCGTCCGTGAGGTGAAGACTATGCGGATCGGTCATTTGATCAGGAGTTTCGTGCTTGCTGGTTCAGTCCTGATGTGGCCGCAAGGGACATCAGCCCATGTTGTCGGTCAACTGTATGCCTTGGGCTACGATGTAATCGGTCAAGCCGAGAAGGTATTGAAACAAGCCGCCGCAAACAGTCCGAAGTGGCATAGCAAGCAGGACTCCCTTGAGCGCGAGATCTACGACATTACGTTTTTGCTGGAGCAGTCCTGGCGAGCAGCTGAGAACGTGAATGACGCGGCCATGAAAGATTCAGCGCACCAGGCGCTCTCGTTACTCCAGCGGGCTGTCGCGCAAGGCCACTTTGATCCGGGCACAGTTGAGCCGATTTTCACATTGATCAGGCAACTGCTGCCAACTGTTTTGGTCTAGAACTGAAGGGACGAAGCTGGAATTGGAAAGGTCTTGGACATAAGAAAGTGGGCCTTACTCTCACAAACGGAAAGGAGGTGAACACGATGATGGATATGAGCTCAATGATTGATGCGAGCCTGGCGTTCGGTGGGGCTATTGTGGTGGTGCTGATCGGGATTTCGATGGTGTCCTCGGAATCCACCACCGTGTCCACGTCCTCCGAGGAGGCAGGACGTCAATCCAACTGCACTCACCATCCACCTTTTCAGGCCGCAGCGTAGTGAGATTCGAGTGTGGTGGAGAGGAATGAAACAGGGAGGATGCCATGATGAAATTTCAAATGATGAAGTTTCAATGGAAAGCATGGAAAGCGAAAGTCCGTGAGTGGTTTGACTATTCCTCGTGGCCGTGCAGGTGGTGGTCACGATGAAGTGCAGGGACATCACGTGCGGATGTCCCTGTTACGAGCTGAATACAAAAGAAAGGAGGGACGTGCGATGCAAATCAAAGCCAGAACACTGCTCGTGATCGTTATGCTCTGCCTAGTAGTGGGATTCCTCGCAGCGCCGGGAATAGCTGCAGAAGGTGTGCCTACGAACGTCGCGCTGCCACGCGCATTTCAGAGCGCTCAGTTGGGGATGACACTGTCTGAATTCACAGCTGTCGTGCCTGAGGCCAAGCGAGCTTCACTTGGAGGGCGTGATCAGACTGAACGTACAGTGGTGGTTCCATCAAAGGATCGGCCTCTCCAACGCATTGAATATCGTTTCTACGATGATCGGCTCCGAGAAATAGTCATCCATTACCACCATGGCGAAGTGCCTGGTGGATATCCTGGATTGCTCGAACAATTGCGAGAGTCGTATGGGAAGCCCATGAGCCAGAATCTGCAAGAACATTACACGAAACCTGAAGCCTTCTCGAAGAAGACAACTGTCTGGAAGGATCAGACAACGATGGCCAGTTTAACGGAAACTCGCAAAATGAGTGGTGACCAACGCGAACTGATCTTGGCGATAACGGATCGCAATCCTCAACAGGCCGCCAGGGACGATCAAGAGCGTCGCCAGCAAGAACTCAGCATCCCTATCCCATTGCCTGACCATCCGGCACAGAACAAGCAGGCGGCGGTGCCTTATCTAGCTCGTCCGGAAAATAGTCAAGCACGTGGGTAAGGTAGTTTCGAGATAGTGACGCGACCACGAAGAAAGTATCTTTGGAGACTGCTATTGCCGTGTGTGCGAAGGGAGGTGGCTGATCATGAAATATGTGTCCTGGATTTTCATGCTTATCGCGACGTGGCTCATCGTGGTGCCTTTCATGGTCACGATGCGACTACTGTGACCACTGTACTCTCTAAGAGGTAAGGCTTAGTAGGCTCCTCGGCAATCTGAGTGGAAAGAAACTTGTAGAAAAGGAGGTGAGCAGACATGAAATATCTACCATGGATCTTGGCTGTGGTGGGGAGCTGGCTCATTGCGGCGCCTTTCTTGCTTGGCTATGCCAGCACGGTAGTTGCCAAAAACAATGATGTTGGCGTGGGTGTGGTCATGGTGTTAGGCGCGCTGATATGGGGATTCTCCGAGCTGCGTCACCATAGATCTAGTGGTGACCTGCATGCACAGCGTCGATAGCTAGAGATTAGGGGCTTGGCGTGGGACCACGCCAAGCCCCACCAGTGGTTAATAAAACCACAGGGAGGAGATTTACTGTGAAAGCTAGAACTTAATCTGACAGTCATAGTACCTCGTCATTGGGAGAGTGCGTTAAAGAACAAATGCAAGCCATGAACACTTTAAACAACCTTCTCCACCAGAAGTCCGTCCGAGCAACCAGTCTAACCCAATCTCTTAACGTCCGTTTCTCGACAGAAGAATATTTTATGATTGAACAATGTGACGATGCCCTCCTAGTCTTCCTGGCAAGAAAAAACAATGAGAACATACTGATTTTCCAGACGCGCTCCGATCCGATGCCTTCCCTCCTCCACCTCGCTGCTTCCCTATCGATTCAGGAATGATGAATTGATCTCCAACTTTGCAGTAGACTCACCGCTGGCGTGGAATGTGTTCATTGAGTTGATTCGGCTTCATATGAGTGGTTTGAGCAGCGAGCGAGACCCTCCTGAAAGAAGATTTCAGACCCCCATGGTTGTATGATTGTGTTGAAAGGCTGGTGATTGATGCGGCGTTTCTTCTTGGCAATGCTCTTGGTTCTGATCTGTGAGGCTGGCACGAGTTCGCGATTTGTGCTGGCCGCCACTTCTCTTGAGGAGGCGGAATTTGCCTATGAGCGTGGGGAGTACACACAGGCGGCCCGCCTCTTCGGTCCACTGGCGGAGCAAGGAGTGGCATCGGCCCAATTTTATCTGGGCTTGATGCATGAAAAAGGACGAGGCGTGCGACAGGACTACCCAACGGCACTGACGTGGTTTCGTAAGGCGGCGGCGCAGGGCTACGCTGGTCCGCAGAGCAATCTCGCCCTGTTGTACGAGAGAGGACGGGGCGTTCGGAAAGACTTGGCTCGCGCCCTCATGTGGTATCACATCGCCGGTGCCTTGTTACCGGGTGATGAGGGGAAGGCAGCCTTGAAACGCCGAGACTTTCTGACCTCACAAATGACCGCCGCGCAGATCGAGCAGGCGCAGGAGATGATACAGGTGTGTCAGCAGTCCCAGTATAAGAAATGTGACTAGCTCAGCGACGTAAGGATGTTAGAGGAATGAGCCAATGCCACGCCCTTGCGTTCGAGCCCATCTGAGTTATACGTTACCAGAGATCAAGCTGAACTATGACGGGAGAATAAGTCGATGAAGACCAACATACTTGTAACTATGTTATTTTGCTACGTGATCATCGTTTCGGCGCTTCATGCTGAGGAAATCGGGAGTGTGGATACGGAATTCAAATGGTTGGGGCCCGATCACAAAATTGTAGTTGAAGCGTTTGACGACCCAAAGATTGAAGGCATCACCTGTCACCTGAGCCGATCCAAAAAAGGTGGCTTCAAAGGGATGGTCGGATTGGCCGAGGAAACCTCAGATGCCTCTATTGCCTGTCGTCAGGTCGGTCCCATTCGCGTTATCGGTGAGCTGAAAGAAGGGGAAAAGGTATTCAGCGAGAGTCGATCGTTGATTTTTAAGAGCCTACAAGTCGTCCGATTTTTCGACAAGAAACGCCAGACCTATATATATCTCGTCTATAGCGATCGCGTGATCGAAGGCTCACCGCAAAATGCCATCTCGACCGTGCCGATTCAATCCTGGTCCACTCAATAAGGGCCAGGAGGCCATGGAGGGAATCTCTGAATCTGACTGTGTGCTTGAGCGACTGGTCGATGGACTGTCCTCGAAACTGGCCGGAACCTGATGCGTTTTGTGCGAGTGTGCGACGGAGCAGTCTCTTTGGCGAAGAAGCCTAGGTGAACGGATGGTACAGCGGTTTAGCGTGGACTCCACGGTTTGACTGTCTTCGTATGTTATAAGCCTATCCCGAATACCGAGTCACCTTTCTCTGGGAGACTCACATGGTACGGAGGAATCACGAGCAACCCTACCGCGCACGCGCGTTGAAAATACTCCCTTGGATCTGCGCGCACTGTGGAAGGGAATTTGAAGGCAAGAAGCTGAGTCAACTCACCGTCCATCACAAGGACCACAACCATCAGAACAACCCCCCGGACGGCAGTAACTGGGAGTTGCTCTGCCTCTACTGTCACGACAACGAACATCAGCGCGATCAGGTCGGTACCGGATCGAACGAATCGCCGTCGAGCCGTGAGCCAGATCGCCCCTTCACCCCGTTTGCTCATCTTGCCAATCTGATCAAACGCAACAACGCAGGCTGATCAAGCCCGGGCCAAACCTACGCTGCGCTCCGATCTCGCTTCCCCTCTCAGCAAGACCGCTTGTGGAACTTGTCTGCAATCGGTACTCTACATCCACTCACGCCCACTTCATCCATGGACCAACCGCACTCCATCACTCATCCTCGTGATCCCCTGCACGGAATCACGTTGGAAACCATTGTCACGACCTTGGTCGCACGGCACGGATGGGCGACACTGGGCACTCTGGTGCCCATCCGCTGCCTTCGTCATCACGCTGCTCCCGATAGAGAGCGTTCGTGCTCTGGCTGAGATGGCACGACCGACCATGCAGTTACAATGGACGATTCAAGACGGGCATGCCTGGATCGCCGACGGCGCCCAAACTATTCACTTGGAATTCCAGCGATTGAAGAGCTGACGGCAAGCAACACCTCACA
Organism: uncultured Nitrospira sp.; assembly: GCA_964485915.1. Lineage (GTDB taxonomy): Bacteria > Nitrospirota > Nitrospiria > Nitrospirales > Nitrospiraceae > Nitrospira_D. The sequence continues at coordinate 14,128 of CAZAKX010000017.1, read as the reverse complement.
AGGAACCTATAATCCGAACAGAGACGTTTCCTGCTGGCTTTGGAATCAGCCTTGAGGTATGACCGGTGACGGTACAACCACCCATGCGGCAGACCTGATTATCTTACGCGCGACGAACATCATAGAGCTGTAGGCTTCCACCTCGCTTGACGGACCAGCTCCTGACCACGTAGCATATCCTCACGACGTTGCAGCACGCCGACTGTCTCATCCCTCACGTGTTCGGCTTTTTTCGGGGCCGATTCCTAAGTCTCCGCGTTCCGACGCCGAGTGACCCTCACACTTCACCGGACGCAGCCATTGCCAGGAGGAATCGCCGATGCCTATCACCAGACCAATCACCGACCGAATCCTGGCCGTACTCCAGGACTCACCTGAGTGTGATTTTGAACTCCTCGTCGCTCGATACCCTGAATTCACCTGGAATGAACTCTTTCAGGAAGTCGGCCGATTAAGCCGAGCCAGGCAGGTGATCATTACGAGAGGAGTCGGGGTGTTCACGGTCAAGTTGACGCCGGTCAAATAGACGCGGATACCGCGACAGAGGGTAGTAAACCGGCACGGCGTCTAGGATTGCGCGCCCTCGGTGAGTCTTTCGACCGAAGTTGCGATCACTGCTGCTGTTGTTCGTCTGGATAGGATGTCAAAGCTGTGGCCTGAGTGTGGCTACCGTACCAACGTTCCGTCGGACCATGAGACTCTAACGTAACAGATACCGCCATGTCGAGCCGGTTTTTGGCTTCGCCTTCGTAATAGCCGCTCGTCGGAGCAATATCCTGGTAGTCGCGTCCGACGGCAACGGTGATGTATCGTTCATCGCAGCGCCGCTGATGGGTTGGGTCGTACCCGACCCACATGGGAAGCTTCTGGCTCGATCCTGGTAGCAACACTTCGACCCAGGCGTGCATTTGCCCTTCGCCGGGGAGCAGGCCGGACACATAGCGAGCAGGTAAGCCCGCCAAGCGGCACAGTGACAGCATCACATGCGTATAATCTTGGCAAACGCCTGACCCTAGGGCCATCGCTTCGGAGGCTGTCGTTCCGACGTGGGTTCGGCCCTGCTCATACCGCAATGCCGCATGCACGTGATGGAGGATAGCTTCTGCCAGCTTGCCCGACGCCCCTCCCCCACCCCGCAGTCGTTCACCGAGACGCACCAGTACCTCAGACCGGTCGACCAGATGGGTGAGTCTGGTGAACTCTGAAAAGGCAACCGTACAATCCGTGTCCTGAGGATCGGTGCCTTGCACCGCCAGTGTGCCATCGCTGAGATAGCCCGTTTGAGTTTCAACACGCATGTCGACGGTACAGGTGATTTCTTTTTCCACACGCATATGGTCCATCTGCCATACCAAATTTCCGAACGCATCGGTGTAATGGCGATAATCGGCCGGTGGGTCCATGTGCCACCGGACATCAAGACGTCGCTGGTGGCCGTAATGTTGATGCGGGGCGACACGCATAATGGTCCGAACGTTCGTGACCGGTGCCTCGTAGGTGTATGTGAATTGGATGCGGGCGGAAAGTAAGGCCTTCACATCATGAACCGCCACCTCGTGATGCTCCAACCGGAGATGACGACGTGGGCTCGAGATTCTAACGTCTTGGGTGTCCTCCGATCTGAAGTAGGTGCGCGAAACGGCCGTAGTAATTCGGTCAAGTTGCCGAAGCACCTCGGTTAAGAACGCTTCAAGCCCAATCTCATGGACTTCTTCCAACGTCACAAAGTCTAAATCCGCAGCCATTTGTCCAACCAGACGGGCCGGTTCACGGTGGGGCACTCGTGATGACTTATCCATCAGTCGTTCGATATGCTGACGAAGCCCTCGGGTGCAGAACCGAACAGACCGCGGGAAATATTGATTCAACAATAAGAACTCGACGATCTTCTCCGGCGACACCACGGAGCGCGAGACCTTTCGGTAGGCTTCGTAGGCGCTGGCCGACTTCAGAATCGCCACACATTGATGCAAATCGGAAAGTTCCGTGGATTCCGACGACATCTGCAGCAGGATGGGATGGACGAGCAGACGGGTCGTATGGTTTGCACGCTCGATATCCTTGCCGAGTCGGTAAAACGTCCATCCCTCATCGTGCAACATCGTGCTAGCCATGATGCCGTGCAGGGTGTAACAAGTATCTTGTACTTCCGTGAGCAGACGATGCGGAGTCGTGGCAATGCTGGCGGGCGTGTAGGTTTTCCATGCCAAGTGCACCCGGTTGATATGGTGCCACACTTCGCTTGATAGCTGATCTTGAATACCTCGAGCATTTTCTCTGGCGGCGCTGATCAGATTGACCAGGGCATTGGGATTAGCGTGATCAAGGGTGAGGAACTGCATCACCACCATGGTTTCAAGCGGTTGTCCGTGCTCTTCGTACAAGGCAAGTTGTCCGGTGCTCTCCAGGTACCACCGCCAAATCGCATTCTGATCCCGCTGGTTCTGACTCTCTAAGAGCAGCTGGTAGTGAACATTGATCAGCCGAGCCGTGTACTCGGCTCGTTCTGTATAGCGAGCGATCCAAAAGCACGATTCAGCGGTCCGGCTCAGCATCGATCGCTAATCCTCCCCGTAAAGCACCCAGGTTCCTTTGCTCCCGCCGCCTTGTGAGGAATTCACGACGAGCGATCCCTCGCGCAACGCCACGCGTGTTAATCCCCCCAGTGAGAGGGTAATCTCCTTTCCGGAAAGAACAAACGGGCGCAGATCAATATGACGTCCGGCTAACTGGAATCCACCGGCATGGTCGTCGACCAGACACGGCAATCTCGAGAGGGAAACGATCGGTTGTGCGATGTAGTTCCTCGGATTGTTGACGATGCGTGCACGAAAGTCTTCTTGGTCCGCCTTGCTTGAGGCGGGTCCCATCAGCATTCCATACCCGCCCGATTCATTGACGGCCTTCACGACAAGGGAGGGAAGGTGCTCGAGCACATACTTCCGATCCTGCTCTCTACTACAGAGATAGGTCTGGACGTTGGGAAGCACCGGAGCCTCGTTCAAGTAGAAGGCAATCATCTGGGGTACGTACGCATAGATCGCCTTATCGTCCGCCACGCCATTGCCGATTGCGTTGGCCAAGGCTACGTTTCCCGCCTGATACGCTCGAATAAGCCCTGGCACGCCTAACAACGAATCCTGGTGAAACACTTCCGGGTCCAGAAAGGTGTCATCCACTCGTCGATAAATGACGTCGACCTGTTGCAACCCTTGGGTCGTTTTCATGTAGACTCGCTCAGACTCCACGATCAAATCTTGGCCTTCGACGAGTTCGATACCCATTTGAAGCGCCAGGAATGAATGCTCAAAATAGGCTGAATTATTCACCCCAGGCGTCAAGAGCACCACGGTAGGATTTTCACGGATCTCCGGCGCGAGGTAGCGGAGATTTTCCAGCAGCTGATTGGGGTAGTGATCGACCGGCCTGATTCGCATCTGCGCAAACAGGCTGGGGAATACTCGTTTCATGATCACACGGCTTTCCAACACGTAGGAGACGCCTGATGGGGTCCGCAGATTGTCTTCCAGGACAAGGTACGTGCCGTTCGTATCGCGGACGAGGTCGCTGCCGGCGATATGGATATAGAGATCGCGGGGGGGCCTGAATCCGACGAACTCCCGATGAAAACCTGACGCGCCTTCAACCAACTCACGAGGAATTATCCCCTCCCGTAAAATGCGCTGCTCACCGTAGACATCCAGTAAGAATGCGTTAAGCGCGTGGATACGTTGTCGCACCCCTTGCTCGATGTGCCGCCACTCGCTATTGGGAATGATGCGGGGCAGAAGGTCAAACGGGAAAATTCGTTCGGTTTGCTGGACATCTCCATACACCGTGAACGTAATGCCCTGATCTAGAAACGCTTTCGCAGCCTGCTCTTGATATTGAGCCAGTTCGCCGACCGAAAGCGACTGCAGCTGGTCGTATAATTGTCGGTAGTGGGGTCGCGGTCGATCCGTCGCCTCGAACATCTCGTCGAAATCCTGGCCGATCTGGTAGCGCTTGAAGAGGTCGTGGATTTTTGTGGAATGCGATAGGCGGTTTGAAGGAGAATTCATCTCACGTGTCCGCTACGAGAAAGATCGCTGCGCGCAGGTGCATTTCCAAGAGAGCCAATACTCCTCTCTTTCAATCGGTAATGCAAGGGTAGGTTCTCGAATCGTCCCAAACCTAATGTATGTATTTCATGGACTTACAGCAACGCATGCAGAAAACAAGGTAAGGATTCCTTTCGATCTGCCTGTACCTTCTGTGATCGCTTGAACCACCTAATCGGCCATGGTACTCATCACCGAGGCCTTGTGCGTCTTAGCCGCCAGGGAGGAGTATGCCGACGGCACATCACGATCTGTTCAGCAAGTCAATGTTGCCGAGCGTACGGCCCAAGCAAGCGTACGACAGTAAAGAAGGCCAGGCGCATGCGAAAAAGGGACGCAAGGCCGTTTAGTTATCGGCTAGCCGGGATCCAAAGTTGGTGAAAGCAACCGTCAAAAAGGCGACCAGTGGTCAAAAGACAGCTCGCGCGAAGGCCCGCAAAGCCGGAACGGGTATCGGAACAATCCTTGGCCGAGCGCAGGGCCTGAGCAGGAAGTTCGTCAACAAGGCAAAGAGGAGTTTAACCTAAGTCATCGGACGGCTCAGGTGGCCTATATCCTTGTTTCGACTTCATGCACAAACCGTAAAGACTGTGGGTCCGCGCCTTTGGGCGGCTGGATGTCTTCATCCCGCTTGGCATTAGCCTCCGGGATGGGTGACCAATTTCGTCAGTCCAATGAGGGATTCCGATGCGACAGTACGTCGTCCTCGCCTTGGCGATGCTATTGGTGCTTCTCTTCCTGTGGGGACGTCATCTCCAAGCATCGATCCATGTGAGCGATAAGGTCTACGACTTGTTTCTGTCCACCCTGTTATCTCATCGCGTACCAGAGGTTTCTGTCGACCGCCTCGATAAGAGCCACTTTCATATACTCGATGCCCGATCATATCGAGAGTTCGAGGTGAGTCATATCCCGGGGGCCACCTGGGTGGGTTATGAGGAGTTCTCTCTGGATCGGCTGGCTGGAATCGACAAACAGGCGGCAGTGGCAGTCTACTGCTCAGTAGGATATCGCAGTGAACGGATCGCGGATCGACTGCGGCAGCAGGGATACACCAATGTGGCCAATGTCTACGGAGGCATTTTCGAATGGGTCAACATGAAACATCCTGTTGTGACCGACGACGGAACCGAAACAGACGAGATTCACGGCTATTCAAAATTCTGGGGGCTCTGGCTCAAGCGCGGA
>CAZAKX010000017.1:0-8740 GCA_964485915.1 uncultured Nitrospira sp. | reverse complement strand
GCTACGTAATTGCAGAATGATGGATGTATCCCACATTTTCGGCTAAACTGATTCCACAATCATGGCCAAATTTGGGAACGTGCGTGAGTGGGAGAAGCCGTGCTCGACCGACGTGATCGGCGAGCCGACACGTTACGTGATGTCAGCATCGGAGAAGACACCCGACGAGAATCGGCTGTCCGGCCTAGTGCAAGTCTTGAAGGCCGGCGCTGTCTATTTTCTGATCGCGCTTGGGGCAGGATTTGTGCTGGAGGTCATTCGGCTTGAAGTCGTGGCCCTCCATTTCAGCAGGCGCATGGCTCAAGTGATGGAAATTCCCTCGCATCTTCTCGCCATGATTATCGCTGCACGCTGGGTGATTGACCGATTCACGTTGCCTCCCTTCCCTGGTATTCGACTGACCGTGGGTCTCGTCGCGCTCAGTCTCTGGCTTCTCATGGAATGGATCATTGTGCTCCCCTTCCACGGCCTCTCGCTCGACGAATACCTTGCCATACAAGATCCGGTTGTGGGAACCTTGCCCATCGGAGCACTCGGTGTCTTGACCGTCATGCCCTTTCTTGTTGGATATCGATGGGATCGCTGAGTTGCATTCCTTGCCCCTGCACACAGCCGTAAGAAATAATTCTCGTCGATAGGACGATAGGAGGATCTGCGCAATGAGGCGTGGACTTCTGGCACCTGTTCTCCTTGTAATATTCATCGGCGTTCCCATTACCATTCTGGCGTCGGAAACATCAGATCCCGAGTCGGCCATCCGACGGCTCGTGCGCGCGAATGCCGAAAAAGATTTGTCTACACTTTCTCGAATGATGGCCCACGACGCAGACATTATTAGTTATGGAGTCGCCGGCCGTAAATATATCGGGTGGTCTGAGCTTGAACAGGGGATGAGAGATGAATTCCTCAACGCTCAGAAACTTGAGATTCCCATCACTGAGCTGAAAGTGTGGATGAAAGACAATCTGGCTTGGTATGCCATGGAACTTGACTATATCCGCTATGTCGCGAAAGGAGCTGAAGTAAAACGGACCATACTCCCCATGCGCGAAACCGGGGTCCTCGAACGTCGCAACGGTCAATGGCAACTGTTATCGTGGCACGAATCATTCCGATCCGCCAGCCTGGGCAGTGCGTCGGGCTTACCGCCAGCAGATTCCCGGCTCCGTCATGCCATTGAGCCTCAGACCTCAAGGAAACCGGACATGAGCGGAGAATGGGATATCCTCGAAGTCGAGGATGACAAGCGGTACCGAGCGAGCCTCGACAGCAACGGCAACGGTCCCTACAGCCAGCACGGGGGGCACTTCACCACTACGACAATTGCGGATCGACTGTGGCAGGGCACATGGTATCAGTCCGGCAATGATCGAGAAGGAGGATTTGAACTCCAGCTCTCAGATGACGGCACGGAGGCGAGAGGCATATGGTGGTACACAAAGGTCGGCAGGCAAAAGAACATTCCGCCACGCGAGCACGGCGGGACCTACCACTGGAAGAAACAGATGTCTCGCTCGGCTGGCACCAGATAAGAGCAACTCTAGCTGCTCATTCCATCCGCGATAGGGCGTGCCCAGGACAGTGCCTCGTTAGGTTTCCATCATCTCCAGCCTGGTATCGAACTCGTGTCCGCAAGCCGTGCAACGGATACAATCTGACTCCACCGCAACTTCCTCATCTCGAATTCCCATGCCTCCGCAATCCGGACATCGGGCAAGATGGACCCTCTCGCCGTCTACGGTTTCGTATTGCGTTCCACGAAGACAATACACAGGCATTCCATCCAACAGCCAGGGCTGCCCTCGCTTGTCGACTACCGGCAACACGAGATAGTGGTGGTTCACATACTCTTCAATCTCTTGTTGGTTCACAAAACCGTCTTTGATCAATTTGCCTCCTACTATTTCATACAGAGCCTGTCCTTTTATGATGGCCTTCGTCGGACCCATCAATGCCTCCCCTCATGAAGGTTCAGAGCAATTCAACGGTTGATCAGAGGCACACCCATCCATACCCAAGAGCACTCGACAGCCGGAGGTCCCAGTGCCTTCAAGAATGGAGCCGCCATCTCGCCCTTATGCAGCACGCTGGTTGGTAGGTGACGGTTGCATCTGGCCATCACCCGATTTGCCACCAGCCTGTGTTGGTGTTTCTCGACTCTTGATGCTCTTGGATGCGAGGATGTCCATGCACACCAACAGCATGACCACGAAGACCAAGAGACCGGTCACGATTCCCCAATATACCCATGACATAAAGCACACGCTCGCGTGCCATGACATGCGAGTCCTTTTGCATTTCCAGCACCGATTTCTTGGATCCATGGTATCTGGCGCTGGATGCAAGGTGGATCCTACAGCTGAGGCGCATGCCTATGCGCCCGAGCATCAAACCAGTCATCTCTGATGGAGGAGCTTGCTTCGAGAGGTACGCACACCCCGAAGGCCCAGACCGTCGGAACTGTTCTCCGCGGAGGACCATCGTCACCACCTCCAGATGAGGCAGCAGTGGAGAGGTAGATAGAAATACACTACGCCTCAACCGGTAGGCAGGTCAAGGGCGAGAATGGCTGGATGCGCCAGCTCTCGCACAATGGTTCTTGAAGTAGGAGCATGCCGCTGTCATAGTCAACTGATCATCTTCGAAACATGTGTGGGGGTGCTTCTTTCGATCTGTATCCGATTTGATGTGACCGAATTGAGAGAAGGATCTTTGTGAGCACGCCGTCTTCTCCCGCTCGTGAAGCCGCTCCTGGGTCATGGATCGCCCGCGCGGCAGCGCTCATCTTTCTCTGCCTTCCCCTGTGGGGCTTTGAGAAGGTCTCACCTCAGTCTGTCGAGATCATCCCCCATTGGAATAAGGGTGACAAGATTGAGCTGATGGTCACGCGGGTACGCGATAAATCACGTAACGGCCAGTCCAAGGTTTCAGGAAAGACGCACACGCGTTTCTCCCTTGAAGTTCTCCAGGCGAGTACCCAAGGATACCTTGTGGGATGGACAGTAGGGGCAACCACCTTCGACGTCCCTCCTCCATCCGAATCTGTTCTGCGACAAGTTGTAAGCCTCATGCAGGGGATGCAGATCGTGCTCCAGATCAACCCTCGTGGCGCCATCACCGGCGTCCAGAATTGGGAAGCATTGCGCGGTGACATGCTGAGAAATCTCGATAACCTCTTGGCCAAGAGATCAGATTCGCAGCGCGGGAGAGCCGACCAGGGTATGGTGGCAAACTTACGAACACACTGGGACACCATGTTCTCGACCAAAGCACAAGTCGAACAAGTCTGCACACGAGATGCGCAGCTCTATTTTAGGATTCTCGGACGAACTTATACATCGGACCAGCCCTACGAGTATCAAGGCTTCTTCGAAAATCCACTCGGAGGCGATCCCTTTCCGACTCGCGCCGACATTGTGCTCAAGTCATTCAACGGGCGATCGGGACAAGCAGTTCTGCATTGGAATCAATCGGCTGATCGTGAGCAGACCGACCGAATCATGCGATCGTTCGTAAAGGATTTGGCCACACGGAACGGCAAACAGGTGCCGGAGGAAGGGTTTCTACAGCCCGTTGCGATGGAAAACCATGCTGAAGTTGAGGTACATGTCGAAACTGGGTGGGTCACCAAGGTCACGGAAACAAAGTTGATGAATCTCGGCACGCGAGTCCAAAGGGATACGACTTTCATGGTCAGGACGGTGCAGTGAAGTCTGCACTGAGGTGTCCTGAGGGTCGCCACTTGGATGATCACAGCGTGCCTTGAGACATCGATAGATTCACAGTACACTCATTCAATCATCTTGTTGGCCGTACACGATCCACCGCAAAGGAGACACAGCATGAAGAAGGTCGCAACATTGTCTTTGAGTGTCATGGTTGGTGCTTCATTATGTCTTTCATCACTCGTATGTGCCCAGGGGCTTCCTCTAACTGCGAAACCAAACGTGGACGCGGCGCAGAAGCATGTGTGGACCATCGGCATGGATGAGTATCGGACGCTTGTTGACAATCCTGGTTCAGCGCTCATCGTGGATGTGCGCGAGCCTCAGGAATATGCAGCCGGACATGTGCCGGGTGCGATCAACATTCCTCGCGGCCTGATTGAATCCCAAATCTGGAACCACGTCGGTTCCCCCGACAAGACGGACAAGGAAAGACCCATCATCCTTCAGTGCCAAAGCGGCAAGCGCGCGACGCTTGCGTCCCAGACTCTCCAAGACCTCGGCTTCACGCACACGACAGCCGTCATCATGAATCTCGACGACTGGCAGAAGGCCGGAAACCCGTTTACCAAGTAGCCATTAAGATATCGTCGATGGCATTGTGAAGTCTCACCCAAGGCTCTCCTCAAACCTGCTCGCTCTAGATTCGTCATGCACTGTTGACTTTTGCCATCGGTAGAATCGCTTCGGGTGTTGCCCCAATTTTCTCACAAAACTGTCATGCCATAAAATTATCACCGATACAGTAGGCAACTTACTCGGCTGGTCATTGCTGGTGCAAGTAGACAATCCATCACGAGAACCGGCATTCCAGCCTCGATGAGTCTGCACTCACACATAAAACCGACATCAAGCCGATGCCTATTACCCACCTTTCACACAAGGAGGATGCTATGAATAGAATTTGGTTGTATGTAGGCGGAATCATTCTAGGAGCGGCGGTGGCGATTTATGCAGTGATTACGACAGTAAGCAGCACAAATCCCCCGGCAAGCGACCTCAGGGCTGCATACGAGGCAACTGAGTGATTCGTCCTTGTTGAATGAACTGTGTTGACTGATGTGTGTAGGTTAAGGAGAGGGTGTGCGATTTGATATTCCTTGCCAGAGGGCAAGGAAAGGGGATTTTTGGTTCTTATTCACAGAAGGACCTGCCACGTGCACAATGTGACTCCTAATAGCACGTGGCAGGTTTTACGACGCAACATCCTACCTAACGCTAAAAGCGGTCGGTCTCATCCAAATGCCGAGAGAGGAATCTGACTGATTCAACTTTCCTCAGCATGCTGCAAATCTCGTTTCTAGCAGTGGAGACTAAACGAATCAGAGCGAACTTCGATTCTCGGTCGGGTTCCGCAGTGTTATACTGGCTACCATGATGATGCCTGTGACACCGGATACCGAACTCACACTCTCGTTTAAGAATCAGCGAGCCGTAGTGTCTCCCTGGGGCGCGTCATTACGGCGCTATCTGCTGATCGATGACGGTGGGCGGGAGATAGATATTGTGTGGGGTTATTCGGGTGGAAGCCGGAAACGAGGTGGACAAGGTGATGTGCTTATTCCATTTCCTGGGCGTATTAGGAACGGGCAATATTCCTTCGACGGACGACCATTTCAGCTGGAGTGTAACGACAAGGAAGGCCCCAATGCCATCCATGGCTTCGTGCGAAATCTCCCCTGGCAAGTCCAGGTGGCACTTGCACATAGGGTGACGTGTGAGGTTCAACTTGAGGCTCAGACCTATGCAAACCGTGGTTACCCCTTCTCGCTTCTGGTCCAGGTTACCTATGAACTCGATGCACGAGGGCTGTCCTGCGCATTTGCTGTAACCAACGTGGGGCAACAGGTTGCGCCGATGGGAGTCGGCTTTCATCCGTATTTCACGGTTGGGACATCTCTGATCGATGAAGCTGAGGCGCAGATACCAGGAGCCGGTTATTTGGAATTCAACGAACGACTCACCCCTACAGGCTCCATTCTGGACGTGGCCGACACGCCGTGGGATTATCGTCAGTTTCGTGCGGTTGGTCGGCAGCGCTTCAACCATTGTTATGTGAACCTGGAGTGCGATGCAGAGGGTATGGCCACTGCCTCGCTTCGCCATGTGGCAAGCGGTCGTGTGATCGACATCGTGATGGATTCGGCCTTTTCGGCCGTTGTCGTATATACGGGTGATGCCATAGCTGAGGCCCCGCGCGCTGCACTGGCCATCGAACCGATGACCTGTGCCACGGATGCTTTCAACCATCCAGAATGGGGACTGAAGCGGCTCGAACCCGATGAAACCTTTTCAGGATGTTATCGCGTGCGGCATCGGCTGATGTAGGAAAGGCCTTTGAGGCGATCCTCAAACGGAAGACAAGTCGATCCTATGGGGGCAGGATCTGATCGAAGAGGACTCTGAACGGACTCTTGATCAGGCTGCTTTTCGTAGGGGCAGCTGTTTGGCGGTGATCAGGTTGCGGCAGAGTTGACCGAGTTTGAACTGCACCTCGTCAAAAGACTCCCCTTGTGCCGAGTGTTCGGGATAGCCCAACAGATGCCCACGCCACTTGCCTTGATCCTGCGAGAGAACATACTGCGGTGATTCCAAGTCAAGAAATCTAGGCTTGGGTCGCTCTACTCGAGGAATGTCTCGAGGGCTCTTGGCAACAGCTTGGCTCAGTTGTCGAACCTTGAGCTGCAGCTCATCGAATGACGCGGCTTGTATTTCTCCATCAGGATTACCCTCCCGATGGCCGCACCATTTGCCCTGATCCTGCCAAAATACCCATTTTGGTCGTTCCATATTGGTAAGCATAGCAGGCTTTCAAGAACTCGCCAGCAATTTTGAAAGTTTTGTACATGAGCGATCTGGTCCCCCAATACCCTGGTGTCGAGGCCCTATCGAGTTGCCATATTCCGGTCAACCAATTGTCATTTCGGGTGACCGTGGCCGGGACCGGAGATCGACTGGTGCTCTGCCTCCATGGGTTTCCGGAGTCGGCTGTCTCATGGCGGCATCAGATGCAGCCATTGGCGCAGGCTGGGTATCGGGTCTGGGCCCCTGACCTCCGTGGCTATGGTGGGACTACACGGCCGATCGGTATTGAAGCCTACTCCATTGAATCGTTGATGGACGATGTCGGTGGACTCCTCGATACCGCGAAGGTGCAGCGGGCTATCCTCATCGGGCACGACTGGGGTGGAATCATCGCCTGGTACTATGCGATGCGGCATCCCAGCCGCGTTGAAGCCCTCGTGATTGTGAACGCCCCCCACCCTGCCTGTTTTGAACGAGAGGTTCGATGCTGGCGGCAATTACGCCGCTCTTGGTACATGGGCTTCTTTCAGATTCCATGGCTTCCAGAAGCAGCCTTATCGGCCGGTCATGGCTATATCATCGGCCAGATCTTTGAGCGCATGTCGCGTGACCGCGAGCAGATGCCGAACGATGTCGTAGACTCGTACCGGAAGCAGGCATGCAAGCCTGGCGCGCTGACCGCCATGGTGAATTACTATCGAGCCGCGCTCCGAGGTGGAGGTGGCATTCGTCAGCGCAGACTGGGGTATCCCAAGATCGGTATTCCCTCGCTAGTGATCTGGGGACTGCAAGACCAGGCGCTTGTGGCACAGAATCTGGATGGACTGAGTAAGTTTGTGGACGATCTGACGGTCGTCACGATGCCGGACGCCGGACATTTCGTCCATGAAGATCAGTCGGAACAGGTGACGCACGAACTCCTGGCCTGGTTACACGATAAACTCGGCTACTGATCGATCGATTTGCAGCTTGTGCTGATGCTGAGAAGTGCTGAAGCTACGTTGTTGAAGAGCGAGCGCTGTTACCCGTCAATCTGGCTACCCAACGCAGTGTGCCTTATTGGGGATCACTGTACTGACGTCGTTCGACGATGGGGACTGCTTCAGGTTTCGAGTGTCCGGTATCCAGCAGGATGGCGACGAGCATGTCGCTCATGACGTTGACGCCGGAACGGGCGCGGGCGATGATCCAGTCCACGGTCATGATCAAGGGAATGGCCGCGAGGATGACCTGGTCCGGCAGACCAGCAGCAGCAAGGACGAGCGGCAGGACGATCATCCCCGCTTCAGGAATACCGGCTACGCCGGCGCCGGCGACAATGGAAGCGATGACGATCACGAATTGCTTCGACATCGACAAATCGTACCCGAGGGCATGGGCGAGGAAGAGCGCCGCCATCGCTTCGTAGAGCGTGATACCATCGTTGTTCAGATTCGTCCCGACACAGGCGGCGAGGCGCGCCGATTGTGGCGAAACTCGCATGCGCTCGAGGCACCGGAGCGTAATCGGCACGGTTGCCAAACTACTGTTGCACGACGCGGCCGTCATGATGGCATCGGCCCCCTGCCCAAGATAGACAGTCGGTGATTTCTTCCCGATGACCCAGGCCACGAGCGGATAATAGAACAGTGCATGCACCGCCAGACCAAGGAGCATAGCGGCGAGAAAGATCCAGAGCGCAGAGAAGATCCCGATACCCGACCGGCCGACCACACTCGCGACGACGCCGAATACGGCGAACGGCACGATCAGGATGACCCGCCAGAGAATGGTGACCAGCCACCCATAGGCCCGCTCAACGGCCCAGGCCACGCGATCGAGTAATCCACCAGCCTGGCCGCTCTTCGCCTGTGCCCACCGTAGCGCCAGCCCAAGTCCGAGAGCCAAGAGCACGACGCCGATGATATTATTACTCGCAAACGGATCGCTTATCGTAAGGGGAATGTAGGCCAGTAAGTCTTCAAGTGGATACTCCGTTGGGGTAAAGGTCGTCTTGAGACTCGTTCCTGGTACGACCTGAAGCAGATCTTCGATGCGGCCCTGCCACGATTTTCCCGGCTGCCAGACATTCATGATGGCGAGGCCAATCAGCATGGCCATGAAGACATTGATCAGACAGATCGCGAGCAGCTTCACGCCCTGGTGTAATGGGATTGAGGCCCGGAGCAACGAATCGAGGATCGCCACGAAGATGAGTGGAACAGCGAGCG
>CAZAKX010000016.1:0-36314 GCA_964485915.1 uncultured Nitrospira sp. | reverse complement strand
CGCCTCCAGTTCTGATAGGCCTGGGGGTGCCGGTGAAAGAAATGTCTGTGGTAGGTGCAACGAACGATCCGCTCCCGAGAGCTATGAGCCCGAATCGAACCTTTGCCAGGGTAGAGCAGCCCACCGTCGGGATCCAAGAGCCGCCAGCGCGACCGGCGGAACCATTCTCACTTCCGGTGAAAAAGGTGCTGGCCGTGGGTCACAAACTTGTCGAGCGATTGACCAGGTTGGCCGAGGATCTTGAGCGCGGCGTGCAGGAGCGGGAACACAAAACTCAGCTCATCGGTCAAGTCGCCTCATTCTCGGGGATGGCCTTATCCGCTGGATTTGTGGCCTGGATTCTGCGCGGAGGGGCTCTGGTTGCGAGCTTCCTCGTCTCGATGCCGGCTTGGAGGCATTTCGATCCGTTGCCGGTACTGGGTGGCGAACTCCTCACCCGCCGGAAGCGCGATCGGAAGATCCGTGAGGAAGATGAGCAAGAGAAGAAGCAGTTCCGTGGCCTGGATCGAGTACTGAAGACATCACGGAACGAATCAAACGGTAAGCGAAAAGACAGGTGAACGGAACGCAAGTATGAAAGTCACCCCCTTAGTGTGGATCAGTTTCGGCCTGGTGAGCGTGACGCTCAGCATCATGCTGGCCGGCGATTCGCTCGTCGACCTGGTTCCGAATCATGATCGCCAGGTCTTTGAATATCGCCGTGATTTGGCGGAGTCGCTGGCCGTGCAATATTCAGCCTTGGCGGAACGGGATCAGATCGACACAGTCAAACTAGCCATGGAGGTACTGGCTAAGCGGAATCACGACATCCTGTCACTCTCGCTCCTCCAAAGAAGCGGTCAGACTATTGCGCAGGTCGGACATCATGCACAGGTCTGGGTCCAACCGCCTGGCGACGAATCAACGCTGGAATTTCTCCAAGTCCCGATCTTTTCCGGAGACCAGCCATGGGGCGTACTCCAGATTGCGTTTCAGAAAGCTGACGGCTCCTGGCTCAACCGCTTTCTTGAAGATCCATGGGTACGGTTCCTGGCGTTCGTCAGTGTGATGGGATTTATCGGGTATCTCCTCTTCATGAAGCGCACGCTTCGCCAGCTGGATCCATCCGGCATCGTTCCCACTCGTGTCAAAGCTGCGCTTGATGCACTGACCCAAGGGGTGGTGATGATCGACACACGAGACCTGATCGTGCTGACCAATGATGCCTTCAGTCAGGCTGTCGGCAAGCCGGTCACAGCCCTAATTGGACTCGATCTTGGGTCTTTGGCCTGGAAGTCGGTGCGTCCATCGGATTCGCTCTCCGTGCATCCCTGGACCAGAGCGATCATGGACAAGCAGCCTCAAGACAACACTCCCCTTCTCTTGAATCTGTCCGATGGGGAGCCGCGGAAATTTATCGTCAATACCGTGCCGATTATGGACGATGGGTCGACGGTCAGAGGGGCGCTGGTTTCCTTTCACGATGTGACTGAGCTTGATCGGGCCAATGCGCAACTCAAGGACGCGAATAGCGAATTGGAATCCTCACGTGTCCAGATTTTACAGAAGAACCAGGAGCTGGAGGCCACGAATACGAACTTGCACGTCGAGATGGATCAGCGGAAAAAAGCTGAGGCTGAAAAAGAAAAGCTGTATCAGCAGCTCATGAATGCCTCACGTCAGGCCGGTATGGCGGATGTGGCCTCAAGCGTGTTGCATAACGTAGGAAACGTGTTGAACAGCATTAATGTGTCGACGGATACGCTCCTGAAAACACTCAAGAAGCCGATGGTGGGCGATGTCTGTCGGATCGCATCGATGTTCAACGAACACCAGGACAATCTACAAGAATTCTTGACGGTCGATCCGAAGGGCAAGCAGATCCCGTCATATCTTGGGTTGGTGGCTGAATCTCTGAGTGGGAGCCATCAGACGATCCAAGGTGAGCTCGACTCTCTGGTGAAAAAGGTCGACCACATCAAGCAAGTGATCATGTCGCAGCAGGATATTGCTCGCGCGGGAAATATTCGAGAACCTTGCTCAAGTGAAGACTTGATGGAACAGGCCTTGCTGATGGCGCTGCCTGAGCCGGATAAATACCAGATCACCGTTGTCCGGGAATATAGCCCGGTTCCCACGATCATGACGGATCGGCATCAAGTCTTGCAGGTTTTGGTCAATCTGATCACCAACGCCAAGAACGCCATGGTCGAACATTCGGGGGATACGCGCCTGTTGACGTTGCGGATCGGCGTGTTTTCCGACCGCAAGCCATTTGCTCGATTTGAAGTGGTTGATACCGGAGGCGGAATCAAACAGGAGAATCTTCCGAAGTTGTTTGCTCAAGGGTTTACGACAAGAAAGGCCGGTCATGGCCTTGGGCTGCATAGTGCCGCCATCGTCGCCAAGAATTTTGGCGGAGCACTGCAGGCGCAGAGCCAGGGTGAAGGGCATGGTGCGACCTTCACCCTTGATCTGCCTTTGGTTTTGGCAGAGGCCGCAGCATGATAGCCGACCAGATGGCCGACAATCGGCGGATCCTCGTGATCGATGACAACACCAGCATCCATGAGGATTTCAAAAAAATCTTGGCGCCGCCGATCGATTCAGACTCAATGAATCAGGCTCGCGCAGCCTTGTTTGGAGAAGCCCCGACTCTCCCGACACAGGTGCGTTACGAGCTGGACTTCGCGAGCCAGGGACGAGAAGGATTTGGTCTTGTCCAGAGTGCCCACCAAGCCGGCAATCCCTATGCCTTAGCCTTTGTGGATATGCGGATGCCGCCGGGATGGGATGGGCTCGAAACGATCGAACATCTGTGGTACGCCGATTCTGAAATCCAAGTTGTCATATGCTCGGCCTACTCCGATCACCCGTGGGAAGATGTCAGCCGCCGGATCGGAGAGACCGACAAACTCTTGATCCTCATGAAACCGTTCAACAGTATCGAAGTCGTTCAGTTGGCCAACTCACTGACGAAGAAATGGAATCTGGCACGTTCGGTCAAGCACCAGATTGAGACACTCGCATTCAGCGTGACTCAGCGAACGGCTGAGTTGCGGGAAGCGAATGAGCGTCTGCAAGAACGCGTGGCCAGCCGAGCAGGGGAGGGTGGCTCGACCCAGTCTCACGACGATGTTGAAGCAACATTTCACCAGAAGGAAGAGTTCTTGGCGATTATGAGTCATGAAATCTTCCAGCCCATGAATGAGCTCGTCAACAAGGTTGCCCTGCTCCTCAACAGCACCCTCAATCCCGAGCAGCGTGAGCAGATGGCGACCGTCCAGCGATGTGCGCAAGATGTCTTGACCCTCCTCAAGGATATGCAGGAGTTCATGACGACGCGGAAACCGGACAAACAGGTGGGAGAACTTCGGCGATGATGAACGAGGGCAACAAAAATCTTCGGATCTTGGTGGTCGACGACAACCAAGCGATTCACGAGGACTTTCGAAGAATCCTTGAGAGACAACCCGACGATGAAAACCTTTACCAAGCGCGAGCCGCGTTATTCGGGGAGCCGCTCGTGCAAGCGCTTGAGCGGTTCGAAGTGGATTATGCCGATCAAGGGCAGACGGCGTTGGCTCTGGTCCAGATGGCGCGCCGGGAAGGACGTCCGTATGCGGTGGCGTTTGTGGATATGCGGATGCCGCCCGGGTGGGATGGTTTGGAAACGGTCGAACGGCTCTGGGAGGCCGATGGGCGGCTGCAAGTGGTGATCTGTACGGCCTATTCGGATCATTCGTGGGCAGAGATTGCGGCACGGTTGGGAATGAACGACCGGCTCCTCATTTTGCGAAAACCGTTCGATGCCATCGAGGTGCAGCAGATCGCCGCATCACTGACCAGGAAATGGGAATTAGGGCGTGACATCCGTCTCCAAATCGAAGACCTCGTGGCACAGGTCAATATCCGCAACCGAGAACTCCAGGCCACGAACCAACTTCTTGAGCAGCAGGTGGCCGAGCGGACCGCAGAGCTTCAACGGCGTAACGAGGAGTTACAGCGGACGGTGGAGGCGCTGAAAGAGGCCAAGGCGGAGGCAGACAATGCCAATCAGGCCAAGTCGCAGTTCTTGGCCCGTATGAGCCACGAGATCCGGACGCCCATGAACGGAATGCTCGGTATGAATGAGCTGCTTCTCTCGACCTCCTTGACCGACCAGCAACGGCATTTTGCTGAAACCATCGATAACTCCGGCGAGCAGCTGGTGCAGATCGTCAACGACATCCTCGACTTATCCAAGATCGAAGCCGGCCAGATGGATCTTCACATCGCGGGGTTCGATCTCGTGGCCACTGTGCACGCTGTCATTGATGGGTTCTTCGCGCCGGCGCAGAAAAAAGGGCTCAGTTTAGAATGCCAGATCGACCCCGAGTTGCCCGCCGTGTGGCGAGGGGACGCCGCACGATTCCGACAGATTCTGACCAATTTGGTGGGGAACGCCGTGAAGTTCACGGAACAAGGTAGCATCTTGATTCACATTGAGCGGATTCAGGATAGCCATGACAACGCCTTATTCAAAATCACGGTGTGCGACACCGGGATCGGCATCCCTCTCGATGCGCAGCAGAAGATCTTTGATCCCTTTGCCCAGGCAGATGGATCGATGACGAGGCGATTTGGGGGAACAGGGTTGGGGCTCGCGATCGTCAAACGGCTCGTCGCATTAATGGGGGGAGACATCGGCTTCACCAGTACCCCAGGAAGGGGGGCCACGTTTTGGTTTACCGTCTATCTTGAAAAACAGAGGATGAGCGAGGGAATTGGGGAAGAGAGCAAGCGGGTGGATCAGTGCACGAACCTTGACGTCGTCCTCAGTAAGGGGCACGGCGTCACTCCCTCGAAGTCACGGTCGCGTGCGCGTATCCTCTTGGCCGAAGACAATTCGACGAATCAGGAGGTCTTCCGTGGCATGCTGGAGCTCTGCGGCGAATCAGTCGACGCGGTCAGGACGGGTAGGGAGGCGATTAATGCGCTGGAACGGTTCCGATACGACCTCGTTCTGATGGACTGTGAAATGCCGGAGATGGACGGACTCACCGCCACCGCAGAAATTCGCCGACGGGGGATTCGACGAGCAGATGGTAAGCCAGTCCCGATTCTCGCCCTGTCAGGCTACGCGCTCAGTAGCCATCAAGATGCCTGCCTTGCAGGCGGTATGGACGGCTTCCTCTCGAAGCCGGCGGGGTTGAAAGAGATTCGAAAGGCTCTGAGCCAATGGTTGCCGTTGGTCGAATCACAGGCTGCGTAGCCAGCATGACAGCCATTGCAATCTGGTGGAGGCCGTAATGTCCGCTGAGGTCACGCTCAGTCATCAAAACCGCCGAGTGTTAGTGATTGACGATAATCGCTCAATTCACGACGACTTTCGAAAGATCCTTCAATCAGGGGACCCGTCAAGATCTTTGGATGACGCACGCGCGTCGTTATTCGGCGGCGAACCACTTCTGAATGCTCTTGTGCGTTTCGATCTGGATTACGCAGATCAGGGTCAAGCTGCGTTGGCCTTGGTCCAACTGGCGCGCCGTGAGGGGCGACCGTACGCCATGGCGTTTGTGGACATGCGGATGCCGCCGGGATGGGATGGGTTGGAGACGATCGAACATCTCTGGACTGCCGACCCCGAGATTCAGACCGTGATCTGTACCGCCTACACGGACCATTCGTGGGACGACATCATTCGCCGACTTGGCCATGACGATCGTCTCCTGATTCTGCAGAAACCATTCTCCTCTGTTGAGGTATCGCAATTGGCGACGTCCTTGACCAGAAAGTGGGATCTGGCGCGTCAGGCGCGGGAGCGCTTGGAGGCCGCTGAAGCGGCCAATGTCGCGAAGTCGCAATTCCTGGCCAATATGAGCCATGAAATACGCACCCCGATGAACGGAATTATTGGAATGAGCGAGCTGCTGATGCGGACGACTTTGGACGAGAAGCAGCGCCGATATATGGAGACTCTGCATAAGTCCGGAATGGCGTTGCTGCAAGTGATCAATGACATTCTCGATATTTCCAAGATTGAGGCAGGCAAACTGCAGATCGAAGCTCTCGCATTCGATATGCGCCAGGTTGTGACGGACGTCCTGGAACTATTTTCCGGTCCGGCTGAGACCAAGGGACTGAAGATGACCGCTGTCCTGCCGGAGATCCTGCTTCCGGAATACGAAGGTGATCCTGTCCGTATCCGACAGATCTTGACCAACTTGATCGGCAACGCGATCAAGTTTACGGCACAGGGTCGGGTCACTCTTCACGTCACAGTGGATGAGGATTCGGTCAGCCACACAACGCTGTGTCTTCAAGTGCAGGATACAGGGATTGGTGTTGAGCCAGCAGTACAGGAAAAACTCTTTACACCGTTCACGCAAGCCGATGGATCCACCACACGACGGTACGGCGGGACGGGACTTGGACTAGCTATTGTGAAGCAACTGGCTCAACTGATGGGTGGGATGGTGGGTGTCGACAGCGTCCCGGGACAAGGATCAACGTTCTGGTGCACGATTCAACTCAAGAAGCCTGTAGCCCAGACGGTATTTGCGAAGGTCGTATAGCGCGCTATCTCGCTACAGAAGAGGAGGGTGGATTTGTGCCGACGGATACTCCCAATCGTCGCATACTCGTTGTGGACGACAATCTGTCGATCCACAGTGACTTCCGGAGAATTTTCCAACCTGAAAGTGAGCCAAAGGATTTGGCTGAAGCGCGTGTGGCGCTCTTTGGGGAGGCTCGCTCGATCGATCCGCATGAACCCTTTGAGGTCGATTGCGCGGATCAAGGGCGCACTGCACTGGCCTTGGTTGAAGCCGCGGACAAAGTCGGGCGACCCTATGCCGTTGCGTTTGTGGATATGAGGATGCCTCCCGGATGGGACGGGTTGGAAACTATCGAACATCTGTGGAAAGTCGACAGCACGTTACAGGTGGTCGTCTGTTCAGCCTATTCGGACCAACCTTGGGAGGAAATCAGGGATCGCATAGGCAGAACCGACAAGTTATTGATCCTACAGAAACCATTTAACAGCATCGAAGTCTTGCAGCAGGCCACTGCGCTGTGTCGGAAATGGGATTTGGCGAACAAGGCCGTTGGACGACTGAACGAATTGAGCCACCTGGTCGATGAACGGACGGTGGAGCTTCAACATGCGAATCGGCAGCTCACAGAGATGAATGGTGCTCTGATACGGACGGTGGCGGATCTTGAAGCTGCACAGGCGGAAATCCTGCGACAAAATGGCGAGTTGGAACGTCTGGCCTCTCGGGACCCGCTGACCGGATGTCTGAACCGACGTGCGTTTTATGCTCTGTTCGAGAAGGCGTTTGCAGAAAGTCGTGACCACGGCAGCGAGCTGTGTTGTCTGATGGTCGACATCGACCATTTTAAGCGTGTGAATGACCGATATGGACATGCAGTCGGAGATCAAGCCATCCAAGCAGTCGCCCACTGCCTCCATGCCGGACTGCGATTGGCAGACATGGTGGGGCGCTACGGGGGAGAAGAGTTCAGCCTGATGTTCCCGCGTACGACACTGGCCGAAGCGTCCGAGCTCGCGGAACGCGTGCGAATTCGAATCGGCGCAGAGGCCGGCAGCAGAGTGCGAATGGCCGACGGCTTAGTACTGACCGTCAGCATCGGGGTGTCGGCCATCACGTTTGGTGCGCACACACCGCTAGAGTTGATCGATCAGGCAGACAAGGCCTTGTATGCCGCGAAAGAGGGTGGCCGCAACTGTGTTATGGCAATGGATTTGTTGGTGCCGGGATTGAATCCTGCTGAACAACTGGAACTCCAAGTTCGGCGGGTCACCCCACGCGCCGGCTCATCGACGGCTCGATAAGCAATTTCTATTGGGTCACATACGGTCCGCAAACGCGGGCATGACAACAGGTCGCCGGTGCCTCTTCTTGGGTCCAAGAAGTGTATAATACTTACGGATGACTCGCCTCGTTAGCCATCTCCAGTCCTCAGTCGGCAGGAAAGTCGTCATGGCCCTGAGCGGGCTTGGCCTCGTCACCTATGTCATTTTCCATATGTTGGGGAATCTACAAGTATTCGAAGGGCCTCATGCCTTCAATAGCTATGCGGCGTTTCTCCGCGATATGCCGATCCTGCTCTGGACCGCTCGCATTGGATTGCTGAGCATCGTCGTCCTCCACATCGTCTTGGCGACTCAGGTGAGCCTGCAAAACCATCGTGCTCGTCCGATCGGCTACGCGATCCATAGATACCGGCAGGCCTCGTTCGCTTCCAGAACGATGACGATCTCCGGGCTGGTACTGCTCCTCTTCATCGTCTTCCATCTTCTGCATCTGACGGTCGGAGTCATTGGCCCTCCGAACTCCGACCGCGTTGATGCGGAAGGCTATCGAGATGTCTATGGCAAGGTGATAGTGGCGTTTCAGAATCCCCTTATAGTGGTGCTGTACCTGGTAGGACAGCTGGGGCTTGGTTTGCATCTGAGCCATGCCGTCTCAAGCAGCTTCCAGACCCTGGGACTGGAACATGCGGCGCTGGATCGCCTATTGAAAGCGGCCGGTCCTGCGATTGCGCTGTTGGTTGTTCTGGGGAATGTGGGCATCATTCTCGCGGTCTTTTTAGGAATCCTGCGTGTATGAAGAAACTTGACCCCAAAATCCCATCCGGGCCATTGGAGACCAAATGGGATCGACATCGATTCAGCGAGAAGTTGGTCAGCCCCAGCAATAAGCGGAGACTGACCGTCATTGTTGTCGGTACCGGCCTCGCCGGCGCGAGCGCCGCGTCGACCTTGGGGCAACTCGGCTATCAGGTGGAGTGCTTTTGTTTCCAGGACAGCCCTCGTCGCGCGCACAGCATCGCGGCACAAGGGGGAATCAACGCGGCCAAAAATTACCAGGATGACGGAGACAGTGTGGGCCGGCTGTTTTATGACACCATCAAGGGTGGCGATTTCCGCTCTCGAGAAGCCAATGTCTATCGGCTCGCTCAGGTCAGCACGCAAATCATCGATCAATGTGTAGCGCTCGGCATTCCGTTCGCCAGGGAATATGGTGGGCAGCTGGCGAATCGCTCATTTGGGGGTGTTCAAGTTTCTCGTACCTTTTACTGTCGAGGACAGACCGGACAGCAGCTGCTCTTGGGCGCCTATTCGGCCCTCTGCTGGCAGATTGAACGGGGTCAGGTCACGATGCATCCGCGTACTGAGATGCTGGATCTGATTGTGGTCGATGGTCAGGCTCGAGGCATTGTGGTTCGAGATTTGGTCACTGGGCGTCTCAGCGTCCACACCGCCCATGCGGTGGTGCTGGCGACGGGTGGATACAGCAATGTCTACTATCTTTCGACCAATGCGAGCGGCTGCAATGTGACGGCCACGTACCGAGCCTGGAAGCAGGGGGCGGTGTTTGCCAATCCATGCTTTACGCAGATCCACCCGACGGCAATCCCTCCGGGCGACGTCTCTCAAGCCAAGTTGACCCTGATGTCCGAGTCGCTTCGCAATGACGGGCGACTGTGGGTTCCGAAGACGATGGCCGATCGTCGCTCACCGGGCGACATTCCGGAAGCGGAGCGTGACTACTTCTTAGAACGTCGATACCCACGGTTTGGGAATCTCGCGCCACGAGACATCGCGTCACGTGCGGTGAAGGCTGTGTGCGACGAAGGCCGTGGTGTCGGTTCAAGCGGATATGGGGTGTATCTCGATTTCGCCGGCGTGATCGAACAACATGGGCTCGATGTGGTCCGTGAACGATATGGCAATCTCTTCGAGATGTATCACCGGATTACGGGAGAGGATGCCTACCACTCACCCATGCGAATTTACCCGGCGCCTCACTACACGATGGGAGGGCTCTGGGTGGATTATCATCTCATGAGCTCGATCCCGGGACTCTTCGTGATCGGGGAAGCAAATTTTGCGGATCACGGGGCCAATCGGTTGGGAGCCAGCTCGTTGATGCAAGGCCTTGCCGATGGCTATTTCATTCTGCCGTACACGATTGGTCATTATTTGGCAACCGCGACGCTTCCATCTATTCCTGAAGATCACGCGGAGTCCCGCGCGGCGCTTCAGCGTGTGACGAGCAGAATCACGCGCCTTTTGAGCGCGAAAGGTCGTCGAACGGCAGCCTCCTTCCATCGGGAAGTCGGGACGCTCTTGTGGAACTATTGTGGCATGTCCCGTCATGAGGCAGGGCTCAAGAAGGCCCTCACGTCGCTTCCGACTCTTCGGGAGGAGTTTTGGAAGGATGTGATGGTGCCGGGGTCAGGAGCCGACTTCAACCAAGAGCTGGAGTATGCGGGACGGGTGGCGGACTATCTTGAGTTTGCAGAATTGCTCTGTCACGACGCCTTGCATCGCGAGGAATCGTGTGGCGGACATTTTCGCGAAGAATATCAGACGGACGATGGTGAACCGAAGCGCGACGATACCCGTTTCGCCCACGTGGCCGCCTGGGAATACCGAGATGGGGCAGTACCGCTCCTGCACAAGGAGCCTCTGACCTTCGAATTCGTACAGCCGACGATGAGAAGTTATCAGTGAGTACGAACTGGAAATGAAACGATGCTGAGGGGCGCAGGAGATCGGCGCATATCATGAAATTCACATTAAAAATTTGGCGTCAGAACGGGCCAGCCCAGCGAGGTCGGCTTGTCACGTATGAGGCGCAGGATGTGACCCCCGGCATGTCGTTCCTCGAAATGCTCGATGGTGTGAATCAGAGATTGCTTGGCAACGGTGAAGAGCCTGTGGCGTTCGAGCAGGATTGCCGGGAGGGCATTTGTGGAAGTTGTTCATTGGTCATCGACGGCATCCCGCACGGACCGGACCGCGGCATCACGACCTGCCAGCTGTACATGCGACGGTTTCCTGATGGGGCCACCATCACGATTGAGCCGTGGCGGGCCAAAGCCTTTCCGATCATCAAAGACTTGGTGGTCGATCGCAGTGCCCTGGATCGTATCATGCAAGCAGGAGGGTATATTTCGGTCAACACGGGTGGAGCGGTTGATGGGAATGTTCTGTTGATCGGTAAGGATCAAGCAGAAACCGCGATGGATGCGGCGTCGTGTATCGGGTGTGGAGCGTGCGTCGCAGCCTGTAAGAATGCCTCGGCCACTCTCTTTGTCGCGGCAAAAGTGTCACACTTTGCGATCTTGCCGCAGGGGAAGCCGGAGCGAACGCACCGTGTGAGCGCCATGCTTGAGGCGATGGATCGTGAAGGGTTTGGCTCGTGCGGCAATCAGTATGAGTGCGAGGCCGTCTGCCCCAAAAGCATCAGCGTACGTTTCATCGCCAACCTCAATCGCGAATATCTCCGCGCCGGCATCGTCGAAGCCGGCCTTCCCAGTGAGCCTGAATCTCCGCACGCGGAGTCCGTCTAGCGGAACCGCTGACGGCATCGTCTTTCTCTATTCCGATCCGTCAATGGCATAAAAGATTGATGGGGGCTGATTTGCGTCAGATGGCAATGAGCTTGACTGTGAGGGAAAGGCCTTTATAGTGCCAGCAAGGGCCGGTGTGTGCCTAGGCTTGGCGGAGATGAGACGGAATGAGTCGCCGGATAGTCTGTCCACGATGTCGTGAGGGTGATGCGCTTCGTGTATCGCCACAGTCGCCGCGTGAACTTGTTGCGTCACTGGTTTGGATGGTCCCATTCCAATGTCAGCACTGTCACAATCGGTTTCTTGCCCGTCGCATGAGCACGGCGAGTTCCTCACGCTCTGTCGACCGCCGCGAGCACCTCCGTATACCGGTCAAGCTCTGCCTGTCCTTTTCAGGAGGGAAAGTCAGGGGTGAGGGTACGGTGATGGATCTGTCTCTTGGCGGGTGCATTATCAAAAGCGACACGCACGTGCACCTTGACGACATTTTCTATCTGGAGATCGTCATCGCCGAACACGAGCCTCCAGTGGAAGTGGCCGCTATGGTCCGGTCGGTCAGTGCGCGTGGGATTGCATTCAAGTTCCTGCGCAAGGCTCAAGAAAATAAACGCCTTCTGACCTTCATCCAATCACACTCGGGATCCACCTCTTCCATACTGACCAAAGCCGTCGAACCGTCGATCACCGGATAAGTGCTGTCTCCGTCACTATGTCGGGGTCTCCCACGCAGACGGCAGCGGGTAGTCGGTCATTAATCGATCATGTTCGGCGGTATCGAACGGCTCGATCGTCAAATCTTGTCGCCGCATCGGTTCGATACATTCCGCAGAACAGAGCACGTCGATCAACGCCTGTGCATTTTCTCTGGTCGCAAACCGACACAGGCCATGTTCCGGCATACCCGACGATGGGTGCCAGAAGGCCAGGTCGATCGCGCTCCCTTGATAGATTCCTAGCGTTCGGTGCCGAACTTGAAACCCACCCGTTCCATCGAAGGACGTTCCTCTAGGCATAACACCTCTTGACCCGCATATCTTAGATGATTATGCCCATGGTAGCATGATCGTTCGATGAGGAGACAGGGCATTCGGCTTGGCTCAAGGAGGGAACGATGGAGCGTAGGTGGTGGAGAACAACGACAATCGCCCTAGTGATGATCAGCGCGTGGTTTGTGTCCGGTTGCGGCTACAACGATCTGCAAGGATTGGATGAGGATACGAAGGCGGCATGGAGTGAAGTGATCAATCAATACCAGCGACGTGCGGATCTCATTCCGAACCTTGTCGCGACGGTCAAAGGGTACGCGGCGCATGAAAAAGAGACCCTTGAGGGAGTCGTGAACGCCCGAGCGAAGGCGACCGGGATTCAAGTGACACCCGAGGTCCTGAAAGATCCCGCGGCATTCGAAGCCTTTCAAACGGCCCAAGCCGGTCTGACATCGGCGTTGGGGCGACTGATCGCGATTGCGGAAAATTACCCGAACCTCAAGGCTGATCAAAACTTCAGAGATCTTCAAAGTCAGCTCGAGGGAACGGAGAATCGGATTACGGTGGCTCGTAAGCGGTATATCGATCGTGTCGCAGAGTACAACAAGATGGTGCGATATTTCCCGACCAACCTGACGGCCAAGTTCCTGCTGAATCTCGATGAGCGGCCTAACTTTACCGTCGCCGATGAGAATGCCGTGGCGAAGCCGCCCGAGGTGAAGTTTTGAATCGAGAGTGAGGCGAGGAGAAGTTGAGACGGCATAGAATCAGTCGCCTCACATTATACTGCTTCCTGACGGCCGCTACGTTCTCGTCGGCCATACCGGCTGCTGCGCTGGACGTTCCTCAGTTGACCGGGCGGGTCGTCGACCTTGCCCGCGTTCTACCGAGCGCCACGGTTGAGTCGCTCACGGCTCGACTGGCGGCTCATGAAGCACAATCCAGTAATCAAGCGGCTATCCTGATCATTTCTTCCCTCGAAGGAGACTCACTCGAAGAATTCTCCCATCGCGTGGCCACGACCTGGAAACTCGGTCAGAAGGGTACGGACAACGGCGTGCTCTTGTTGGTGGCGATAGGGGAACGTAAGGTTCGGATCGAAGTCGGGTATGGATTGGAAGGGGTATTGACCGACGCTCGATCGGCTCAAATCATTAGAAATGAAATCGTGCCTCGGTTCCGCGCCGGTGATATCCCAGGTGGAGTGACTGAGGGGATCAGCGCCATTTTAAAGACGATCGAAGGAACCTATCAGGCATCGGAACAAACAGTCTCTCAGCCAGAGACCGACGTCCTGGGGCAGGTTGTGGTGGCTGTCATGGTCGGGCTCGTCGTCGGGCTCATGCTCATGAACATCCATAAATTCGTGGGACCGGTAGCGGGTGCAGGGATCTCAACACTCTTGGCTCCCTGGCTCGTGCCGGCGCTCATTGCAAGCGCGGCGACCTTGTCTCTGCTCCTCGTAATTGGCGCGTCCGGTACCGGAGGAAGGACCACACGATCCCGCGGGGTGGATGATTGGATCTGGTACAGCAGCCGCGGTGGTGGGTGGGGTGGAGGGTCATTTGGGGGCGGGGGTGGATTCGGCGGTGGGGGCGGCAATTTCGGAGGAGGGGGTGCCAGTGGAAACTGGTGAGAGACTGCAACTCACGGACGAGGAACGTGAGCGGGTCAGCCTGGCTGTGCATGCGGCGGAACAAGATACCAACGCCGAGATCGTTCCAATGATCGTCGGCCGATCCGGGCTGTATCGAGATGCGCAGTATCGCACCGGGTTGCTCCTCGCGGTATTGGTGCTGACGATTCTGTTGACCACTGAAGTTTTGTGGTTGCCGTGGGGATGGCATGCCTCCAACGCGGCTTGGCTGATCCTGACGACCCTACTGGCCTATGGTGTGGGGGCCTGGCTTGGTACTCTGACTCTGTTCATTCGCCTCCTCACCCCAACGGATCGGATGCATCATAAAGTCAGGCTCAGGGCAGAGCGTGCCTTCGTGCAGCATGCCGTTGCGCAGACCCGTGAGCGCACCGGTGTATTGATCATGGTGTCGCTGTTGGAGCACGAGATTTATGTATTAGCCGACCAACCTCTGTATCAACGGGTCCCAGCGGAGCGGTGGTCTTCGATCGTTGAGGCCGCTGTCAGCCGACTCAAAACAGGCGATATCGTTGGTGGATTATGTCAGAGTATTCAGGCCTGCGGGGTCCTTCTTGCCGAGGTGTGCCCTGGTCGTCCTGGCGACAATCCCGATGAATTATCGAACGAATTAGTGCAAGAACCATAAGCGATTTCCTCCCAGATCCTGAACATTCAATAAAAAACCGTGATCAACCGATAGATAAGAGACGCGGCGGACCCGTTCGGCGATGGCGAATCGATACGGATAAGGAGGGAGTCACATTATGTGGAAGCAGGATGAGGTGGTGGGGGGAGAAGAGGAACGGGAGAGGGAACGGGAACGATGGGTGGAGGACAGGCGCAGTCCATTAAAGGGTGGTCCAACCCTTCCGGATGAGGTGGCCTTCGTCGGGAAAGATGTGGAGTTCAAGGGTGTGATCACCTATTCCGGCACCGTCCGGATCGATGGGGCTTTGGACGGCGAAATCCATACGGACGGCGGCTTGCTCGTCGGGCCAGAGGCGGTGCTGAAGGCTAAGGTGACGGCTGGGACCGTGGTATGCCATGGAAATATCACGGGGGACATTCAAGCGACGAAGCAGATCGTGCTCTGTGCTCCGGCCGTTGTGCAAGGCAGCTTGACGACTCCCGTGCTGTCGATGGAAGAGGGTGTCGTGTTCAACGGCACGTTGGAAATGAAACCACAAGCCAAGGCCGAGGGGTTACGCGAGGTGGGACCGTACGTCGGAACCACGAGCAATCGACCACAGATTCGCCTTGCGGCGTAAACGATCAACAGGCCTCTGGTGACAGATTCCGGCAACCGCCAGGGGCCCGAGTTCCGCAAGCGGTCAACTCGCCATCGTGGAGGACCTCAGTGATCCCCCAAGCCCGAATCGTTACGGCGCCGGTAATAATCCGTTAATCTTCACCGATCCGACGGGGTACTTCTTTAAGAAACTCTTCAAAAAACATTTTCTCCAAGCCCGGGCTGGATGTGAGTCCTATGACGACGCAGTTTCCCGATCCAGCGACCCAAAGGCATGCGCTTTCTGCGGCACCTGGCGTAATCGGGACATTCACACTATCTCGAAGGCTCTGGTCAAGAGAGAAGCTGTAGCCCGATTCCATGCGTCCGGCCAACAGTCGAGCTCTGCAGGCAGAGAGTTTCTCCCGTAACCTGCCTCCAGTAACAAGGCGTAGCTGCCTTGACGTTGTCGGACAGATTGTGGCACTATGTCCGACAAGAGGTGTGCATGGCGCTGATTCAAGTTTCCGCCCGATTAAATCCCACACAACTTCGGCGAGCCCAAAAAGCGCTTGGCGCCAAGACAACGAGCGAAACACTGCAGCGGGCCTTGGATTTGGTCACGGAAAAGGCCGAGCACGATCGCATAGTCCAGCGCTATAGCGGTGTGGGTAAACCCGATGCTTTCGGCGAAGACCGCTAAGTTTGCGCTGCTCGACACTGCGGTCTACATAGAGAATTTCCGATCCGGCCGCTTCACGTTTCGCTTGCTGCAATCTCCTTTTGTCGTTCGCTGTTCCTCGGTTGTCCTTCACGAGCTGCTCCGCGGGGCTCGAACGGCCACTGAACGGAAGTTGGTCCTTGAATTGAGCCGACGGTGCCAGGTGTTGACTCCAACGGAGCAACAGTGGCTGAAGGCCGGAGAGATCCTCAATCGGCTCAGACGGCGAGAGCACTATGAGGCCGCCAAGCTGCGCGAGCTCGCTTTTGACGTGTTGATCGCCCTCTCTGCAAGGAGTATCGGTGCCAGTGTGATTACGACCAATCATGCAGACTTCCTGGCGATTCAGCGCGAGTTGCCCTTTCATCTCCTGTGTTGGGAATAGCCGGAGAGGTTTGAGGGCGCACGGGAACAGAACGTCGATTCTATAGTCACATTGCTAAACTCCATCACTGGGATGACTTTGTGAGGAGGCAAGATAAATCAACACGAAGTCCAGACGCTGGCGGGAAATCACCCAAGCATCCTCATCCGTAATGTGTCGACGATACCCGCGGGCTCGCCACGAACTCCCTGGCAAGGAAGATCTTCGCATCGTACGACCAGTGTCGTTTGTGTCTCCAGCAGAGTAACAGCAACGAAATTGCCGCTTCGATAGACTGCGTATCATCGTTCCGCTAGAATCCGGTCCATGTCTGAGCCTTCCGTGACGACTGGTGCTCCACCCAAGCTCCCGGACGAGAATCAATCAGTCGTCAAAGCGGCTGGGATGATCGGTGTGGCGACATTCTCCAGTCGCATCCTTGGGTTCATTCGTGACATGGTTCTCGCGGGACTCTTTGGCGCCACTCCGGCTGCCGATGCGTTCTTTGTCGCCTATCGCATCCCGAATCTACTCCGCGAACTTTTTGCCGAAGGTTCGATGTCCGCCGCGTTCATTCCGGTCTTTACCGAGTACCACACACTCAAGTCGAAACAGGATGCTTGGGAGCTGGCGAGCGCCGCATTTACAACATTGCTGACCATTGTGACGGGGATTACCATGCTTGGGATTTTAGGGGCAGCGGGCATTGTTTGGCTCTTGGCCCCGGGGTTCCATGATGATCCAACTCGACTTGAGATGACGACATTACTCACGCGCATGATGTTTCCCTATCTCATTTTTATCAGCCTGGCCGCTTTGGCGATGGGTATCCTCAATTCCCTCCGAGCCTTTGCGGCGCCGGCGTTTTCTCCCGTGTTCTTCAATCTATTTATCATTGGATGCGCGCTCTTTCTTGCCCCCACGTTGCCGGAGCCCATCCTCGGTGTCGCGGTAGGTGTGGTCGCCGGCGGAGCAGCTCAGTTTGCGATGCAGTTGCCGGGGCTCAAGTTTCGTGGAATGTTATTCGGATTCAAATTCCATCCCGGCCATCCCGGTGTGCGAAAGATCGGCCAGCTGATGATCCCGTCGATGCTTGGTCTGTCAGTGACTCAGATCAATATTACTGTAAGCACGATTCTGGGGTCGTTTTTTGCGGGTGGCCCGACCTATTTGTTTTATGGCATGCGGCTGATCCAGTTCCCCCTCGGGATTTTCGGCGTGGCCCTGGCCACGGCTATTCTGCCGACCCTGTCGGCGCAAGCGGCACGCGGGGCGCTGGACGAATTGCGCACGACGCTTGGGTTCGGCTTGCGGATGATTCTCTTCATCATTCTGCCGGCGATGGTCGGGTTGATTGTGTTACGGACCCCGATCGTTCACCTCTTCTTTGAGCATGGGACCTTTACGGCTCACGATACAGCTGAGACGGCGTTTGCGGTGCTGTGCTATGCCGTGGGTCTTTGGGCCTTCGGTGGGGTGCGTATTATTGTGTCGGCGTTTTATTCGATGAAGGATACGACCACTCCGGCTATCTCTGCAACAATTGCAGTGGTCGTGAATATCCTGTTCTCGTTGCTCCTGATGTCGCATCTTGGGGCAGCAGGGTTGGCCCTCGCCACGGCACTTGCTGCGATGGTCAACGGCGGAATTCTTGTGGTGGTATTAAATCGGCGACTGGGTGGCGTGGAGTGGAAGTCGGTTATCCGCTCAGCCGGACGGGTACTGGTGGGCTGTGTCCCGATCGTATTAGCCTGTGGGTGGGTGGCGGATGCACAGATATGGAGTCATCCAGCCGAGTGGATTGAGAAATCTGCAATGCTTGCCGTCGCTATGGCCTTAAGTATCGGTGGGTACCTTGGTGTGCATGCGTTGTTTCGGTCGGAGGAACTCGATGTCCTGTGGGGTATGGTGCGGAGAAAGTTCGGCAGATTGGCGAGATAACCAGGAGTGGAGTATGCAGCGCGCGATGATCTTTCAATCATCTTGGGGATGGATGGGACTTGCGGAATCTCCGAAGGGGATTCAGGCCATTGTGTTGCCGAAACGGTCGAAGCGAGCCGTCGAGTCTGACCTCAGAGCTCAGACGAATGGGCAATGCCAACAAGGAGCGTCTCCACGGCTGGAAGCAGCCCGTCGGCAGCTGCTCGATTATCTGGCCGGGAAAAGGGATACCTTCGATGTGCCGCTCGACCTTTCGCAGGGCACATCATTCCAGCGGCAGGTGTGGCGGACCCTGCAGCGGGTACCCTATGGCAAACTCCGTTCGTACCAATGGATTGCGTTACGTGTGGGAGGACGGCAGTACGCTCGTGCGGTCGGCAACGCGGTGGGGGCGAATCCGTTGCCGATCGTGATTCCTTGTCATCGGATCGTTGCACAGGATGCCTCGCTTGGCGGATTCTCCGGAGGACTTCCGATGAAGCGGAAGCTACTGTCTCTCGAAGGGACGCTGGCTCAGTTGCTGCGGGGGTGACCCGAACGATGAAAGCAATTCTTCAGCGTGTCACTGAAGCCTCGGTGGCAGTCGATGGACGGGTCCTAGGCAAGGTCCAGAATGGATTGATGGTTTTGTTGGGGGTGGCGAAAGGCGATCAGGATTCGGACGCGCGCTTTGTAGTCGACAAGATCAGAGGCCTCCGCATTTTCTCGGATGATCACGGCAAGATGAACCGATCACTGACGGACGTGGGTGGTGCCGTGTTGATGGTCTCACAGTTCACGCTGCTGGGCAGCACCGCGAATGGGCGCCGACCGAGTTTCGACGAAGCCGCTCCACCTGACCAGGCTAAGCAACTGTATGCACAGGTCGCGCAGGGACTACGCGAAGGCGGGACAAGGGTTGAGATGGGAGTCTTTGCGGCTCATATGCAGGTGGCCTTGGTGAACGACGGCCCTGTGACTTTCGTGGTGGACAGTAGGCAGGGACGCTAGTATGGCTCAAGACTGAGCCGCGCACATCCGATACGATTCACAAGAGTGGAAACTGGTTCGAGGTTGAGATCTGGTATACTGGGATCAAGTGTTATCAGACTCGCAGGAGGTGGCGATGGGTACTCCAGTTCCTCCACGTCATCCGCTCCGGCAACTCTTCGGCGCATTGACTGAGAAGAGTTTTACGGAACACCTGGGTTGGCCTGACGCCAAGGTCGCCTCCTATGTCTCCAACCTGCTGGCGGATTTTACCCATACCGATCAGCTCTATAAGATTAGAAGCCAACAGAATCAACCAGTTGATACGGTCGTGGATCTGTTGTTTGAATCAGAGGTCTTGCTCGAAGCGCAATCGTTGGATCGTGAGCGGGACGTCCATCGCCATATCGGTGACTTCACCCTCTTCATGGCCGGATTGTTTCCCGAATACTTGCGACGGCTCAAAACGGCCGGACGCATTTATCACAAGGACTTTCTCGTCGACTATGTGAAGACAGGCAAGCGGTCGTACGGGATCGTGGCGCAGATCGGGCGTGATGATGCCGAAACCAGTTTGCCGTTGTTTCAAAAATTATCAGAAAATTTCGAACTGTGTGTAACCGGCCTGGGATTTGTGCGATCGGATCTGGATCGCATGCAGAATCCGGCCTATCAAAAGACCCGAGATCTGCTCTTGAATTGACAACCATCCGTCCCATTATTCTCGCGCACGGGGGTGCCGGCTCCCGCGCCATGACCTCACCACAAGCCTCGTGCTTACGTGCTGCCTTGCAAGTCGGCTATTCATGGCTCGATCGGGGCAGCTCGGCACTTCTCGCCGTCGAGCAGACCATCCGAGTGCTCGAACGTAGTGGGCTCTTTAATGCCGGGAACGGATCCAAGCTGCAGCTTGATGGCATACAGCGGATGGACGCCTCCATCATGGAAGGACAGGACTTGCAGGCCGGCGCTGTAGCCTCCATTGAAGGCATTGTCCATCCAATCACTGCTGCACGCCTCGTGATGGAGAAAACGGATCATGTATTGCTTGTAGGGCCCTTGGCGACGAAGTTCGCCATGTATTTCAAGATGGAACGTCACCGTCTCCAAACCCCAGTCACTCGTCTTTCATATGGCGCGATGCTTAAGCGGAAAAGATTGAGTAGTGATCGGCATGGAACAGTCGGGGCTGTCGCTCTCGATCGAACCGGAACGGTTGCCGCCGGCGCCTCCACCGGTGGGATCGAAGTTATGCTACCTGGTCGAGTCGGGGACACGCCGATTATCGGTTGCGGGGTGTATGCTGATAATGAAAGTGGTGCCGTGTCTATGACAGGATGGGGCGAGAGCATCATCCGTCTGGCGGTTGCCAAAGAGGTGTGCGAACGATTAGGGCAAGGAAAGACGCCAGCCACTGCTACAGGATTGGTGTTACAGAAACTGGTGTCTCGAATCAAGGGCGCCGCAGGGTGCCTGGTCCTCACTCCTGACGGGCGATTCGCCATTCGTCATTCCACCCCTTACATGGCTGCCGGATGGTGGGATGGGAAGGGAGAACCGGTTATGAGAGACACATTTTGATGAACCAGAGTTTGTTTCATCTCGCCTTTCCGATTCACGATCTTGACGCTGCCATCCGGTTCTACGTCGATGGCCTCGGTTGTACCGTCGGACGGCGAACAAAACAGGCGCTGACGCTGGGGTTGGTGGGCCATCAGCTTGTCGCGCATGTCGTGCCGGATCTGCCCTCGAAGCAACAAGGTATTTATCCCCGGCATTTCGGATTGATCTTTCTGTTGCAAGAGGACTGGCAGGCGTTGGCTGATCGGGCCGAGGCCAAGGGTTTGTCCTTCTACCAACAACCACGGGTACGATTTCCTGGGACCCGCATCGAGCACCGCACGTTCTTTCTCGAAGATACCTCGCACAATCTCCTCGAATTCAAACACTACACCCACGAATCGGCCATCTTCAGTGAACAGGATCACGGTCAGGTCGGCGACTCTTCAGAGTACTCAGAGTAATCCCTGGGGGGCTGGTTTACTCATCGACGATGGGTGCGGAGGTAGTGGCTTGTCGGTTGACCCATCTTAGAATACGTTCGTGGCGGCGAGTCAGGAAAGTCGTTTTCCGCAGGGGATCGTATCGGCGCGGTGACGGTAGCATCGCCGCCAGCCAGGCTGCCTCGTCGGCCGTCAGGTCGCGCGAAGGTTTCCCAAAGTGATGACGGGCAGCGGCTTCAGCGCCATAGACGCCTTTCCCCCATTCAGCCACGTTGAGGTACAGTTCGAGAATACGCTTTTTTGTGAGGCGCTGTTCGAGGGAGCGCGTAATCAGTGCTTCCCGCGCTTTTCGTAAAAGGGATCGTTCGGATGACAGGTAGAGATTTTTGGCCAATTGCTGAGTAATCGTGCTCCCGCCTCGTTTCATTTCTCCTGCTTCCAGATTATAGAGCGCGGCGTCGCGGATGCCTTCCCAGTCGAATCCCTCGTGGGTGAAGAACGAGGCATCCTCGGCCGCCACAACCGCATGACGAAGATGGGGTGAGATGCGTGAAAGCGGTACCCACACCCAATGGCGTCCGAGGGCCCGCCCCTGTTCCTTTGCCTGAGCTTCTCGTGCATCCATCAGCGCTGTTGATGATGGCCTCGTTTGTGCGAGGAGTCTCACGTCGGGGAGAGTGGCCAGCCAGCTCAGCCCCAGGATACCCAAGGGAAGTCCGATAAGCACCGTGCTCCAAAGAAGCCTGTGAGTTACCCTGCGAGGTCTGGTTGACTTGGATGGAGCAGGATCGTATGTGTAGTACCGTTGAAAGACGGCGTTGCGGCGCGAGTTTCGTTTTGAATTCATCACTGAACCTAAGGGTATGAAAATCTTCGCGGCTGAGTTTATCAAAAGTTGTGTCTCTCCAGAACAGTTTCCTTCCGGCGATCGCTACGAGATTGCCTTTGTGGGGCGTTCCAATGTGGGGAAGTCCTCGTTGATCAATTCGTTGCTCAATCGCCGTGATCTGGCGAAAGTCAGCCGGACGCCGGGAAAGACAAGGGCCGTGAACGTGTTTCTCATTTCGACTTCCGATCCCGACATCGCCCAATTCTATCTCGTGGACTTGCCGGGTTATGGATTTGCCAAGGTCTCGAAGTCGCTCCGTGATCAATGGGGACCGTTGATGGAAGGCTATCTCGTCGACCGAGCCTCGCTGCTCGCAGTCGTGTTGTTGGTGGATTGCCGAGTCGTGACTGAGCAGGATCGGCAGACCATTGCCTGGCTTCGATCGATCCGACGAAATCCACTGATCGTAGCGACCAAGGTTGACAAGTTG
Source organism: uncultured Nitrospira sp. (assembly GCA_964485915.1). Lineage (GTDB taxonomy): Bacteria > Nitrospirota > Nitrospiria > Nitrospirales > Nitrospiraceae > Nitrospira_D. The sequence goes on along the minus strand of CAZAKX010000016.1, from coordinate 13,795 downwards.
AAGCCCAGCGAACGGGTGCGCACGCTGAAACAAACGCATCGGGATCTAGGGCTTGCCCAAGGAGAAGTGTTGATTCCGTACTCGTCGATGACCGGGGATGGGCGGGAATGGGTCTGGGGAGCTCTCCGAGACTTGGTCGGTGGGCGACAGGCACACGGTTCTTGATCGCGCTCTGGTGTGCGGAAGGTCCAGTCGGCTGACGGCAGGGAGTGGGGTGAGCTAGAACTTGATTTCGATGTAGGCCTTATTTTTGAGATCCGCCAGCCAGGACTCGTACATGTCCGCGCTTTTCTGCTGATAGACCAATTCCTGAATCTCCCGTCTGACGTCCTCATACGGACGAAACCGTTTTGGCTTTCTATCGTCCAAGCGAATGATGTGGACTCCCTCAGGGCTCTCGATGATGTCGGAAATGCCTCCCGGCACCAAGCGGGCGACGGCCTGCTCAAGTACGGGCCAGAGCTCTCCTTGACGGACCAATCCGAGTCGTCCGCCCTGCATGGAATTCGCACCGTCTGAATACTGCAAGGCGACATCTTCGAATTTCTCGCCCCGCTTGAGATCATCCATGGCTCGGCGGGCTTTGGCCAGCGCCTCTGCCAGCCCGTCCGAAGAGCGTGGCGTAACGATGATCTGGCTCAGTTGGTATTCTTCGGGAAAGGCGAATCGCTCACGATGCTCTTGGTAGTAGCGCTTGATCTCGGAGTCCCCGACCGTAATGTTGCCTCGAATGTGCTGGTCCACGACCCGCATCAGAATAAGCTGATCACGCACGCTTTTGACATCCTTCGGATTCGTGGGGTCGAGGGATTTGTCCTGCTGCTTCAATTGCGCGAGGGCTTGCTGTACTTCCAGGTCTGACACTTCGACTCTCTTGGTCTTGGCTTCTTGTAGTTGTAATTTTCGCTCGATCAGTTTCGTCAATGCCATGTATTCGGCTGTTTTCAGCTGCTGAGCGAGATTGCTTCCCCGGAGTTCGCGCGAGAGACGTTCTTGTTCCGCTCTGAACTCGTGCTTCACGTCCGACAACATAATCAATTCCGTATTCACGATGGCGACGATGCGATCCTGCAGGTGGGCAGCGGAGAAGGCCGGAGGCCAGGTTAAGAGCATCAAGATGACAAGGAGCAATGCAAGACGGACCTGCCAACCTGATGTGAGGAAAACACGTGTCATGACCCTTTCACCTGGTGCAAAGAACGGTAATGGGTGATTTTACACGAAAGGGAAGGTTCCTGGAAATCAAATAGCGGCTAACGCGAGCCGGCACCCTCGATAATATGGCGAGAAGCTTCGGCAAAGCGAACCGAGGCATTTGTTCGGATGTCGGCGATCACTTCGTCGAACCGCTTCCGGCGTTTCTCGGCGAGCAACTCCTGCCGAAGCCGTTCCTGCGTCGCGAGGTCAGTCTGGATAATCGCCTCATCGAGAGGGGTCAGCATGACCAAATAGTAGCCGTTGTCGGTCTTAATGGGTGCGCTGACCATCCCCGGTTTGAGTGTATGGATGGCCTCATCCACTTCAGGGAGGACGAGCCCCTTTCGGTAAGGCCCGAGGTCGCCACCCTTTCCTTTGGTCTTCTCATCGATCGAGTACCGTTGAGCGAACTTCGCAAAACTGCCGCCTCGATTGATCTGCGTCTCGAGGTCTTTCGCCGCAAATACGTTGGGCAACAGCATGATCGAGATATTGGCCTTTAATGGGTCTAGGAGCTCACTGGCATGGCTCTCGTAATAGGCGGTCAGTTCCTCTTGTGTCAGCTCCACCTTGGATTGAAGCTTGTCCTTCAACAGCTCGTCCAGGATCAATTGTTCCTTATATCGCTGCGCCTTGTCTCGAATGGCATCGTCCTGATCCAGTCCTCGGCGCCGAGCCTCCTGCATGAGGAGTTCTTTGGTGATGAGCTCGTCGAGGAATCGTCGTTTTCCACCTTCCTTCTCATAGCGGGATCTCGTGGCTTGCGAGAGCTCACCCCACCGAAGGTCGAATTCTGCCTGCGTAATGGCTCGCCCATTGACCAGTGCGACGACTGGTTCCTCTTGCCGCTCCCCGCATCCCGACATCCCAAGCCCTGACCAGGCCAGGATTCCGGTCAGCAACAGAGAAAGAAGAGATGTTCGGTGGAGAATGAGGAATCCGATTGGTTTCATGCGTCGTGGTACATGCGGGTCTTTCTCACGAGGTGGTCGCATCCTTTACGAAGGTCTTGGTATCACAGAGATCAAGGCTTTGCAAGATTGCGTTGAGTTCCGAGAAGAGCGACGGCCAGTCGTCATGACGCAGTTGGATCTCAAATGAGACGGGGCTCAGGAAGCGCAGCCGCTTCTTGAGTTGGTCCATCAGTCGGTGGACGGCGCTCTCGGGGACGGCCGCTTTCGGCTGGAAGACGAGCTTCGCCGTTTGGCCGTGTAGCTCGATCGAGGCCAGGCGCAGCCGTTTCGCATGAGTTCGAAGTTGCATGACTTCGAGGAGCCGTTCGACCGGCTCAGGAAGGGAGCCATATCGGTCTTGTATTTCTCCGTGCAACAGAGCCAACTCGCCGATCTGACCGCAGGCAGTCAGTCGCTTATAGAGGGACAACCGTTGATGCGGATCGGCCACATAATGTTCCGGAATAAAGGCTGACACCGGCAGTTGAAGGGTCGGGTCAGGCTCTTCTTCGATAATATGGCCCTTTAACCGTTGGACGGCTTGTTCCACCATTTGCATGTAGAGGTCCAAGCCGATTGCCGCAATATGCCCGGATTGTTGCTTGCCGAGAAGGTTGCCGGCTCCACGGATCTCGAGGTCTGCCGCAGCGATACGGAAGCCCGATCCGAGTTCTGTAAACTGTTGAATGGCGATCAATCGTTTCTGCGCATCGCCGGCAAGCGTGCCTTCGTCAGGGATCAAAAAGTAGGCGTAGGCTTGCTCTCCGCCGCGCCCGACCCGTCCGCGCAGCTGATAGAGCTGCGCGAGGCCGAAGAGATCGGCTCGATTGACGATGATCGTATTGGCATTCGGGACATCAAGTCCCGATTGAATAATAGCGGATGCGATCAAGACATCTGCCTCGCGCTTCACAAATTTCAACATCACGCCTTCCAACGTCTTGGCATCCATCTGACCGTGGGCCATGACCATACGCGCTTGTGGAACCAGCTGATGCAGCCACGCTCCGATTCTCTCCAACGATTCGACTCGGTTGTGCACGAAATACACCTGCCCGCCTCGCCCGAGCTCGCGGAGGATGGCGTCGCGAACGGCTTTATCGCTGGACCGGATCACGTCGGTTTTGATCGCCAACCGGCCGGCCGGGGGAGTGTCGATGATGGAAAGATCACGGACGCTCGACATGGCCATCTGAAGGGTGCGTGGGATCGGGGTGGCGGTGAGGGTGAGCACGTCGACCTGCGTGCGCAGTTGTTTGAGCCGTTCCTTATGCTTGACGCCGAACCACTGTTCCTCATCGATGATGACCAGGCCCAGTTGCCGAAACGCTACGTCTTTCTGGAGCAGTCGGTGCGTTCCGATGACCACGTCGATGGTGCCTGCTGCGGTGTCCTTGAGGATCGCTTTGGTTTCTCGAGGCGATTGGAATCGTGAAAGAAGCGCGACCCTCATGGGAAAGGGAGCGAAGCGCTCAGAAAAATTCTCGTAGTGTTGATGGGCTAACAGAGTCGTCGGGACCAGCACCGCGACCTGTCGATCATGCTCGACGGCTTTGAAGGCCGCCCGCATGGCCACCTCCGTCTTTCCATATCCGACGTCTCCACAGATGAGCCGATCCATCGGCCTGGTCGCTTCCATATCTCGACCGATGTCTTCGATGGCTTTCAGCTGGTCCGGCGTCTCCTCATACTCAAAGGCCGCTTCGAATTCGTGATAGAGGGTTGTCGACGTACCATACGCGTTCCGTTTTACGAGCTCGCGGTTGGCATAGAGGTCGATCAATTCGTGGGCCATCTCTTCGATGTCCTTCTTCACTCGCGCAGTCGTTTTGGCCCAACTGGTTCCACCCAGTCGGTCCAGCCGAGGGACATGACTCTCGGCCCCACTATAGCGTTGGATCTGGTTCAAACGGTCGAGAGGAACATAGAGCGTATCCCCGCCGGAAAACTCCAGAATCAAGTAGTCGCTCTCGAAGTCTTGGACGACTAAACGTTTCAGCCCTCGATATTTCGCGATCCCATGTTGGACATGTACCACATAGTCGCCCACGTTGAGGTCTTCCAAGGAGGAGAGGAAGGTGGCCGTCCGGCTTTTGGGTTGAGGTTTGTGACGTGCTCCCTTGGCGAACAGTTCTTCTTCGGTCAATAGGGCGAGTCGAAGATCTCCTGAGAGAAACCCGGTCGAAAGATCTCCATGCAGCACATAAAAGGGAAGCTTACCGGTGCTGCGACGTGACCAAAGCGAAGACTCCCACGGGTCGGCCGGTAGATCATGTTCTCGAAGCAGGGCCAGTAAGCGATCGACCTGACCACGACTGCGCGCGACCAACACCACTCGGTGCTCATTCCGGAGTCCCTCCAAGATACCGAGAGTTTGGCTGAAGGCCGTGCCACGAACTCCGAGTCCGATGCTGCCCGGTATTTGAACTGGAAATGAAAAAGTCGGAGTCCATGAAGAACTCGGAGGGGCCAGCGGTTCCAAGGCCAGGATCGACCACGTCGCCGTTCGTTCCTGGATTTCGTTCCAGGTCAGAAAGAGTCGCTCCGGGGAGGGATAGGGATTCGACGCATCCCTGTCCACATGACGAAGGTATCCGTCCTCGATCGTACCCCACGCCGTGTCGCAGGCTTGCTCCAGCGTCTCAGGCTGGTCGAACGCAAGGGAGGGTGCCCCGGCGAGATAGTCGAAGAGGGTGTCCATCGAGTGGTACAGGTCAGGACCTCTCCACTCAGCATCCGGCTGAATAGGTGCGGTTGCATCCGAGGCTTCAGCTGGACGAATAAATTCCCGCGCAGGCAAGACCCATCCGTCTTTGAGCTTCGTGATGGAGGTTTGTGTCGCAGGGTCGAACAGCCGAAGCGACTCGACCTGATCGCCTAGAAATTCAACGCGCAGTGGGTTGGTATAGGCGGTCGAAAAGATATCGACGATCCCACCGCGGACGCTGAACTCCCCTGGGATTTCAACGACGGAAACCCGTCGGTATCCCAGGCGGAGGAGGTTGGTCACGAGCGAGTCACGCTCGAAGGTCGCGGCCGTCTCGAATCGAAAGATCGCCTGCTCGAAGGTCGAGCGCGGGATCAAGCGGTGTATGGCCGCGGTGATGGAGGTCACGAGCATGGTGGGGGGATCGGTCAGGAGCCGATGCAGCGTCGTCATCCGGTGCGCAATCAGCCCGACATGCGGAGCGGTGGCCTCATAAGGAAGCGTTTCCCACTCTGGGAACCACGCGAGCCCATCGACGGAGCGGCCGGTGAGCTCATGGAAAAAGCATAGGTCATTGAAGAGGCGTTCGGCGGACTCGTCGCTCGCTGTCACCACCACCCATGGTCCGGAATGGACGGATCCACTCTGTTGCCTGTCTGTCAGTAGTGTCAAAGCACAGGCTGCGGTGGACCCATGCGCCCCAAGAAGACAACTACGCGCCTTCTCCCGGTCGAGTGAGGCGCGAAGGGGAGCAAGCCAGGATTGTGTGTGAGCGTTCGTGTCGGACACGTATTATTTCGCGGTTGATCGGATACGTTGAAGCAGCCCGGTGGTCGATAAGCCGGGAACAAGAGGAATCGTTTTGACGACACCGCCGCGCGCTTCGACGATGTCTCGGCCCACAATGCGGTCGAGTGCCCAATCTCCACCCTTGACGAGTATATCCGGTTGAACGGCTGTGATGAGTTGAAGCGGATCCGATTCATGGAAGATCACGACATAATCGACACAACCTAATGCGGCCAGGACCTCAGCACGTTGGGCGTCCGGTATGATCGGTCGGTCAGGCGCCTTGTCGAGACTGCGGACAGACGCATCGCTGTTCACCCCGACGACCAAGACATCGCCTAGCCCTTTGGCCGCCTGCAGGTAACGGGTATGCCCTATATGCATCAAGTCGAAACAGCCGTTGGTGAAGACGATCCGTTTTCCGCCTGCCCGTTCAGTGGAAAGTGTCGACCGAAGTTGATCTAGCGGCAAAATTTTCCTGATCATGGGCCCATCATACCGTGGTGGTGGTTGACAGTGAAAGAGCGATGGAGTGGGTGGAGTCCATCCTTGATCTCATCGGCGATTTTGGTACGATGCCTCGTTTATCGATAGGATCCCGGCCTCAAGTCGTCAACAAACGGACCGATACAGCACGTAACGGACTCTACGGCCTGGTGTCAATACAGGCCAAGGCGACGTCTGCGCCGGGAGTCTGGGTCATGGAGGATGGTGTGAGCCTGTTCTGGATCATGGCGGCGGCCAATGTTCTGTTGGTTGCTCCACTAATCCTCTTACTCGTCCAGGCTTCTCGTCGGGCGCGAGCCGGTTGGCTCCGCGCTGAAGCCGAACGGGTCCGTAGTCAGGAGAATGAGGACAGGCTTCGGAGCATTTTGGAAGCCGAACCTCAAGGGATTTTAGTGCTCAGTCTGGATTGGCTGGTGCTTCAAATCAATCCAGCCGGCTGCGTGCTCTTCGATGCGGGTTTTTCAGAAGAGATCGTCGGGAAAGACATTCGAGAGCATATCCATTCCAACGACCGACCGCAGATGGAGGATATGCATAGGGCGGCTCGGGAAGGTCGAGAAACCTGCGGAAAAGCTCGACTCATTGGACTCTCGAGGCAGATTCGCTGGGTCGAGATCACATCCGTTCCACTTCCGGCTGATGACGGCACGGTGCAGGCGGTCCTCAGCGTCGTTCGGGATGTGACGGAACAGAAGCGTGCCGATCGCCGACAAGCTCTCCAGCATGCCGTGGCCAAAGTACTGGCCGCGTCCTCAACCGTCGAGCAAGCGGTGCCCGACCTCCTGCAGGCGATCGTGGTGAGTCTCGATTGGCATGTCGGCCTATTCTGGCGAGTGCACGACGACCGGCAAACGATCAGCTGCATGCAGGAGTGGTCGGTCGATACCACCATGGTGCAGGAGTTCGTGAGAAGTAGTCGGCAGGAGGCCCTCACGTCCGGGTCCGATCTGCCGGGAGATTGTTGGGCCCGCGGAGAGCCGTTGTGGGTGGAGGATGTTGCACGAGGTCTCATGTTTACGCGCAGGCCTCTCGAAGCAACAGGAATGTTGCACGCGGCCTGCGCGTTTCCCATTTGGCTCAGGGCGAATGTCTATGGAGTCATGGAGTTCTACGGCAAGGAGGCGCAGGCCGAGGACTGGGATTTGTTGAGAGCGTTGGGCACGGCGGGAAGGCAAATCGGCCTTTTCGTCGAACGAACTGAAGTGGAAGCGGCGCTGCAGGAGAACGAAGCCCGCACCAGCCTGATTATCGACACCGCCCTCGATGCCGTGATTACGATAGATCGTGCGGGCCGAATTACCGAGTGGAATACTCAGGCGGAACAGGTATTTGGATGGTCTGCGCTTGAGGCGATCGGACGCGATGTGGCCGACACGATCTTTCCGCCGTCGCATCGGCCGGGCTATCGCGAGTATGTGCAACGCCTTCTTGAATCCAGAGACCCCTCTCTCTCGAACATGTTGGTCGAAATGATCGGTCTTCGACGAGACGGACGGGAGTTTCCTGTTGAAATCGCCATGACGCCATTACCCGTTGAGGGTTCCGTCATCTTCAGCGCCTTTATTCGTGATATCACCAGCCGGAAAGAAGCCGAGCGTGCGCTGAAAGACTACGCGCAGCAGTTGGAGTCTATCAATCAACAGCTGGATACCGCCTTGAAGGAAGCCAAAGCCGCGACCGAAGCCAAGTCGTCGTTCTTGGCGACCATGAGTCACGAAATCAGGACTCCGATGAACGGCGTGATCGGGATGGCCGGTCTCTTGCTCGATACGAAACTGACTGATGAACAGCGGGAATACGCTGAAACGGTTCAGACGTGCGGCGATCATTTGTTGACGATCATCAATGACATTCTCGACTTTTCCAAGATTGAAGCCGGGAAGCTGGATTTGGAGGTGATTGAGTTTGATCTTCGCCTTGCCATGGATGAGTCCTTGGACCTTGTGGCGGAACGTGCCTCATCCAAAGGGCTGAATCTGGCCTGTCTCTTCCACGCTGATGTGCCGCGAAACTTGCTTGGCGACCCGGGGCGCTTACGGCAGGTCGTGATGAACCTGACGGCGAATGCCATCAAGTTTACCGAGAGCGGAGATGTGGTCGTGGAAGTGACGGTCGAAACTCAATCGAATGAGGAAGCGATCATCCGTATTGCAGTGACGGACTCCGGGATTGGGATCTCCGACGAAGCCCGCGAGCGGCTGTTCCAGTCATTCAGCCAGGCCGATGGCTCCACGACGAGGAAATATGGGGGGACCGGTCTTGGTCTTGCGATTTGCAAGCGCCTCGTTGAAATGATGGGAGGGACGATCGGGGTGAGCAGCCGAATTGGGGAGGGAAGTTGTTTCTGGTTTACCGTCAACCTGCGCAAACAGGCTGATGGCTTTAGAAATTCAGAAGGTTCTGCGGTTGTGTTGGCGGGTCTCCGCATCTTGATCGTGGATGATAAAGCCATCAATCGAAAAATTTTGGAGCTGATGACGAAAAAATGGGGAATGTACCCGACACTCGTTCATGGTGGTGCCGAGGCCTTGGAGGCCCTCAGCGACCGGCAGGGTCAACCGCGATTTGACCTGGCACTGTTGGACGTGGACATGGGACCGACGGGGGGAATCGAATTGGCACGGGCGATAAAGGCGCGAGCGGAAGGCGCTGACCTCCAACTCGTGCTGCTTACCTCGTTCGGACGGCGGGGAGATGCCAAAATAGCCAGAGAAGCGGGGCTAGCCGCCTACCTGACGAAGCCGATTCGTGAACGGCAATTGCATGATTGTCTTGTGGCGGTCATGACACAGCGTCCTGATTCTTCCCGCGCGCCGGCCGAAAGGGCGTCACTCCCGCTCATTACTCGGCATACCCTTGCAGAAACGAAGGCTCAGGTGGATCTTCGCGTGCTGTTGGCCGAGGATAACATCATCAATCAAAAAGTGGCGGCTCGTCTCTTCCAGCGGTTGGGCTACCGAATCGACGTGGTGGCCAACGGACGTGAGGTCCTCGAAGCGCTGTCTCGTATTCACTATGACGTCGTGTTCATGGATTGCCAGATGCCGGAAATGGACGGCTTCGAAACCACGCACCTCATCCGAGAGAGCGAGCAGTCGGACCGAGTGCCGATCATCGCCATGACGGCGAATGCCATGCAGGGGGATCGGGAACGATGTCTGGCGGCAGGGATGGATGACTATGTCTCTAAACCCATTTCACTAGACGCGTTGGCCGGCGTACTGGATCGTGTGAATCGGGCGCACGCGCGCGTACAATCAAGGAAAGGTCAAGAAGCCGCGTAGCTCCTGCGCTCTGTCTACCGCCTGCCTCACATCAACTGAAGGGTCAACTGTTGGGGATTTGGGATGCGCCGGTTCAACCGGGCGGATGGACGTAATTGAATGGATCGCTCAGGCACGTGGCTCACCGGCTGGCTCTCAACCGTAAAGATTGGCGACAGGAGTTCGTGTAAAGTCCCTCGACAGGCCCCGCAGTGGTGGCGGCCCGGCTGGATCGTTTTTCGCTGTCGTCTATAAATCCGTCCACAGTCAGTGCACCGCCAGGTGAATCGCGATAAGGCAAGTACTTCCTGCTCCAGCGAGTGGTACGTCGTGATCGCCACTTCTCCTGTTCGGTTCATCTCCGCCATCTTTCGTAAGAAGGCGAGACCATGATCAGGTCGGCGTTTCAAGAGGTCGAATTGCCATTGATGAATCATCTCATGAGCGATCGTGTTCAGGAGTTCCTGTTCTGCATAGGGCGTTCGGTCGGCAAGCTTCACAAAGAGAGGGAGCGACAGGCGAATCTCTCGATTGCCTTGGCCGGTGGATGTTCTCGGCCCTCCACGGCTGGCGAACATACCAACTGAGGAAGTTAAGCGAGGACTCCACACAATGGCGATCGACGGAAGGGAACCGGAAAAATACTGTTGATTCAGACGCTGCCAACGGGTCTGCAGTTCGCCCGGAGTAGGGAGGAGCCAGGTTGTTTCACCGGTCATGGGTCGTCTCATCCTAACTCTTCAATCACCGCCGCGGCCAGTAATGGCAGCATAATCTCGTGATGACCCGTCAAGGAATACCCCTGACCGCCTTTCTGCGTGGGACGCCGCACGACGTTGGTTTGGGGACGATAGTGAGAAAGGAAATCCAGGTTGACCGTGGTGATGTTCGCGATGGGATGTCCGAGGTTTCGACCAAGCGACACAGTCTTGAGGAAAACTTCAGGAAGTATCACGGCCGATCCGATGTTCAAATACACGCCGCCCTCCATCCCGGCGACGACGGCCGTGAGGCGCCTGAAGTCAAGAAGGGACGTAGCTCCGATGGCCGCTCCATCCGCGGAAGGATGCATGTGAATGATATCGGTGCCCACAGCCACATGAACAGTGACCGGGATGCCGAGCCGTGTACCGGCGGCAAGAATGCTGACCGAGTGGTTGGGAAATTGAGCAGCAGCGTGATTCATGTAGTGCCCAATGGCCTCGCCCAGCCCATGGCCGTCCTTCGCGCCGCGCGTGATGGCTTCATTGAGCATGCGGCCTGTTTCTTCCGCCATACCAAAGCGACCTTCATCGATTTCAGCATCGACCTCTTCAGAGGTGTGCCCCATCAGGGCTAATTCGAAGTCGTGAATGATCCCTGCCCCGTTCATGGCCACGGCCGTGATGACGCCTCGCTGCATTAAGTCCGTGATGATTGGTGCCAACCCAACCTTGATGACATGGGCTCCGATCCCGACGATGACCGGACGGTGCTTGCGATGGGCCTTCACGATGGCCTGGGTGACGGCCCGCAGCGTTTTGACGGCTAAGATATCGGGGAGACGGCTATAGAATGTCGAGAACGATCCCCCACGCTTCCATGGCGTCACGAGGTCCGAGAGTCGCACCTTGCTATGCCGTTTTTTTAGCGGATAGGTCTTGAGGTCCGATGCATTGATCGGAGGGATCAAGGAAGGAAACCGGGGTGGGGGAGTCCGATCAGGACGCTTTCCCAAGGAGATGATCCTCCACCAGTTCGCACAACACGTGGCCGAGTGTAATGTGGCTTTCTTGGATGCGTGAGGTAACCGTAGACGGTACGACGAATGGATAGTCGACCAGGCCGGCAAGCGTGCCGCCGGACGCTCCGGTCCACGCGACCGTCGTCAAGCCCCCTTCGCGGGCAGCAGCGATCCCTTTCAATACATTCGGAGAATTTCCGCTCGTGCTGATGCCGATGGCGATGTCGCCAGGTCTGCCGTGCGCCCGCACTTGGCGAGCGAAGAGTTCCTCATATCCATAGTCATTGGCGATGCAGGTAATGGCCGCGATATCCGTCGCTAGGGCAATAGCTGGTAACGGTATCCGCTCGCGCTTGTAACGCCCGACAAACTCCGCCGCAATGTGCGCCGCGTCCGTTGAGCTGCCACCGTTACCGAACAGCAGAACCTTATTGCCGTTGCTGAAGGCGTTGGCGATGGCAGTGGCCACCTGGATGATGCGGTCGGCGTGTTCACGCGCAAACTGTTGCTTAACGCGAGCGCTTTCCGCAAAGGCCGTCAACACAACCGTTTGCATGATCGCGATTCTAGGCGAGGCGAGTCAGCCTGTCAAACCAAACCGCCGCGACTCTTAACCCGCATTATTCATGAACGCTTCTACTGCAACCGCCGATACACCGCTGCGACAAGCCTGGCCGTGGTTTTCTCACGGCCAGGCGGGCAGGCTCGCCCCTCGTGACCTCGACATACTGTTTCAAGTATGCCTCGGTCTCTCAGGGCTCCGCGTGCCCGTCTCGCCTGGCGTCTTGACGGTTTCGTCACGAACCATCATGAATAATGCGGGTTAGGATTTCACTGGCACCGAAGTTCCGGTCTGTCTGATGGCATTCATCGCCAACGCGATCATGGAGCCGACATCGGAGACGCTTGCCGGAAGGATGAGGGTATTGGTCGCCTTTGCCAGTTCGCCGAATTTGCCGATGTATTGTTCGGCGACACGCAGCTGGACAGCCTCTTGTCCGCCGGGAACTTGAATGGTCTCTGCGACTTTTCGGAGACCCTCGGCCGTCGCCTGCGCAATGGCGAGTATGGCGGCTGCAGCCCCCTCGGCCTCATTGATCTGCTGCTGTTTCTTGGCTTCGGACGCCTTAATGACTTGCTGCTTCTCTCCTTCGGCCTGATTGATCGCGGCGTCGCGTTCGCCTTCAGAGGTTAATATCAACGCCCGCTTTTCCCGCTCCGCACGCATCTGCTTTTCCATGGCGTTCAGGACATCCTTCGGCGGGGTGATGTTTTTGATCTCGTAGCGTAGCACCTTGACTCCCCACGGTTCCGAGGCCTTGTCCAATTCGTTGACGACTTGTGCGTTGATCGTCGTCCGGGCTTCGAAGGTTCTATCCAGTTCGATCTTGCCGATCTCGCTCCGCAGTGCCGTCTGGGCGAGTTGTGAAAGCGCGAAGTGGTAGTCGCTGATCCCGTAAGATGCCCGCTCCGGATTCAGGACCCGCATGTACAGGATGCCATCGACATGGACCTGGACGTTGTCCCGGGTAATGCAGATTTGCTCCGGAATATCGACCGCGCTTTCTTTTAAAGTGTGCTTGTATCGAATCACGTCGATGAACGGGACGAGGATGTGGAATCCCGCATCCAGCGTAGAACTATATTTCCCCAAACGCTCCACGACATAGGCGCTCTGTTGGGGAACCACAACCGCCGTTTTGGCGATGACGATTAAGACGATCACCGACAGGATGATCACGACAAACGTTCCGCCTTCCATGCCCGCACCTCACTCGCGAATGACCGTTATTCTGTTATTCTGATTGCACCAAGAGCATCAGCCCATCGACTTTGACGACCGTTGCGCGTTGACCTGAGAGAAGGGGAACGGTTCCGACGTTCCGTGTGCTCCACGTGGAGCCACGCAACTCAGCCTTCCCCGTGTGCCCGGGCTGGAGTTCCTCAAGCAGGATCGCCGACTCTCCAACCATGCTGTCCATGACCTGTGGCGGATGGCCTTGTGTTAGGTGAATCAGTGGTCTGCGTAGCAGCAGCAGCGAAAGAACCGACAGGATGGAGAATAAGAGCCACTGGAGCCAGTCGGCCTGTACCACCTCCATACCGACCAGCGCACCAACTATCACGGCAGCGATACCGAAAAACAACAGATAAAATCCGCCTGGTGACACAATCTCTGCGCCGGCCAAAGCCAAGCCCAGAACTATCCAATACCACCAGATCATTGAGAACCTCGCTGTAGGGAAAGCCGACACGAAGAAGAACAATAGTGTCCAGAGTCTAGGCTTGATTAAGTAGTCGGTCAAGTAGAACGCTGTTTGGAATCAGCGAATTGAACACCGGCGAAGTCGATGTTATAGTCCGCCCGAAATGGCACAAGATCAACCTATTAAGGCGTTGGTCATCGCGTTTGTCGATGACGCAGCATCGGCCGTGTATTCGATCAACAGGCTAAAGCCAGAAGCGTTGTGTTTTGTGTTGTCGGAAGCAAGCAAGGCGTTGGTGGAGTCTGCGATACAGCCGAATATCCAACAGATGCCGAGGCGGTGGGATTGGATTGTCTTGGCTGAGACCGCTGAGTTTTCGTCCACCTATCAACCTCTTGCACGATCGCTCCCAGACCTCCTGCAGACATGGGAGATACAACCGGGTGAGC
>CAZAKX010000015.1:0-38500 GCA_964485915.1 uncultured Nitrospira sp. | reverse complement strand
AAATCCTTTCAATAGGATCGCGCAAAAACGTAAACGAATACCTACCCGGCATATAGCGCTTCGCAAAGCCATAGCCGAAATGACCGGAGAGAAAAGGTATGTTGTGGAAATCGCGGAGCACTTTTTCGTCTATTCTAACCTCCCCTGTAAGCTGGGAGTAATTTATCCCCTTGAGATAATCGTCATGGCTCATGACGTTATGATTTCCATAAGCAGATCTGGCCAAATCGACGATCGTCGTTCCAGCTGTCTTTTGGATATGTATAAAGACCGCGGGCCTTAATTTCCTTGCCATTGCTCCCTCTGGGCATTCATGGATTCGTTTGCTTGACGAGTTAGTGAGATTGAATCGCAAACCAAGCCAACCAAGCCACTCACCACACTGGAGGTATGAGATTCCAAACTAAATGCGTCATGTAGCCACTGCAATTGAGTGATGTTCGGAGGGATGCCATCCGCAATTGCGACATCCACTGTATAAAAACCACGTGGCAATATCGGGAAACGGAACGTAAAGATGCCTTTGACCACTTCGTTAGGATTCGCTGCGACCGGGTTCAAGCAATATGCCATATAAGAATTCTGGTCAAATAATACTTGGCCAAGTCTGTCTTTTAACTGAAACCCGGTGACAATATGATTGCACGCCACGTTGACTAAAGCTTCGATTTCTATGCGCACCATCTCACCGCCCACTACCCAAGAAAGCCGCCGGCCCTCTAAATCGGTCAATTTTGCATTTGTGATTGTAGCGCCTCCATTCCCAAAACCACGTGTTTCTGGTGAGAAGTCAAACACTTCAATGTCATTCCTTAGATTTGAATGATTGATAAAATTCATGCGTGCATCATGTTTTGATAGCGAGTTTTCCCTTGAACTTGGAAGAGGAGTTTCTGTTATCTGCGCTATCTGATCGAGGGCATTAAAGCGCGCAGCATCATAACGCCTGGCAAGGTATGCTTCACACACATGTTTTGCTTGGCCTATTGACTGGACCTCCCCATGTTCCAACCAAACAGCACGATCACAAAAGCTCACAACCGTGGCGGAATCATGCGTTACAAATATGATCGTGCCGTTCATTTTATAGTTGTTCAAAAACCGCATACACTTCTGCCTAAAAAACACATCCCCAACGGCTAACGCTTCATCTATTATGAGAATGTCCGCATCAACATAGGCAATGACCGAGAACGCCAACCGTACAAACATGCCGCTGGAGTAAGTTTTGACTGGCTGATCAATAAAGTCGCCGATCTCGGCAAAAGCAACAATATCATCATACCTGGCTTCGATTTCTGCTTGAGAGAGTCCAAGTATCGAGGCGTTTATATACACATTTTCTCGCCCCGTAAATTCTCGATTAAAACCGGAGCCGAGTTCCAATAAGGCGGCGATGCGGCCTTGCGTTTCTACTGCGCCGCTAGTTGCGTGAAGCGTACCGCAGATCAGCTGTAAGAGAGTGGACTTGCCGCTCCCGTTGCGTCCGACGATGCCGACGGTTTCGCCTTTTTTTATTTCAAATGACACATTTTTCAACGCCCAAAACTCGCGGTAGCATTGACTCGGCTTCAAGCCAGCCATGCGCTGGAGACAAGGTACAACCATCTGCTTCAACCGATCATGCGGCTTGTCGTAGATGTGGTAGCACTTGGAAAGACCGCTGACCTTGACGGCAATATCGTCACCGCTCATCGGGAGTCTCTGAATGTGTGTGGTCTCTCACCTTCGGGTACCGCAATGCGGGCAATCGCCACAGCAAGCAACTCCCCTGCTCCCTCTGAAGGTGAGGCGATCGATGTGTTAATTGTCAGATCGGGCGTTCCGGGTGATTCATACGGATCATGCACGCCCGTAAATCCTGATATTTGCCCGGAACGCGCCCGTTTATACATGCCTTTTGGATCTCGCGCTTCACATATTTCAATGGGCGTGTTGACATAGACTTCTACAAAATTCTCTGCGCCGACAATCTCTCGCGCCAATTGTCGATCATCACGGTACGGCGAGATAAATGCCGTGATGACAATTAAGCCAGCGTTATTCATCAAGCGCGCGACCTCCGCAACACGTCTGATATTTTCAGTTCGGTCGTGATGTGAAAACCCCAAATCCTTATTCAAGCCATGCCGGATATTATCGCCATCCAAGACATAGCAAGCATGGCCGATATCAACCAAACGACGCTCTAAAGCAAATGCCAAGGTGGATTTGCCTGATGCGCTCAACCCGGTCAGCCATACGGTTATAGGTCTCTGACCGAGTAGAGAGCGCCGATCTGCGGCTTGAACATGTCCGTCATGCCATACGACATGGGCCGGCTTGGTATCGTCAGAGGACATCGGCAAACCCTTTTCGTATTTTCTGGAACCATGCAAATCCGATCCATGAGATCAGCATACCTGCCGCCAGCATCATTCCCCATGCCCCAATGTCGGGCACTCTACCAAAGATCAACGTATTGCGGCCTTCTTCGATTATGAAAGTCAGTGGATTCAGATGGAGCCACGCTTGATATTGTTCTGGCAAGGCGCTAATCGGATAAAATACGGGCGACAGAAACAGCAGTACAGTGGTGACCATACCGGTGATTTGCCCGATATCACGCACATACACCCCTAGCCCCGCTAAGAACCACGCGAAGCCCATGGTCGAAAACACAAGCGGTAGGAGCACACAAGGAAATAACAGCGCGGTCCACATGAGTTGCTGGTTCAGAATCAGTTGTGCCAGCAGCAAGACTACTAGGCTGATAGCCGTATGAAACAGCGCCGAACCTAATGCCACACAGGGCAATATTTCCAGCGGGAAAATGACCTTCTTGACGTAGTTAGCGTTAGACAGAATCAGGCCGGGAGCGCGGTTTAAGCATTCAGCGAATAGTCCGTGGACAATCATGCCTACGAAAAGAATGATGGCAAAATCAGCCTTGCTTTCCTCACTACCGACCGCCCACCGCGCCTTGAACACCACGGAAAATACAAAGATGTAGATGAGCAGCATCAGAATGGGGGTAAAAAACGACCACATGATCCCCACCACTGAGCCCCTATAGCGGCCCACCACCTCGCGCTTAGTCAAAGCCATAATAAGGCTGCGGTTTCGCCAGAGACTAGCCGCCAGTTCACGAGGGGATGTACGAAAGTGTTGCATCAGGCGAATGGCTCTGTCCCTGCGAATAGCCTCCCCTGTGTATCTTTCGTGGAGAGCACGGTTTTTCCATGGATGTGCCCGGTGATCGCCAGGTTTTCGTCATCCCAGGCGATGCACCACCGGCGTTCCGGAGCATGATAGTCCGTCGCCTTGTAGAGCATATCGGCCATACCCGACATTACAACAAACAGCAACACGACGGAGATAGCTAAGCGGGTTGCCTTTATCAAAATAGTTTTTCTTTGAGCACCCGCAGCAAGTATTGTCCATAACCGTTTTTGGTCAAAGGCTGCGCGAGCTCTTCTAGTTGAGCGGCATCGATCCACTGTTGTCTGAATGCAATTTCTTCCGGACATGCCACCTTCAGGCCTTGCCGGTTTTCGAGTGTGGCGATGAATTGGCTTGCGTCGAGCAGCGATTCATGGGTACCAGTGTCCAGCCAGGCATAGCCACGACCCATGACTTCAACGTTCAACTGGCCTTGTTCCAGGTAGATACGGTTCAGGTCTGTAATCTCCAGTTCACCGCGTAGGGAGGGCTTCAGGCTTTTGGCCAGATCAACTACCTGTTGATCGTAGAAATACAGACCGGTGACGGCATAGCTGGATTTTGGTTGTTTGGGCTTTTCCTCCAATGATCTCACCTTACCGCCTGAGTCGAAATCGACAACACCGTAACGTTCAGGGTCCTGTACATGGTAGGCAAACACGCTCGCGCCTTCGGTGCGAGCCATGGCATTACCCAGCAAGCAGTGAAAATCATGGCCGTAAAATATATTGTCGCCCAATACCAGAGCAGAAAGATCATTTCCGATGAAGGATTCTCCGATGATGAACGCTTGCGCCAGCCCATCAGGCGAAGGCTGTACTGCATAGCTCAGGTTCAGGCCCCACTGTTTGCCTGTGCCGAGAAGTTGCTCAAACCTAGGCGTGTCCTGTGGAGTAGAAATGATGAGGATATCCCGCATTCCTCCAAGCATCAGAGTGCTAAGCGGATAATAGATCATCGGCTTGTCGAACACCGGCAACAGCTGTTTGCTGATGGCTAGTGTGGCTGGGTGCAATCGGCTCCCGGCTCCGCCGGCGAGGACGATGCCTTTTCTGGTAAGGAGGGAATAGTCAGTAGTAATTGGTGAGTTGCCAGTAGTGAGTTGAGTCATGTGGTACTCAGTTTTTTGTGCAATCCGGTTAGCCGCTTTCCAGTGCCATTGGATAATTCAAAGGCTTGGTGATCCGGTGCGGCGAAACCAAGCATAACCGCCAGTTGCAGCTGAGTTTCAAGTTCAGCCAACGAGCCTCGCGATATTCCAATGAAATTCAAAAACTCCCTTGCGCTATTTCGGTCGGCACCTTCGGCGGTATTGCTGGGTATGGACACTGCGGCACGTCTCATTTGCTGAGAGAGTCCATAACGTTCCTCCGCTGGGAAGGTAGCAGTCATCTGATATACGGCTTTATCCAATTCCATGGAGAATTTCCATGCTTCCAGTTGTTCGTGTGGTTTACCCATATTGATCGCTGGTAAATGGTGAGTAGTTAGTAGTGAGTGGTCCGTATTCTTTCAACTTACGACTCGCCGCTCCCCACTTACGACTCACTACTTACCACTTACTCCTTCCAACTTACCATTCAGCAGAATTTGTTGCAGGATGTGCCGGACCCCACTTTGCCAATCGGGCAAGTCTAGGCCAAAAGTCTTGCGCAGCTTGCCGGTAGCCAATCGTGAATTAGCCGGGCGCTTGGCGGCGGTGGGATATTCCGACGTGGGGATCGTTCGAATGGCATCCGGCGAGAGCTTGAGTGGTTTGCCAGCAGCGAGGGCTTCCGACACAACAAACCGCGCATAGTCGCACCAAGTCGTCTCCCCGCCTGCCACAAGATGATATAGGCCGAACGGAAAGTTCTTGTCTCCCTCACGCTGCCTCTGCCGAATAAGCTGTGCCGTCACATCCGCCAGCAAGGCCGCAGACGTCGGCACACCACATTGATCAGCCACAACATTCAGACTTTCACGTTCGAGGGCCAAGCGCAGTATGGTTTTGGCAAAATTGTTCCCATGAGCTCCGACCACCCAACTCGTTCGAAAGATCAAGTGTCGTGCCCCGCTTTCTTGTAATGCGATCTCGCCATCCCTTTTGGTACGACCATAAATACTTTGGGGGTTCATGAGGTCATCTTCTGTATAGGCACCCGACTTGGTACCATCGAACACATAGTCGGTGGAATAATGCACGACCCAGGCACCCAGTTTTGCCGCCTCTTCACCAAAAACTCCTGGAGCAACGGCATTGACAGCGTGAGCCAGATCAGGCTCTGATTCTGCCTTGTCCACTGCTGTATAAGCTGCGGGATTGACGATCAAGTCAGGTTTGACTGACCGGACCAGAGCAGCAATAGCCGAGACATCGACCAGGTCACACTCGCTGTAATCCACGGCGTGGACCTCTCCCAAGGGAGCCAGTGCACGTTGTAGCTCAAACCCGACCTGACCATGCTTGCCGGTTAACAGTATCTTCATAGTAGCGAGTGGCAAGTGGCGAGTAGCAACGGAATGGTTGCGGTCATTTCTTCGCCACATCCATTTTCAGCTTTTTGCTGAATCCACTTAGTAGTTTTCCGACACGATCAAGCAGGCCGTGGAGAGGGTGATCCTCAGTGAGGTAGCTCAGCATCACGGCAATTTGAACTTGTGTATCGAGTTCGCTTAACGAACCACGGGCCATACTTAAGAAATGAGAATATTCCTTGTCGCCTTCTCGTGCCGCACCCTCAGCGATGTTTGAGGGGATGGATACGGCTGCGCGCCTCATCTGGCTCACCAATCCGAACATTTCCTCCTTCGGGAATCCAGTGGTCACTGCGTAGATCTCCTTGACCAGCAGCATTGCCTGTTGCCAAAGCTCCAGCCGTTGATGAGGCTTGCCACTCGCCATTTGCCACTTGCTATTCGCCATATTGCCGCCCAATCCAGTTACGATAGGCACCGCTCGTGACGTTGGTCACCCAGCGCTCGTTATTGAGATACCATGCAATCGTCTTGCGGAGACCTGTTTCAAAAGTCTCTTGGGGCTTCCAACCAAGTTCCCGTTCAAGCTTCCTGGCATTGATGGCATAACGGCGATCATGACCTGGGCGATCCTTGACGAATGCGATCTGTGATTTGTAAGACCGGCCATCAATCCGAGGCTTTACTTCATCCAGGATGGCACAGAGGGTTTCCACGACGTCAAGATTGGCTTTTTCGTTCCAACCACCGATGTTATAGGTTTCGCCTACACGCCCCCCTTCAAGCACCAGGCAAATGGCACTGCAGTGATCCTTCACGTAGAGCCAGTCCCGTATTTGCCGGCCATCACCGTAGATTGGAAGCGTCTTGCCTGCCACCGCATTGAGAATGCAGAGTGGAATAAGTTTTTCAGGGAAGTGGTACGGACCGTAGTTGTTGGAGCAATTGGTGGTGAGGACCGGCAACCCATACGTATGGTGATAGGCACGTACAAGATGGTCGCTCGCCGCCTTGCTGGCCGAATAGGGACTATTGGGCTCGTAGCGATTCGTTTCACTGAACGCCGGAGCATCGTTCGTTAATGAGCCATACACTTCATCGGTGGACACATGGAGATAACGGAAGCCCTCTTTAGCTTTGCCTTCCAGCGCTTCCCAATAGGCACGCACGGATTCAAGCAAGTAAAAGGTGCCGACGATGTTGGTCTGAATGAATTCGCTTGGACCATGGATAGAACGGTCGACGTGACTCTCAGCGGCAAAATTGATCACGGCACGAGGACGATGCTTGATCAACACTCCGTCAACGAGCGCGGTATCACCGATATCGCCCTGTACGAAGATATGCCTCGCATCACCCTGCAAACTGGCAAGATTCTCAAGATTCCCCGCGTAGGTGAGCTTGTCGAGATTAATGACGGGCTCATCGCGCTGCGCCAACCAATCGAGAAGGAAGTTAGCACCGATAAATCCGGCTCCGCCGGTGACCAGAATACTCATCTACCTCTTGTGAGCTTTATGCGCCGCAATCGGACGAGGCGTGAATGACGTCGATCGATGGTATCAGCGCCTATCGGGACACCTGTTGAGTTGAAACCGATTCAAAGCTCGGCACAAGCCGTTTGAGATCATGGAGCAGCGTACCTTCATCACATTTCGAAAGATTGCCCTGCAACGACTCTAACCAGTCATCCAGCTCGCCTGTCGAGATGGATGGGCCTCCGGCTCGATGAATTTTCGGATGGGTCGTCGGCTCAACTTGCACGTTGTCCTCAAATAGTTCTTCGTACAACTTCTCTCCCGGCCGCAGACCGGTAAACACTATCTGGATATCCTTGTCCGGTACCAGGCCGGCCAGTACGATCATATTTCTCGCCAGATCGACGACTTTGATTTGTTCGCCCATATCAAGAACAAATACTTCCCCGCCCTTCCCGATGACACTCGCTTGCAAAACCAATTGTACGGCCTCAGGAATGGTCATGAAAAACCGTTTGATCTCCGGATGAGTCACGGTCACCGGACCGCCCTTACGGATTTGCTCGGAAAACAGCGGCACCACACTCCCGTTGCTTCCCAACACATTGCCGAACCGCACGACCGTAAACTTGGTCAAGCCTGTTCGATTAAGCTCCTGCATCACATGCTCGGCAATCCGCTTGGTCGCTCCCATAATACTCGATGGATTCACAGCCTTATCAGTGGAAATCAAGACAAATCGATCCACACCTGCCTTCAACGCGGCTTCAGCGACCACGCGAGTCCCGAGAACATTGTTGCGAATCGCCTCCTTCGGATTCAGTTCCATCAGGGGAACATGTTTATGCGCCGCGGCGTGAAACACGATGTCGGGTCTGCACTGTTGGAACACCTCCGACACACGGTCGGAAACTGTGACATCTCCGATGACGGGGAGAATCTTCACGGATGGGAACCCTGCCTTCAACTCCAACATGAGCGAATGAAGCGCATTTTCATACCGTTCGAACAAGATGAGCGACCGGGGATTGTACTGTGCGATCTGCCGGCAGAGTTCTGATCCGATCGACCCTCCTGCTCCTGTCACGAGAAGCGTTTTCCCACTGATGTGGGGAGACAGCTCTTGGGGATCCGTCCGGATCGGCTCACGTTGGAGCAAATCGTCGACGCTCATAGGCCGCACTTGTTGGAGAGAGACAGGATCACCGAGTAATTGTTTGACATCGGGTAACGTCTTGATCGGCACTGAACAACCTTCTGACGCAGCAAGAATCTTTTGCTTCACGGTTGTGGAACCGGAAGGAATGGCCACGATGATCTCGTCGACCTTCAGCCGTTCGGCGGCCTTCTTGATATCCGAAATGACTCCCACAACAGGAATCCCATGAATGTTCATCTTGCGCTTGATTGGATCATCATCGACGAACCCCACCGGGCAGCAGCGATAATTCGCATCGTACAACATGTCCCTGACTAACAGCTCACCCGCATGTCCTGCGCCGACGATCAAAACCCGGCGCGCGCCCGGATCAAATATCTGAATCCACTCCCGGAACCCCCGCACAGCCAATCGGATCCCTGCCAAATACAGCGCCGTTAACAGCCCCGTCAGGATGATCACGGATCGAGGATACTGCGTCACGCCGCCAAGTTGATGGATCACCCCATAAAACACCGCGGAGCTGCTCAGTGCGGCTAGTAGAATTCTCCAGAGATCGCGAAGATCGACATACCTCCAGAGCCCTCGCTGAATCCCAAACAACCACAAACCGGTACCGTACATCAGCAGCACGGCTGGCATAAAATCCCACATGATCCTCCGATACTCGGGAGGAACATCCGCATCGAATCGCAGCGCAAAGGCAGTCAGGTTCGCTGCGAAAATCAACAGCAGTTCCACACCGATAACGAGAATCGACCGGTACCTGAGTACCCGATCTCCAAATCGTCTCGTGAGGGAATGGAAGAGTTTCGCGGCTGACTGTTTCATACGCTGGTTGGTACTGCGGCGTTGATCTCCCGCTCCCGGAGCATGGCTTCAGCAGCCTCGATGACCCGATGCACAGACATTCGCTGGAGACAGTCACTGAGACTGTTCACATGACGATCACATCCTTCTGCAAGGCACGGTACGCAATCTCCTTCGCCTTGAAGCAAAGCCACATTCCCCTGCCGCTGCGATCCTTGTTTATGCCAGGGGCTCTGTGCATCTGAGAGAAAGTCCTTCGGCCAAGGTCCCCACTTCACCGGGTTGGAAGGGCCAAACAGCACAACGGATGGCGCGCCGATAGCAGCAGCCATATGACTGACGGCCGTATCCGTCCCAACATACAGCGCAGCTCGACTTAAGAGATAACCAAGAGCCGGTAAGGTTACCCGACCGATCAAATTGATGGCCTTGGGTAGCCCATGGATAATCTGATCACAATACGATTGCTCAGCCAATTCGACTCCGGTCACAGCAACAATCAGCCCACGCTCGATCAACCATTGCCCAAGCGCCACCCATCCCTCGACAGTCCAGGTTTTGTAGGCAAACTTCGGCGATACATGCAGCACCGCGTAGGGATGGGCACTTCGTATAGCAGGAAACAGGGTCTGAACAGATCGCTCCTCCTTGTCCGTCCAACTCACCACGGGAGTACCAAGTGGTGTAATGCCCAACGGTGCAAGCAGCTGAAGATTCATGGCCACCGTATGGGTAAAAAGATTGTCAAACGGAACCCAGTGATTCAACAACCTCCGCTTCCACCAGGACTTTTTGTCAGGCAACAACGTCCCTACACAATACCGTCCTGCAACCCAGGCATGAAACGTCGGACG
Source organism: uncultured Nitrospira sp. (assembly GCA_964485915.1). Lineage (GTDB taxonomy): Bacteria > Nitrospirota > Nitrospiria > Nitrospirales > Nitrospiraceae > Nitrospira_D. The sequence goes on along the minus strand of CAZAKX010000015.1, from coordinate 28,541 downwards.
ATCCCCCGCGAGGACCGACACAGCGACATCGTAGCGTCGCCATAGCAAACGCAGCAAGGCGAGATGAGGGCGGATCGCCGGACGTTCGGCAATTGTCCAGACTCGATTGATATCCGCATTGCCAGAGAGCACATCCTCAGTCCCTTCGAATACGAGTATGTCGATCATCACGTGCGGCAAAGCGGCTTTGAGCGAACGAATGACCGGAGTGGCTAAAAATACATCTCCAATTCGACGCGTACATACGACTAACACACTGTGGGGATCCCGCTTCATGTTGTCGTCCGTCGCGGCGTCGCGGATTGATGATCAAGAAACGCTCCATGGTGTTGCTCGAGTCCAACGGCGGCTCGAATTGCCGAGGAACGGAGGAGATCATCCAGGCGTTTCTGATTGTCGGGCAACCTCATGCGATCTTGCTCGGGATGCCATAGGTGAAATACCGTCGCAGCGAAGCGTGCATTCTTATGCTTCACCCCGGCGTGGAGCAATCGAATAACCAAATCCGAATCTTCCAGCCCCCATCCTTCGTAAGATTCGTCCAGCCCATTCACGCGAACCAAGTCAGTTCTCCATGCGGAAAGGTTGCAGGTCTTGATTCCACCCCAACGATTCGGCGACCATTTTCGAAACGGACCATCAGGCAGCCTCATCAGTGGAAGCACGCGATTCACCTCGCGGCGAGACCAGCATCGTGCCCACTCAATCCCACTCCACGCATGAATTAGAGTTCGCTCACGCACGACACGAGCCGTCAACTCGGCCGACAGCAACACACGGTTCGACCCAAGGAAGTACCCAGGCTCGGCCAATTGCTTGTGGACCTGTACGAAGTGACGGGATGGGACACAGTCGCCGTCGGTGAAAATTACGTAGTCGGCACTCGTCGACGCGACAGCGCGATTACGGATTGCCGCGGCTCGGAATCCTCGGTCTTCATGCCAGACATGCTCGACCGAAAACGGGGCGCGGCTGGTAAATCGCCGTACAACGTCTCTCGTCTCCTCCCCTGAACCATCATCCGCTACCACCAGCCCGAAATCTTGATCAGTTTGGCCACAATAGCCTTCCAACACAACCGCCAGCGCATCGGGGCGATTGTAAGTCGTAACGATCACGGCTGCTTTCATTTCGAAGGTGCGTTGTCAGGCCTTCGGATGGGAGCCTGTTTGGGCAGCGGCCACATTTCCTGCTGCTCGAACCGCTTGGCATACCGATAGAACGTCCCTTCGAAATTCCCAAAGGCGATGACAAACCCAGGCCAGCCGTCAAGAAATCCCCGCTTCGCCACATAATGCTTCAGAAACGCCCAAAAACCGCGAAACAGGGCAGTGCGCATGGACACTCGTTGATCCGCGAGCTTTAACACTCCAAGCGACGAATAGCGATTCGCTTTCTTGACGACCTCTTCAAAGTCTCTGAACGGGATCTGCCAAATGGCATGCTCCAGACGACCGGTCGGTTTAGCAGTCAAAAGTTCGTATCCTTCGTGGACGGGAGACTCGACATATCTCATGCTCCCTTTTCGAAACAGCTGCGGCTGGCGGAAGTTGGGATACCAGCCGGAATGCTTGATCCAACGCCCCATAAAGTAATTCCGCCTCGGCACAAGATAGGCGTCGTACTCGGGAGTATCGGCAAGAAGCCTGAGAATTTCATCTCGGACTTCCGGCGTGCACTGTTCATCCGTATCGAGACTGAAAATCCATTCATGCGTACAGGCCTTGATGGCTTGATTTCGCAGATGGCCAAATCCATGGAACGGGATCTGGACGACGCGAGCTCCCAAGTCCGTAGCGATCTGAGCCGTCTCGTCGGTGCTCGCTGAATCGGCTACGATGATTTCGTCCGCCCATAATACACTGTTAATGGCATCGGAAATTTTCTTCGCCTCGTTATAGGCGATGATATAGGCCGAAAGATTCATGCCCTCGTATCACGTTGTGAATCAGTCCCGGAATACAGGAGGCCGGAAAATACGCAGTAAAATAGTTTTTCCGTATGGTCGACAAGCCCAGGTTGAAAAAGACAGCTAATCGCGATGGTGACTACTAGCCCCTTGGCAAGCAACTCATTCGTTTTATTACCAGCAAGAAAGGCTGATCGCCACTGTTGCACAAACAACCAGAGCAACGCACTGAGTCCGACTATTCCGACTTGTGCCATGATGAAGAGATATTGGTTGTGAGGATGGGGAGGAACATCGAGCCTGGCTTGTTCCGTGCGCGCCCGATAGGCTTGGATAAACCCTCCAGTGCCGACCCCCATCAGGGGATGCTCCTGAATGATTTTGATTGTGTGATAGTAATATTCCAATCGCCAGCCTATCGGATCATTCACGACAGCGACCTTTGGATTCCACTGTGTGACACTCGCAACGGCCAGATTTACCCGTTCATGGAATGAAGACGAAACCTGGTATGCGGTCGAGAAGGAGCAGCTGAGCGCCACAACTGCTGCAAGTATTCCTCGCCACCCAAAGATCATCCGAAAAGCCAGGACGGCAAGTCCGGCTAAGACCATATACCCGGTTCGGCCCTGGACCATCAATAACACATTACCGACGGCCAAGACTGACGCACATCCCCACCCCCATCGTCTCCACCTCTGCGAGGACTTCCAGGCCAACACGGCAAACAGTAACGCGCCGAATGCCATCAGGACGTTATGGGTCGTGTGTTTTTTGAATACACAGGGGTCCGACAAGTCACAACCGATAACCCCACTAATTGAGAGAATTCCCAAACTCGACATGAGCGACAACACCAAGGTCACTCCTAACGAAGCCGCCAAACCAAGGAGCGCGCGATTTCGCTCTTCAACGTCGATCGCCATAGAAATCAACAGAGGAATGAGCAAGAGATCGACATACTTCTTCAGCGCGTGTAGTCGCTCTTCTGGAGAACCCATTCCCCACAGCGTTCCCAACAGTACCCACCCAAACAACAACAAGGCACTTATCGCCACAGGGTTCACCGTGATTCGACGAAGTCGTTCTCTCCACTCCCCACTGGCAACCCAACACACAACCAGCAGCACGACAAGAACACCGTCCGCCAGTACCCACATCGGAATGGTAAAGCCAAGCGCGGTTGTTGTCCAACCTGCGGCTCGTCTCGCCTCCGTCTGAAGGCGATTGCCCCACCCGGAAGGCGAGTTGACGGTCAGTTTGTTATCCAAGACCTGCTCGGTAGTAGGCATGACCAATTCGTGAGGCGCGACACGATGCTCGGCTAGATCAAGCTAGGCTTTTACGGTCTCTCTCTCAGGAGCCGGTGCTGAGACAGGCCGTACAGGATTCTCCTCACCTGCTGTGCAAGGATCCGGAGCTGGACACGCGTGCGTCATCTGCCGTTCCAACCTACTCACGGACATCCCCAAAACAAGAAACATGACCAGCCATGTCCCAAGAATGACGAGCTTCCAATTTTCAGTCGAGTGATGATAGAGAACGGCCAGTCCTCCGCAAAGCAGCATGACTCCGTACTCCGCAAGCACGGTCCGGCGATGGCTCCATCCATTCAGAACCAATCGTTGATAATAGTGCTCTCGGTGAGCTTCCCAGATTCTTTTTCGATGGCATGCCCGTCGGATTAAGGTCACAGTCGCATCAACAATGAATGGGGAGAAGATAATGATCGGGACCCATAAATCGAATATCCTGTCTCGAACTCCAAGGATCATCAACGTCCCCGCTAAGAAACCAACCGTGATGCTCCCCGCATCGCCCATGAAGATACGAGCCGGTGGAAAATTATGCACAAGAAATCCCAGAGCGCCCATCGCGACAAACGTGGCGATGATGAACATCACCGGAAAGTTGGCCTGCCACCCAAAATATGCGAGGAATCCAAACCCGAAAAATGTCATTCCGCCTGCAAAACCGTCCATACCGTCCATAAAGTTATAGAGGTTCGCCATCCAGAGCAGGACGAGGACGCTCACCGGAACAGCGGCTATCCCCAGCAGGATAGTCGGTCCGCCCGGTATCGGAATCGAGGTCAACGTCAACCCAACGCCGACGATGATAATCAACGCGGAAACGGCCTGCACACCTAATCGGAGGATGGCCGGCAGCGCCACGCAGTCATCGAGGAAAGACACGACAAAGATGAGAAGCATCGAGGCCACGATCCAGACACTCCCCGACATGACACCTTTTGGCAACACGGGTTTTGAAGGTTGGGTAATCGCTAAAACACTGGCAGCCAGAATGAGACTGATCACCACGCTGCCGATCACGGCCAACCCTCCAGTCTGGGGGGTCGGCATGGCGTGTAATGTTCGTTCATTGGGATGAGCGAGAATGGAAAGAAACGATTTCGGCGAGCATAACTGCCTAGTAAGCCACCAAGCGACCACAAAAGCGACAAAACCAGGAAGAACCACAATCATTGCTGCCTCACGCTACACAAATATCGAATCAGGGCCAGAATTCGCCAATCGATCACTCGTGGAACACCCAAAGATCGTGGATTGCGTTTGACATGTTTCCTACCAGGCATGCCCAATGGACTGAGTCGCAGCTCGTCTGAACTACTCTCACCATCATGACATTATAACTTGACCGGTTGTGTGGGCACGGAACCAGGTAACAGTCTCCGCCAGACCATGGTCGACAACATATGGAGGATGCCAATCCAATTCTCGCATAATCCGAGCCGAATCGACTTGGAGTGAACCGACGAGCCGCTCAAGCATTGTTTTCTTCCCAACCACTTGCCCCAAACATTGGAGTGCCGACAGAGGCGCAGGCCACAGACACGCGGGCAATGCCAACGCCTTTGCGAGTCGCCGAATCAAGTCCGGCGTGGACAGATCATCCCCGTCGCTGACCAGGTAGGTTCTTCCGGCCGCCCGATCGTTCGATGTGCACAAGATCAGCGCATCGACCAAGTTCCCTCGGTAGATGAGACTGCGTCGGTTTTCTACCCAGGCAAGTGGTAGCGGGATTCTTTTTCGGACAATTTTCAGCAGCTGCAGAAAATTGCCTCCCACACCTGGACCATAGATGAGCGGGGACCTGATGACGACGATCTCTAGCCCCGTCTGGGATGACACCATTGCCAGAGCCTGTTCCGCTTCCCACTTTGAAACGCCATACGGATCCTGCGGATTTGGTGTATCCCGTTCAGTAAACGGCATCTGGCTCTGTTCACCGTTCACTTTGATCGAACTCATGTACACAAATCGACGAACCCCCTGTCCTGCCGCCGCCCGTGCGAGCCGCTCGGTCCAACCGGTGTTGACTTGACGATATTCGCGAAGCGGATCGGCCATGGCACCTACCCTGAAATGAACTTTTGCTGCCAGATGGATGACCGCCTGCACCCCGTCCAGCGCCTGTTGCGTGTCAGCGTCCGTGGATTGATCGTGCAGCACCACCCAGTCAACACCTCCGGCTTCGGAACCGCCGCTCGCCGGAATGCTCGATCGGTCGCGCACCGCTCCTCGAACAGGCATCCCCGCGCTCTGTAACCGGTGACAGAGCGCCGAGCCGATGAACCCGTTCGCTCCAGTGACGAGGATGTGGGCACCCATCCGAGCAGTAGGTCGGTCCGTCACTTGGCAAAAAACTCCAGTATCTTGGCGGGATATTTAGAAAAGATCTTCAACATATTCGTGTCGATCCCGTTCTCACGACACGCACGCACCACTTCTCTATTGAGCAGGAGTGTATTACGCCAGCCACGAGTGCTGATGCCACCCATGCGCATGCGCACCAGCGTTTCGGAAAGACTCCGGTACGCCAGGGTATTAGCATGGAAGATCCGGGCACAATACTCGAAATCTCCGGCAATACGATAATCGCTTCGAAAATGCCCATAGCGATCGTACACACGACGGTGAAGAAATAATGCCGGGTGCGCCGGCATCCAACCAAAGGCGATCCGATCTGGGCGGAATTGAGATGAACGATACCGACGCACAGTCCCAGCCGGATCCTTGGGGTTAAAAAACTCCACATCACCTACTACGGCATCCAAGTGCCCCTCTTCCATGATTCCGGCTACTCGCGAGAGAACCTCTGGACCGGCATACATATCGTCAGCATTGAGGAACCCGATCACGTCTCCGGAGGCAATCGCCAACCCCTTGTTCATTGCATCGTACACGCCACAGTCCGGCTCTGAACGCAGATGAGCCAGTCCGCTACTATAGCGTTCGACGATCTTGAGGGTGTCGTCCGTAGACGCGCCGTCGATCACAATCCGCTCGATATCGGGATGGCTCTGCATTGTGATCGATTCAAGGGTATCGGCGATAGTAGCGGCAGCGTTATAGCACACGGTCACCACAGTAACCCTCATAGCGCAGTGCTCATGCCACATCCTTTAATACGGTTCGCGCAATTGCCCGATCAACTACCACGGAAAAGTTTCGCGCAAAACGGCGCACTCGCTCGTGGCTCCGAGCATCCGGCGTTCGGACCGGAATGTCAGGAGCAGCAGCTGATGCCATGGCGTGCATCCTTACCGCCAACCCCTCGACATCATCGGCCTTAAAATATGTTGCACCATTTTCCATTTGCTCGCGATGCACCGCAATGTCCGAGAGCAGCAGAGGAACCCCTAGCATGCGCGCTTCTTCGACCGTGCTGCTCCACCCTTCACACAATGATGGATTAATGAGGGCCGTGCAGGTTTGCATCAAGGCAATGACATGTCGCCTTGGCACGAGGCCCATGACGCGGAAATTGTGTCGAAGCCCCAACGATTTGATACGCGCATGCAGCTGACCGATATACTCTGGATGGCGGGGGTCCAGGGGATTGCCGGTAACCGCGACAACCACGTCTACCCCCTGTCGCTTCAACAAGCCAAGCGCCTCAATGACCACCAGATGATTCTTATGCTTCCAGAACTGGTTGGGCAGATAGAAAAACTGGGAAGGCAACCCGTATTCTTGCAGGACGTTCCCGGGAGACGCCTCGATTAGGTCGGACGAAATGAAGGCGGCAAACTGTACGACAGCCGTTCTGCCTTTCGCTTTCCGATAAAAATGTTCACAGTCTTTACGGGCATCTTCGCTGCTCAACATAATGACCCTGTCGGACGCCACTTGTGCGCGATAGCCCAATTCGCGTTGCCAATAGGCACGAAGGCCGAACTGATTCCGCAAATGACGGTGCTGAAAATCAGGCAACCAGGCGATTGTTGGAATCGGGAAATACCGCCCATAGAACGTCGCGTTTTCAAACACCACATCGACCTGGTGCCGTCGAAATACTTGAAGGGCATGGGAATTCACTCCAAATAGGTAGGCGTGCAGGGTATGTGATGCCTTCTTCTGCGCATCAAATACGGACGAACGAACGACCTCTATATCACCCGCCTCTAGAAAGGCTCGCACATCACGTTCATCTGCGTCTTCACCGCAAAACAGTATCGGGCTGATATGATCTGCCTCGTAATTCCGGATGGCCCTAAAAAGATTGATCAGATAGTTATAGCCACCCGTCCACCTCGCACTATCAATCAAGTTGAAAGCAACTCGCATGTCTTATGCCCTGCTTTAAACCAACTCACAAATCCTTGAATACCCTCGGCAAGCATCACCCCAGGTTTAAATCCAAGTCGAATCGCTCTCGTGCAATCAGCGACCAGACAAGGTGGGTCACCAGCTCGTGCGATCCCGCTGAATTCGGTGCTGGCCCCCTCACCCCAGGCCTCACAGACCATTCTTGCCACCGCGCGAATTGAAGTTGCAATGCCCGTGCCTCCGTTGACCACAGGGCAACTTTTGTCGCATTGGGCACGCGCCAACCAAAGAAGCGCCGCCGCATCCGAGACATGCAACCAATCACGCAATTCTTCTCCGGTACCGCCCAAGACCACCGAGCTATTCTCGCCTCTTGCGAGTTTGCTGCATAAGTCCCAGATCAACTGCTTTTCCAACCCTGCTCCATACACGGAGAACAAGCGAACAATCGCAACATGAAGCCCGAAATTTTCCGCATACGCCCGGCATAAATCTTCCATCATCGCCTTATGCGAACCATACGGTGAAAAGGGAGATGGGCTTGCATGCTCTGGAATCGGGTCAGCCCATGCCGCACCATAGACAGCAGCGCTGGATGCACTGACCATGCGTGCACTTGGCGCATTGAGCCGAATCCATTCAAGAAGCCGCGAGGTAGTCTCGACCGAACGGCAAAAGTCTTCGCGGGGATACTGGAAGGATGTGCCGACTGAGGAACCGCCTGCCAAGTGATACACAAGAGCCGGCACTCCGGAGGCCTGAGCAAGCTGGCTTAGATTGACCGCCTCGATCTCGCCGTTGCACCAATTAGTGTACCCCCATTGTCCCGCTTCCGCAGCCGGCCATAACCCATGTCCGATCCCACAGACTCGGTCACCTTGCAGAGAAACCAACCTGGCCAAATGCCTGCCGATGAACCCTTTTCCGCCGGTGATCCAGACCGTCATCATGATTTCGACTTACTGCCGAGGTTTACTGCAGATGAACGAATACAACCGCCCAGGACGCTGGTCGACTCGCGAGAGGATGGCCAACGCAAGATCTAGAATTAGGTCAAGATAGAGGCACCGTCCCGCGAGACCGCCCAACGGCAGGCAGTCGAGTCTTCGCTGCAATTCCTTCCGCAGCGACTCCCGGGTGTGAGGCGCATAATTAATGACGCTGTCGAATGACCGGAATATCTGCTCCACACGGAAACCCGCGGCTCGGAGCGCGCCCAGATAGTGACTCAATTCATAGGCATGTTCCCCCCCATAGAGCTGATGCAGCGGATGATCCTGCAGGAACGTGGGAAGATCGTCGGCCGATGTGATCACATGGTCCCGAACGGCAATGAATCTGCCTCCTGGCTTCAAAACGCGAAACACCTCTGTGCACAATGCCTTCAAATCTCGCGCATGGTGTAACACCTGACGGGCTACGACGAGATCAAATGAAGCTGACTCACGAGGTATATGCTCGCCAAACTTCTCCACCACCTCGATCGGCAGCCTCTTGGACTGTGCAATTGACTGAATGGCTTCCCTTCCAACAAGAGTGCTGGCATTAGGTTCTATCGCCACAACCGTCCAGCCCGCTTTCGCCAATGCATAGCTGGCAATGCCACGCCCAGCCCCCACATCCAACGCGAGTCCAGGGGGAGACGGCAGCAATGCAGCGATCGCCTTCCACTCGTCGCTTCGTGAATACCGCTCAGCTGCGTCTTCCGCTGATGAATCGAAGTAACAATCCCTGGCCAGTTCCTGCTGATCCGGTTGAGCTACCAACCAGGCAACGGCTTCTTCCCAAGATACATATTTACCGCTCATCTGGACTGAGTTCTCGGACAAATTTGGCTGGATTGCCGGCAACCACCGTAAACGGAGGAACGTCCTTGCTCACCACACTGCCTGCCCCTACAATTGCACCTTCGCCTATTGTCACGCCTTTCAGGATAATTGCATTAAATCCGATCCACGCCTTATCTTGAATGACAACTTTTCCGACCTTCACCCCGATCCAGGTCTTATGAGAAACAAGCCAGTCTCCGACGTCACGCTGACGCTCAGAGAACTTCAAGCTATGTGAATTATGGTCTGTAATGGTAACTCCCCAGGAGATCAGGACATCATTCCCGATCTCGACACCTTCTGCAATTGAAACGACCCCCTTACCAAGAAAGCACCGATTTCCTACGGAGATCGCCACATTCTCTCGTTCGAATACGACGAGGCTTCTCACAACACAGCTTTCACCGATCGACAATCGGCACCGTGTACCGCCACGAATGCGCCAGGGGAGCAGATCGGTATCGAGGCCGACGGTGAAGGCGCTAAATCGGCGCGCAACAAACCTGGTGGTAACGATTGACAGCAGCTTAAGAACAGGACCGATCACGACACGCACGTATATCGGAAGTGGGAGAATCGTTTGAGACGACCAAGCAATCGGTTAGCCATAGATGCGACACTCAGCGTTGGAACAGGCAAGTGATCCAATATGGCGGCTTGCGCCTCAGAAGCCTTGATCTGCTCCGGCATGGAAAATACTTGAAACGTCATGTCCAATGGCGGCTGTTCGATCTTGCTCACCGCACAGTTCACACCGCTCCCATCAAAACCCAGATTGCTCACCAAGGTTTTCTTGGGGAACAAGGCAAGCCCGCCGTGCAGGAATACGCTGAGATACCATCGGATCGCCCAAGAATCCACTGTCCCCTCTCGGTAGGCTCTGAGCATTTTGAAGTAATCGTAATGACCACCTAGGTTGAATCGATCTCTCAGCAAACGATCGTCGACCAATCTTTCGTAGCCTTTTGCTTCGGCATCAAAATTTCGCCAAGCACGACTCCAAGTTGCCCAACCCCACGAGGTAATAAAGGGTAACAACAATGCATCTTCATGAATGTCCACTTCAACCGGAAACATGTATCCGGCAATCTGCATGACCTGATCTTTATGTTCATAGCGCGTCAGCGCATCGTTCATGTACGATAAAAAATGCGGCGAGATGACCAAATCATCTTCCAGCACAATCACGCGGCCAAACGCATCGCATAGGCTGGTTACTCCATCGATTATGGAACGCGCCAAACCAAAATTGGTCGCGCGCTCGATGATCGTGACCGATTTGAAACCGGTAATCGTTCGGATATAAGACTGAACTTCCTCAACCGATCGACGTGCAGCTTCATCTCTCGGCGCATCGGAAAACACGTGCAGCGGGGTCTGAGCGGCAAGCGCATTGGCTGCCAGTGCCTCTACGGTCTGCCTGGTGTGATCAGGACGGTTGTAAACGAAAATTGCAACAGGGGCGAGCACCGCTAGCTATCCTTCTGCAACCTCGAAGTCGATTTGAACCAAAAAAAAACGTAGGGCTTCAACCAAGCCAGAAACCACAAGGGGCCTTTATGGCGATAAGTGAACACCCCCCATGCCTTGACTGGGAAACCCTTCGGTCCGAGTAATTGCTTCCATCGGGTAGAGAGAGGCAGCTTTCTGTCCGCTCCCGCAACTGGCTGGTCATTGCTCGCACACGTCCCGCAGTATCCTGGCGCAATATAGATTCGACAGCCGCTCTTGATCGCTCGCAAACCATAATCGAGGTCGCCCATACTGTGTACGAAAACCGTATCAATGTTTCCAACGCGATCAACAACCGATTTGGATATCAACACACAGTTGCCATTCATCGTATCGCACGAAAGCGGCGTATCCATACGAGGAGGTGTTTGCTTCCATGAGATCAAGCCTGTTGGTGTAAGGTATTGACTCCACCCTCCGTAGGTAAATTGCCCCGTCCTTGGATCGCGAGTACTGCCGACAATAATGGCGGCATCGCATGCGACCTGAGAAGCCGCCCGATAGGTATCAAGCATCCGTGCCAACGCCCCCTGATTAAGAATAGTGTCGTCGTTGAGCCAGAAATAGAAGTCGTACTCCTTGCAGATGGCTTCCTTGAACGCCCAGCGTACCCCCCCGCACCAAAACAAGTTCCCATCTCCGGTGAGAATCGTGGCTTGAGGAAAGACATCGAGGACTGCTTGCGCCGTTCCGTCGCTGGACCCATCATCGACAAGAAACAGATCGACAGATACTCCTGAAACCGTTTGAGACTTCAAGGAACGAACACTTTGAGTGGTAGAGGCAACCCTGTTATGGCAGGTCATAAGGGCTGCGATACGGATGACAGGCACACCTTGCCGATCATGCTTACTGCTATCAGCCATAGCCGATTATCGTTTTCTGAACTGCACAACTAGACAATCTTTTTCCCGACAGAGCGATTCAATGGCGCGCAACACGAACATCAGCATGTACCGTACGGGCATCGCATCCAACCAATTCCGATACCAATCCAATTGATGTTCATTTGGGTAAAGCCAGGCTTTGATGTTAAGCCGGAACCAGGATTCTGGCGTGCGACTCCAAGCGTTCATCAACTCAAACCCGTATTGCCCAGCCAAGGCTTCCAATGCACCGCGTGTGTAATGAAATAGATGAAAGGGCGCAAACCATCCACTGACCCAGTTGCGTCTGAATACTTTACGCCAAATACTCGCCGCATTTGGGACGGCAAGATACAGCATCCCGCCATCTTTCAAGATCCTGGCAAGCTCCCGGAAAAACTCGTGAGGATCACGCAAATGCTCTAGTACTTGCATGAGATAGACGATATCGAACTTATCTGCAGGAAATGGAATATGAGAAAAGTCTTCCACCTGATGCACGTCATATCCATGGCTTCGACAGGCTTCGACCGCATATGCCGCAATCTCTGCCCCTGATATAGCCGCACCGCGATGGTGGAAATCTCTCAGATAACCGGCATGGCCACAACCATAATCTAAGACTCGCGCTCCGGTCGGAATTCGCACAAAATCTCGAGGATCGACATCGCCGCTCAACCAATGAAATAGCCCTCTGAGATTTGGATACCGTGAGCCCAATCCTTGCGACAACTCGACCTTGTTATCCTGTGAATACACGCGGTAGTACGCAGCCAACTGGTCGTCCGTCGGCAGCGGCATCATCGAAACAACCCCACACTTCTTGCATTCAACAAGCCGCCAAACTCCTGATAGACCTTTCCGTCTATCACCCAGGGAGATACCCTCGGCACCATTCAGCGCCTTCTCTGTACAGACTGGACAAACACACATGAGGGAAGGCGTCTCAGTTAAAGCCTCCTCCTCTACTTGTGATTCCGGGATGATCACCCCTTGAATCCCACCTCGTTACACATAAAGCACCACAAGGCTCATACGCTCTCTTTGGTCAGAATAATCAGGGAATGATCCGGAACCCATGATGGCAGTCCGGTATACTCCTTCCGTTGTGCTTTTCTCTTGAGAAAGCCTAACAAGCGGCGGTGGAGGGGATATCTGTACCCGGCAGACGCGTAAGTTGGGATCCATTTCTCAAGCTTAAAGTTAGGTAGTTGTTCAAAAAACACCCTGGATGGGAAAACAATATGCTCGGGGTAACCTACATACCACCAATGCTCCCGTGCAATCCTGGCACTCCGACAATCGATATTCCCGGTGAGAATTACGAGTCTCCCTCCGGGTCGGAGCATATGGCAGCAGTCCTGAAGAAATCCGGGCACATCGTAAAGGTGCTCGATCAAATCAAAGGCCGTGATGACATCAAACTCTCTGCCTCCCAAAGACTCAAGCGACGGCACCCATGCATGCCCCTTACGCTCAAGGTGCTCACGAGTTATTGAAGAGTAGTCCATACCAACCGTCGAACACCCTCGCTCTCTCGAAAAATCAAGCAAACTACCCCCGCTACACCCGACATCTAGGTGTTGCTTTCCTTCTCCCAATATATGAGACAACTCAGCCACGATTTCAGGTGTTTTGTGTCGCTCAAACGTCACCGTTGACCAGCGGCTTGTACTATCGCCCTGGGCGTACAACTGGCGTGCTATATCTGCCGGGAGCACATTCTGAACAAATGACGAACGGCAATCTTTGCACGCCCACAACTCTGGACCCTTCTCCAAGTGCACTGAGACTGAAGTGAACAGGACCGGCTGATTATAAAAAATACAGCCAATCTGTAATAGTGAAGTAGAGTCACATAGGGGGCAGTTGGCCCTGCGGAAGTCATTTAGAACGCTCCGCATAGCAATGCACCTCTGTACTTATCCCTTTGCCCCATAAAGGATTATGCGAGGGGATGGGAATGAATCAAAGACCTGGATGGTTGGGAAATACTCAGACAAAGCCAATTTAAAATTTTCCAGGTTATACCAGTCAAACTCATCCGTATACCAAGACCGAATGTGCACATCTTCTTTGGGAACAAATTCCACCAAAACGCATTTCTCCGCATAAGAATCGAACAATTTTGCAATATGCGCAAAGGACATTCTGGTGGTTTTGAATACTAAATGATGAATCAACGCCAATCCTATAACCAGTTCAGATCGCAGTCGTTTTGCAACTGATGGAAATGGGATCTCCTGAAACCCAATAGCTTCAGCCGGAGCAACCGCGTTGACGTATAGCGGCAACGCATCAGTTTTCATGCGCTTTGAGTCCAGATACATGTCGTCGAGTGCACGCTCATCAAGGTCCACACCGATCACTCGAGATCCTTGCAGTGCAGCCATCTGACTGTACAGCCCTCGATTACACCCCAAGTCTAGAACTGATTTTGGATTGAGTTTCTGCAAGATTCCGCTGACCAGCGCATGCTTTGGCGTGGAATCCCTGATACGGTCCAGAACAGCCTGGCTTCCATCATAAATTGGTAGTTCGTTATTCCCGCAATAATACTCAGACCATTGCGCGGTAGACGGACTCAACCGTAAGGACTCAACTCTGTTTAACATTGCGCTGACATCAGATATCTCATCTTCGTTCTTAATTGTGCTCGCCATTCTCTTCGTTATGCTTAACGCTTTCTTAATCGCGCTCTTAGAATCGGGGGAAAGCCTGCTCGCCAAATATCTAGAAAAACGATGAGTAGCAGCTCGTGCTCGATCGCAAACCTGAGAAGGGCGAATAGGCCCTTCCACTAGCGCACTCACCATCCCTGGGTCCGGATAAGACAAGATCTCTCGCAAGAGACTCCTTGCCGTCGTCGGAAAACCAGCCTCCATGACTAATAATGGATTGAGACAATAGTTGGTAAACTGTGCTTTGGCACGCCATTTATTACCCGGTAACGCCTTTATGATAGAAGTAAAGTCGATAAACTTTGGAGTGACTCCGTCAAAAAGCACATTCCAGAGATGGGCATCATGCGTACAAAATCCCGCCTTCAACAAATCAAGATTTAGCCTCAGCATATTGATTGCGGCATCTCTGTACATATTAGGTGTCCATTCAAATGGATACGACACCACCGGCAGTAAAGGATGCTCCAGCACCAGATCATGCCCTTTGATTTTTGTGTCTGACTCTCTCGTACTAATCAACACACCATCCCTCATGAGCTTAATGATGGCGGGATGTCCTAACGCTTCCCTGTAGAACTCGGTCGAGCTAGGTTTGATCGCTCGGATAATTTTATCCGAAGCTTTGTAGAGCACGGCGTGCTGATCGATTCCCATACCTATAGGAATCAAGTTCACCTTCTCAGGGTGTGGCATTTTCTGTATTTCTCCGCTTCCGCCTAACCAGCACGAGCCTTATCCTCGTTCCCCATACAGCCCTAATTCTCCCTAATGATCATGAACATGCACATCGCCTTGATGACTTCAAGCTTCACTATCTCGCTCTTCAGAAGAAGCGCCTCACATGCCTCTCTGGCCAACATTCGAAGCACAAGATGTTCGACCCGAGGACATTTTTCGATCACGCCTTGAGATAGGTACTGCTGAGTATCCGATGGTGAGTTGAAGTGGGCGCGGCGCCGATTGGATAAAGACCAGTTCTTGACGCGGTCAACGGACGATCTTCAACTGACAGCGCGCGCAACGGAACAGACTCTCCCAGTTTCAAGTCTGCACAGGCCTTGTCCTAACTCCGGCCAAAACCAGGCTATCATTCAATATGTCTGCACATATCAAACGGCAGGTGAACAGATAGATTCCGCCGCCCATGGCGCCTGCCACAACAAGCTCAATGATCGGCCATGTCTGCATGAAATCCGTCATGAGATACACTGCAGCCGCCATCGGGATAACGGCTGCGAAATTCATCGCGAGATCACGCAATTGGTTCAACCCGCTATAAGCCAACAGCACGTTGGTGTAGTGCGTATTCAGATAGTAGGTGCATACCGAGACTACTACCTGCGCCCACGCAATAGCCATGATCCCATAGGGACTGGCCGCGAGAGTCAGGATGATCGCAACCGATTTTTTAATGACCTCGACCCTGAGTCTCAAACCAGAGTGCCCCTGCGCTCTCAGTACATTCAGATTCAGAATGCTCATTGGCCACAGAATCCCACCCAAACCTAATACTTGCAACATCGGCACACAGAGCAACCATTGATCGCCGAATAACGTCAACACGAGGGGCTCGGCGAGAACGATGACGCCCACCATAACAGGCATGTTGATAAACATAGCTACTCCTTGCGCCTGCCGTAGCCCTCTGACGAGACGAGCTTTATCCTCAGCCACTGACGAAAATGCCGAGTATGTTACACGCTGGACAATGCCCAGCATCACTGTGACCGGCACGAGCTGTGTACTTCTCGCCCGAGCAAACAACCCTACCTCGCGAACAGAATACATTTTGCCGATTAAAATCGAATACAGATTCGTATAAAAGACATCCAGCAATGTTGATGCCATTTCATACCCACCAAAGCGAATCAACGATCGCAATGATGCACCACTAAAAACCAAACAAGGGCGCCATGGATGCCACATCCAAAGTGATACAACAGTGACAATACCAGCAACTACCGTATGACCAACCAGACTCCACACGCCATATCCATGGCTGGCCATGTAAATAGCGACCGCGCCTCCCACAATAGAACTGATCGCACCCACTTTTGCCGTGGCCTTAAAATTCATCTCTTTATTAAGCAGAGCGGTGTGAATGGAACCAAAGGATCCTACGAAAAGATTAAAGGCCATGGCATACGACAGATATTGCAACACCGGCTGTTCGAAGAATGTCGCGATCCACGGCGCTACCGCGCACAGCAATATCCCACAGAAAGCCCCCATGCCTAGGTTGAAGAAGAATGCCGTAGATTCATCCGCATGGGTCGTGTTCTGCCGCTGGACCAACGCGGAACTCAAACCACCGTCGATGAAGACAGCTGCCACACCAATGAACAAAGCGAGTATCGCTACCACCCCGAAATCCTCCGGGGTTAGGATGCGGGCCAGGACGATAGAAACACCCAATTGCACGCCTTGGCGCATGAACACATCAAGAGTGCTCCACTTCGCCGCACTCGCCGTTTTTTGGACCAGCGTCGTCATTGTCCGAAAAATTCTTCTAAGGCTTTTCCTATCACGGTTGACTCAGCAGATCATTGCCCATGTCACTTTATTGGATCTATCCGATAGAGCCGCAGTCATGAAGAACGAGAGTCTCGATCAATCATTAAAACACCCTAGGAAGGAACTTCTCAAAATCCTCAAATCGCACTACAAGTTGTCTTGACTCAATTGCCGAAGCCATGTCTCCAAGAGATACCCTTGTTGATGTGATACGCCCGGACAGAAGATAAGGATTGGGAGATGGGTCAAGGTCTTTCAGTCACACATAACTTACTCAAAGTACTACGACATCATTCACATCGATTTCGACCGCCGCTGCTTGCTCGATCAACCGAACACCAATCACAAGCCTATGCCGCTTCTCTTTCCGCAATAGGACTCCCTGAACCCCCTGCAAGGGGCCTCGAACAACTTCCACCTGCATGCCTTCATGGAGATAGGGATGCGGATCATACGGAAGAACACTGGTCATGAGGCGGCGCAACGCCTCGATTTCTCGCTCCGGAATCGGCTCGGATCGGCTTCCGCTGCCGACGATTCCTACGACACCCGTGATTTTCTGTACCGGTGTCTTTTCCTGCTGAGAAAATCGAACGAAACAATAGCCAGAAAACAGCGGCACCTCGATTTCCTTCTTTCGATCTTTCCATTGACTCAACCGCTTGACCGTCGGGAGCAACGGCTCAATTCCCTGTTTTTCAAGCTGATCCCTTACCAGTTTTTCATGACGGGACTTCGTACGTAGGGCGTACCAGTGAAGGCTAGTCTTATGGCTTGCCTCATTCTCCTGATCGCCACCGTCTCCGGACACAGCTTCGCCCTCTCACTTACAGGAAACAAAAAGCACCACTATCTTTCGCGCACTTAGGCCGACGGACCTAGTACGAGCACTTTTGCATCAGGAACGTGCTGGCGCCCCAGCACTTCTCGATGCCGCACGGTCTGTTCGATATCCGCCAACAGCACTGCATCGAACTCCCACTTGGCTAAGACCTCTGGCTGCCACACCGGATACGATAAAAACGACTCCTGCTGACCATCATCGACGAACCCGACTAACGTCAAATGCATTTCGCGAAGCGAGAGATACGCCATCTCCGCTAACTCCCCAGTTCCATAAATCACCACTCGTTTCATCCCGGTTTTCGTTGCCAAAGAGAGGGTTTTCCTCAACCGCGCCCGCATGTCTCGGTAGTGAGACAGAGAGTATTGCATGTAGAGATACGTGAGCCGCGATTTTTCGGCAAACCCTTGCGGCGTCAGTAAATATCGAACCCGCTGTGAAGGGATGGTGGTGATCTTGATGTATCCTTTTCGGGCAAGTCGCTTGAGATAGAGATTGGTCAGGCCTAGCGCAACTCCGAGTTTGGTCGCGAGGGATCGTTGGGTGACGGCCCCGTCTCGCTCAACCTCGGTGAGCAAAAGAAGATCGCGTTGGCCCTGAAGATTCATACAGTTATAACCAACTTCTCGTTCGTTCAGAATATGAACATAGAAAGGAAACGGAGTCAAGCTCGAAAACCGATACAGTCTGAATTTACTTTTGTTAGCTATCCTTCTTAAATGTGGAGGATGGTGGATGAGGAAGCCTTTATAGCCTGATCGATAACTGCCACTACCTTGTCTCTGGTAATCCGATCAAGACAATCCCAGTATGGGCACACCTCCCCAATGCATTTCCCACAGGTCGGAACATCTGGTCGAAGCAAGATTCCCCGACCGAGGGGCTTCCATCTAACCGGTAAATTATTTCGTCGAGGATCGAATAGGCTGACGGTGGGAACATTGAGCGCTGCCGCCATGTGCGCCGGCCCTGTGGCGCCAGAAACCACCACCTGAGCACTCGCAATGAGGGCCATAAGTTCACGGAGTGAAAGTTCACCCATCCGATTACTAATCCCCGCTGGGAGTGCCAGGCGAGATAACACATCCTGATCGAATCGGCTCTTTTCCATTTGGCTGCCGGTCAACACCACCCCGTAGCCGGTTCGTGCTAATTCGACGGCTAAATCCCGATAGTGCTCCGGCCGCCAGCGGCGCGCAGAAAGGCCCCCAGGGTGGATCACCACCCTGGGCCTTGGCAAGTGTGCCCAACTTGATTCTGCGGTGCTTCGCTCTTCATTTGTGACACACAACAGAGGGCGTGTAACTTTTTGAGGACTCAATCCGAGTGCTCGGATCATCTCTACGTTGTACTCCGATTCATGTTTGGAAAACTCACTCCGGTGTTCGAACACACGCCGATTAGCCAGCAGGCTATACCATCGATACCCTGTGGCCACGCGAATTGGCACTCGAGCCAGCCAGGCCGCCCACATCAGACGCCGAAATGGTTTCAGGAAGATCGCCGCCTCCACTCCCTGCAAAAACACACGACGTAATTCGTTCAAGGGATCGGTGAACCGAATTGTGCGGACATAGTCGACATCGGGATGGCGCTCAAGCAGAGGCGCTACTGTGGGGCTGGTGAGGAACCCTATTGTGACATTCGGCAGAAAGTTTCTCAGTTGCGTCGCGACAGGGAGAGACAAGAGAACATCGCCGATGCCGTCGGGACGAACGATTAAGACGTTCATCGACATGGTGCCTGTGCTGCCAACAGTGGCTGCATCACATCCACTACATGAGCTGGAGTAATACGCACAAGGCATTCCATCTCAGGGTTATGCCGGCAGACCCGACTAAAACATGGGCTACAGGAAACCTGCTTGGTGAGGACATGATGTCCGGTCCCATACGGACCTGTTCGAGTCGCGCTGGTCGGCCCAAACATCGCGACCACTGGAACCCCACATGCTGCGGCGATGTGCATGGGTCCGGAATCATTGGTGATCATGGCAGCCGCCTTGGATAGGAGTGCCGGCAAGCATCTCAAGGGGACTTCTCCGCTCAAATTAATGGCGGGACGCTTCATCAAAGATTGTAACCAATCCGCGTCGAGCCGATCATCAGCGCTACCTATGATAACGGCTGGAACACGATGTGACTCATACAGCTGGTCTGCAACCGCAGCAAAAGACGTGAGTGGCCAGCGTTTTGTCAACCACCGTGCCCCAACATTCATGACAACCCAAGGCTTATCGATGGAGCAGCCATGGTGTTGAAACAACTCTCGAACAGCCGTTAGATCTTCATCCAGCATCCTGAATGCAAACCGTGGCTGTCTGGGGAGTGATATCCCCAATGCCGACGCAAGCAGAAGATATCGGTCCACCGCATGGATGTCCGAATCGGGAACCGACACCCGATGCGTATAGAACCATGGACTCCCTTCCCTTCCGTTGGCAAATCCGATTCGCATCGGCGCTCCACTCAAACGAGCGACAAGGCCACTGCGAAACAGCCCTTGTAGGTCTACGGCTAGATCAAATCGTTCCGCTCGCAGTGCCAGACCTTGCCTGATCCAACTCCTCACCGTCGGATCAACCGACCACACACGATCAATGCCTTCGACCCGCTCAACAATCCCAGCCCACTGACGCTTGACCAGCCAGGTCATATGCGATCCCGGCCATTGTGCCTTGATCGCCGACACAACCGGAAGCGTGTGAACGATATCTCCAAGAGAACTGGGTTTGATCAGAAGAATACGTTTGTCGCTTGACGTTGAAGGGGAATCACAATTGATCGGATTTATAAATGACACGGAAGAGCCTTCCACGACGCCCATCCATTCAAGAACAGTTCAACACCCAACAAGCCCTTCGGCGTATCCTGCCACTACCTGAAGCGACTCAGGTCTGATTCACGGAATAGCTCCTCAGTTGTGGAGCGTAGAGCTGGTCAAGTAGCGCCTTGCCACTTGTTGCACCAGCTGTTTCGCGCCGTTCTATCAATGACCGGGAGAGACGCTGCCACGCCCTCAGATAGGGCAGTGGGGTCAGGTGGCGGCGCAAGTCGCTGTGCCCTCGCACAATCCTAGACACCCATTCATAGTTCCCTGGAATCACCGCTTCGCATGGTCCTTCGAGTGAAGGTTGACCGGGTGTGAAGAACATCGTGATGTTGCCTCCGTCACGCGAGATCAGATGCCAGGCTTCGTGCATCCCGTGCTTTTTGGCCAACCTCCGCAATGACACCACGTTAAAATTGTAAAGATGCGCCTCATGAAATGTGCTCTTCGGGGCCTGGCAGGTTGATTCAATATTGGGGACCTCCACGATAAGCATACCGTCAGCCTTCAGCCACGATCGCAACAACGCTAAAATACGACCTGGGTCTTCTGTGTGCTCAAGCACGTGCCAAATCGTCACCACATCGAATGACTCAGGTGGGAATACGGCATCTTGCACGAATCCAATCTGAACGTTGAGACCATAGTTTTGTATCGAATGATCGGCATAGCCTCTATTCGGCTCAACTCCGCTGACGGAATGTCCCAATGCCTGAAGCAGGTAGGCAAACTCCCCTCCGCCGGTCCCGACATCGAGCACCGTCTTGCGACACGACAGCAGTTGCGCAACTTTCTCGAATCGTGACAACGCCACCTTGCCGGCACGCAACACATGCTTCGGTCTCGGGCTGTAGGTCTGTTTATAAGAAAGGCGATATTCCTCCTCGTAAAACTGCCTGGCTTCATGTGGCCGAGGGTCCGACCATACGAGTCCACACGCACGACAAATGACGGTCTGCAACGGCTTTCCGCTTCGACTTCTGTTCGACAGAATCGCGACCTCTCTCCCACCGCAGAGGTTGCATGGGATCGAGCTCGTCCTGACCTGTTGGTTCATCGCCCGTTTCCTCGTACGTGAGACATATCAGCCTCTTGGGTATTCATTGCGGCTCTTTCACCGCAGCCGCCACTCAGGGTCCGATCCACAGAAGCCTTGCTGCCGTCGGTCCCCATCATCCTACTCACATGCATCACCGATGAATGGCTCGCCCGTCATTCGCCTGGTCCGGTAACCTTCTGGCATCGCACAATAGCCAGTCCGCAGCCTCGGTCATCGAGGATGCAATCCAATCTGGAGCGAGCGCGGTTTTCTTGAGCTTTTCACTCTCCTGCGGGCGAACCACTCCGGTCGTCACCAAGACACTCCGGGCTCCAATCCGTTTTGCAAGTTCGATATCTCGGACATGATCGCCGATTAGATAGGCGCGCTCAAGGTCCACCCGTCGTTCGCGCACTGCTTGGGCTATCATCCCTGGGTTCGGCTTTCGGCAGTCACAGCCATCGTCGGGATGATGAGGACAGAAATAGATGGCTTCCAGCGATGCGCCTGCGCCCTCCAGGACATGGTTGAGTTTCGCGTGAACCGCCGCAAGGTCGTCTAGTGACAGCAATCCCCGAGCGACCCCGGATTGATTCGTCACAACGATTAATCGGGCACCAGCCCGCTTTAACCTTGCGAGAGCCTCCGGAACCCCTGGAAATACCTCGAGCTGATCAGGAGATTTGATATAACCGGGATCTGCATTCAGGGTCCCATCGCGATCAAGAAAGATGGTGTAGCCATCAAGGACGGCTGACAAGTTTGCAGGGTGACAAGCTGACAGCTTCGGCGCGGGGGGAGCCGTTTCTTGACTCATCAACGTGTCACCGGCCAGCTTGTTTCCTGTGAGCGTGTCCGCACGTATCTGCTTCATGGCTGCATCATACACTCGATCGACTGAAACCCGAGTCATACACCGGTGGTCGATCGGGCATTCCCGGAGAAGGCAGGGCGCACAGTCGACAGCCTCTCGTACCACCGATCGTTCTTGTCTATAGGGAGCCGTGGTGCGCGAGTCTGTTGGACCAAAGACGGCAACAATCGGAACGCCAAAGGCAGCAGCGATATGCATCGGCCCTGTATCGTTCGTAATGAGCAGCCGACAACGCTTGACCACCGCCATAAGTTCACGAATGCTCGTCGCTCCGGATAGGACAATTGATCGACAGTCGATCCGAGATGTAATGTCCTTCCCCAGGGACTCTTCCCCTCTCGCTCCAAGAAGCACCACAGCCACGTGTGCGCGTTCCTCCTTCTCCAAACGTTCAGCCAATTGCCGTGCGACGTCCGCAAATCGATCGGGTAACCACCGCTTGGCCCCACCGTATGTCGAACCGGGATTGACGCCGATGATGAGGTCCAACGGATTAATCCCGGCCGATGCGAATTTCGCATCGGCCATGCGGTCTTCATCGGATGTAACGTGGAGTGTCGGTGAGGGAGGCTCTCCGGACAACCCGAGCGGCTTCAACATGTTCCAATAGTACTCAACTTGATGCACCGGCATATCACGACAAGGAACCGCGACAGGCTCAGTAAGAAAAAGGACTCTCCCATCGGTGGCATAGCCATATCGTCGTGGAATGCCTGCGAGCCACGCGATGAATGCGGCCTCGAAGGCGTTCTGAAATAGGATGGCCAGATCAAAGCCGTACCGTCGTAACGACCCTGCGAGCGACCACTTTCCTGTAATCCCAGCGTGAGCGACCTTGTCATCGTAGATAAGCACCCGATCCAGTCCGGAGTACGCGGTGTAGAGTTCCGCGATGGTGGGTCTGGCCAGCATCGTCAACTCTGCCGCAGGAAACAGAGACCGAAGCCCACGAAGTGCCGGCTCACACATCACGGCATCGCCGATCCAATTCGGCGCTCGCACGAGGATTTTTCGTGGGAGAGCCTTATGCATTGGCCTCCGATCGCTGATTTCCCTCTGATGACGGCACCTCGATCAGCTTGCGCAGCTGTTCTTCTCCGTGCACCACTTCCGTTCCAAGTTGAAGCATCCACCAAGGATCGCTGGGCGTCAGAAATGGAATGAGTTTCCCCCCGTCTTTTTCCGTCGTCAGCACGAACTCGCTTCCGGTGACCCGCACGGTGCTCCGAATCTGCTCGATCTCATGGTGCGTATAGTGATGATGGTCTTCGAAGGCGGATTCTCCCATGATTTTGATCCCGATGGACTCCGCTGATCGGTGGAATGATCGGCTATTGCCGATCCCGCTCACCAACCAAGCCTTTTTCCTCAGACTCCACCCTACCGGTTGTTGCTCTCCGGAAACGACCGCTGCAAGGGACGCAGGTCTGAACACGACTTCCACAATTGCCGAGGGTGCACAAGTAACCTCTCGTAATCGACTCCGAATGGCGGCAACATCCTGACGAACCTCGGCTCGAGTAATGATGATCGCGCTCGCTCGATCCACGCCAGACAACGGTTCCCGTAACCTGCCGGCGGGAAGCAGCGCATCCAGTCCAGCTCCATCGGTCGCATCCAGTAATACCAGATCAACATCACGGTGAAGCGCGCGATGTTGAAAGCCATCATCAAGAACAATGCAATCGACAGAATGCTGTTTCAATACCCATCGACCTAAGGCAACCCGATCAGCACCCACCGCAACAATGGCTTGTGGACATCGCTGTGCGATAAGAAACGGCTCATCCCCTGCTTCCGATGGGCCGACCAAGAGTCGCGACCCGTCGGACACGAGAAGATGCGGTCCCGTGCTCGTCCGTTTATACCCTCGGCTCAAGATCGCCACGCGCTGTCCTTTGGCCAACAGCCACTGCGCAAGGAGAATGACGATAGGAGTTTTCCCCGTTCCCCCGACTGTAAGATTTCCCACACTCACGACCCGACAGGGCAAACGAGTGATGGAAAACCACCC
The DNA here is from genome assembly GCA_964485915.1 of uncultured Nitrospira sp. Taxonomy (GTDB): domain Bacteria; phylum Nitrospirota; class Nitrospiria; order Nitrospirales; family Nitrospiraceae; genus Nitrospira_D. Next base: position 4,054 of record CAZAKX010000015.1, on the reverse strand, counting down.
CTGACGGTAGCCCCACAGTCGCAATCGAGTGACGAGACCGTATAACCCAGCAACCCACTGAAGTCCATGGCGGACCGGCTGTCCAGGTTGCAAAAATGCCATATTAGCGTTTGGCCGTGAGCGGTCTTGACCCTGCCGCCGCATACCGCTCGGAGTAGGTTGGAGTTGCATCGAGGCAGGATTCTATGAACTCCACACTCCGAGCGAGCGCACCTTGGTTGTCCAGCACCATACGTTTCGCAGCCTGCCCTATTCGAGCTCGGGTGTCCGGTTGCGCCAGCCACTCTCCCAACACGGTGGCCAACTCTTCACCTCCCATCACACGGCACCCTCCACCAGTCTCCTGTAACAGCGTAGCCACTTCAGCACAATGGTCCGTATAGGGTCCAAAGATCACTGGGGTGCCCCACACTGCCGGCTCCAGCAAATTATGTCCGCCCACCGGAACGAGCGTCCCACCAACGAACGCCACAACGGCTTCGCGGTATGCGAGGGCCAGCTCTCCTCGCGTATCTAAAATGATCACGCGTGGGCCGGCTCGCTTCTCCAACATCTCGCTTTTTCGTTGTACCACGAACCCGGCCTCTCGAAGCATGGCTTCTACTCGGTCTGTTCGTTCAATGTGCCGAGGCGCCAACATCAACACCGTGGAAGGATAGGTCCTTGCAATCTGTCCATATGCCGAGACCAGCATTTCCTCTTCTCCCGGATGAGTACTGCCGGCGAGAATGAGTTGTTCATGCTCATTGAGCCCGAAGCTCCGTCGGAGGCTCTCATCAGAACGAACGACCGGTGGAGGTTGATCGAACTTGATATTACCGGTGACATGAACACGATCCGGCTCGACCCCCAGCGCAACAATACGTTGTTTGTCACGTTCAGATTGCATCAAACATAGTGTCAGCGTTTGCAACACAGACCGATACAAGGAACGAATCAGGGGAAGGTCCTGACGGCGAAACGAGCGCGAGGAGAGCCGTCCATTCACCAATATCGACGGCACGCCTCCGTCTCGCAATGACCACAGAAAATTGGGCCACAGTTCGGTTTCAACGAAGATGTAGAGCGTAGGCCGTACGCGACGGATCATCCTGGTCACAGCCCAGGAAAAATCGAGCGGGGCATACCGATGTTCGGCTATGCCCGATAGGCGCTGCTGGACAGCCTCTCGTCCGGTTTCAGTGACGGTCGTCACGATGTAGCGAAACTCTGGATGGCGTGTGTGTAATGCCTTCACAAGCGGCGATACCGCTACCACCTCGCCCAGCGAGACGGCATGAATCCAGATCAGCGACTGAGACGATCTCACAGCGTCGGACGGGTGAGTTCCCCAGCCCATCCGCTGTAAAAATCCAGGTCGACAACGTGGTTTGGCTAGCAGGACGCCGATCACAACCGGAGTGGCAAGAATGAGAAGGCAATTATAGAGGAATCGCCACATGAAAGACTCGTCAATCGCCAATCTTTAGACCTTAGCCGTTGAATCGCTCGAACGACCTGTCTTCGAGTCACGCCTGATGGCTGGTGGCTGGCGAGTGACGGCGTGCTCGGCCTCATCCGTCAATCGATTGAGGGTCATCTCGAGCTGCACACGCGCCTCTTCCAGTGAGGCCTCATCGGCTTCGCGTGAAACCCAGAGCGGATGTCCGTAGAGAAACAAGCCGGTCGAAAACGGAAACGGGACCATGTAGCGATCCCAGCTCGCAAAGAGTTTTTTTTTGAGCAGGCGAAGGCCAGCGGCACGATCGGAAGGCCTGTCGCCTTGGCCAAATGAATCACGCCGAGCTTTGCAACGTGACGAGGTCCCTTGGGACCATCGGGTGTCACCGCTATATCCCGACCGGATCGTCCCAGCTTAATCAGAGCCCGAAGCGCGCCGGCACCTCCCCGCGTACTCGACCCACGAACCGCGCCATGCCCGAATCGGGCGATAATCCGCGCGATGATCTCACCATCGCCATGCTGGCTTATTAAGACCTGAGCCCCGGCTCCTCGATAGCCAAACGGAATCATCAACTGCTGGGCATGCCAAAAAGCCAGAATAATGTGGCGCCCTTCGCGATAGAGCGCATCAACCGTTTCGTGACCTTGCGTCTCATAGCGTATTGAGCGTGCGGTGCTCCGAATGGCAACCGCAGCAATCGGAGGTAGCAGTGAACACTTCGCCCACCGCTCGCAAGACTTGATGAAATCAGACACTGGTGACATCCTGAAATTGCATCGCGTGCAGCTTGTGATAGATGCCTCCTTGCCGCAACAATTCCTCATGCGATCCCACTTCGACAATGGCCCCTCGATCTAAGACGATGATTCGATCGGCATTCTGTATGGTGGAGAGCCGATGGGCAATCACCAACGTCGTTCGGTTTTTCATCAAATTGGCCAACGCCAGCTGCACAATCCGTTCGGATTCAGTGTCGAGCGCCGAGGTTGCTTCATCCAGGATCAAGAGCGGCGGATCGCGAAGGATAGCCCGAGCAATGGCCACGCGTTGCCGCTCGCCGCCCGACAGTTTGACTCCACGTTCTCCGATGACCGTATCGTACCCTTCCGGGAGCCTCAGAATAAAGTCATGGGCATAGGCCAGCTTCGCCGCCTGCTCCACATCGCCAGGGGAGGCACCGGATCGTCCGAATGCAATATTGTTTCTGACGCTATCATCGAACAGGAAAATTTCTTGCGAAACAATCCCGATATGCGCCCGCAGCGACCCCAACTCATAGGAGGCCAAAGGAATCCCGTCCACCAGAATACGTCCCGCCGTCGGCTCATAGAACCGCGGCAGGAGACTGACGAACGTGGTCTTCCCACTGCCGCTACTCCCAACGAGTGCAATCACCTCACCCGGACGGATGAGCAGATCGATCTCGGTCAGCGCCGGTACAGTATGATTCTCATACCTTAAGGAAACCCCCTGGAATTCGATGGCCTGATTGATCCCCATCAGTGGAGTAGTCCCGTGATCTTGAGATTGTTCAGTTTTGAGATCCAAGACGTCGAACACTCGTTCAGCTGCCGCGAGCGCTTGCTGAATGAGGTTATTCGACCCCGAGAGCTTCCGAATCGGGGTATAGGCCATAAACATCGCCGCCATAAACGAGAAAAATGCGCCGGGAGTCATCATCTCCTGAATGACCAAATAGCCGCCGTACCAGATAATCGTCGCCACGCCGATCACGCCGATCACTTCCATCTGCGAATGGCCGAGCGACCAGACTTGATTGCTTTTGAGGGTGGTCGAGAGAACCTTCCGATTCCGCTCCCCAAATCGCTCCGCCTCAGCCTCCTCCCTGCCGAACGCTTTCACCATTCTGATACCGGAAAACATTTCCTGAAGTGTCGACGACATATCACCCAGTTGCTCCTGCGTACTTGTGGCCAATCGTTTCAATCTCTGCCCGACCCGCACCATCGTGAGCGCCGAGAGCGGAATCACAATGAGCGAAAGCCCGGCCAATTTCCAATTCTGATAGATGATGACACCGATCATCGCCACAAACGTGAGGCCGTTCTGGAAAATATCTTTGACGACGCTCGATGCGGCGTTCGCCATGATTCCGACATCATTCACGACCCGCGAGACAAGGCGCCCCGATGTATTCGCATCGTGAAATCCGACTGAGAGTCGCATGAGCCGTTGAAACAATTCTTGCCGAATGTCCGCCACAACCCGATTACCCACGTAGGCCATCAAATATCCTACTCCATAGCTGAATACCGCCTTCAACGTGGCCACCCCAAGGATCACCAGCGGCAAGACTAATAACAGCCGCTCGTTTTTTTCGATGAAGATCCCGTCGAGAACTGGACGGGCAAGCCAGGCGTACACCCCTGTAAGAATGGCGACAAACCCGGAACAGACGAATGCCGCTATAAATCTCGTCCGATAGGGACGGACATACCGCATGAGTCGCGTAAATCGTTCTAGGCCCGACATCCTGCTAACACTGCCTCCGCCGCCCTCGTCGAAGCGCCTGGTTCTCCCAACGCAGCCCGCACCTTTGCCAAATCTCGTTTCATCTCATCATAGACGGATTGATCTTCCAAGATCCTG
>CAZAKX010000014.1:0-38846 GCA_964485915.1 uncultured Nitrospira sp. | reverse complement strand
GGGCAACAATCCCTGATGCGCAGGGTTCCCTCCACGCATCGCATCTCCGTCACCAACACAGCGCTGTCCGGTTCGTAGCATTGAGCCGATTCGCGCAGACCGTCAGGAACGATCCGAAAGGCTCCCCCGCGCGCATGATCCAGCACACTGCAGAACAAGGGCGGTGAATCGAAGCGCGGGAGACACAGCCACGCCACCGCCCCGTCGCGGCCGATGAGCGCGGCGGTGGCACCGTCTCCGATCAGTCCATAGTCCTCGATCGGCACATACCCATCGATCCGGTGGATCGGTTTGAAATGCGGTTCATGCAATGTTCACCTCCACGTCTCTGTTGGCCGCAGGCCGGTGCATCCCAAAACTTGCACTCCCGTTTTTCCTCATGCCGTGCGCACGTCGGTACGGGCGGACCTCTCCGTCATTCGTCTCCCCGTCAGCCACCGTAGCCACATGGTGCAGACAGGCGTTCTTTCTGTGGCAAAAGACCTCACTCTGCCGAGCCTGGGCTGGACTGCGTGACTTGCCTGGTCGCCGGAGGGACCTCCGTCACCGTCGCCTTTGCCCTCCACATCTCGACCACGGTAATGCCCACCGCAACCACCAATGGCCCTGCCACAATGCCAACCAATCCGAAGAGTTGAAGCCCTCCGAGGACTGAAAAGAAGACCAGCAGCGTGTGCAGGTTCGACCGGCCGCCGACCAGAATGTTGCGGATGAGATAATCCATGACGGCAATCACAACCCCGAAGCCGATCAGGATGAGAGCTTTCCCATACGCCCCTTGCCACATCAGATAGCCGGCGGCCGGGACCCACACCAGGCCCGCGCCGACGAGCGGGAGATACGCCAGTATCGCCATGATCGTCCCCCACAGAACCGGTGCGGGCAATCCGACGAACCAGAACGCCATTCCTCCCACCAACCCTTCCAGCAGGGCGATGACGGTACTGCCGTACACCGCACCCTTCACGACCTCGTCGAAGCGCCTGGCCAGCACACTCCGACGCTCCGGCTCGAGCACCGTCGTGGAGGCCAGCCACTCGATCAACGCGTCCCCGTCGCGGAAAAAATAAAAGGCGCACAGCAGCATCATGGCCAGTTGCATCAGCGCATGGAGTGCGTGGGTGACGATACGGGTGACCTGTTCGACGAGCATTTTCCCAAAGTCCGTCAGATTGTCGACGAGACTCGCCCGCAGATCGGTGCCGGTCAGGCGTTCCAGATTCGCCAGCGCCGTGATCGGCGCGGCCAGCAGCGGGGAGTCCCGCCATCCCTCGAACCACGGTTGCTCGCCGTCGCGCAACGTGACCACCAGTGTTCTGTAAGTGGTAGTCACATCTTGGGCGACCACCAACGCCCCGTATGTCAGTGGTGCAATGATTCCCACGGTCAGTATCACGCACATGGCCAGTGCACTCACGGCGCGACGTCCCCCGCTGACCCTCACCATCCAGGTGTAGACTGGGTTGAGGGCGTAACAGAGCACCGCAGCCCAGAGGAGCGGAGATAGGAACGGGCTGAGCAACGCCACACCGAGCAGCAAGAGCCCGATCGTCAGCACCAGACGAACGGTCCTGACTGTGCGGACCTGGGAATGCGCGTGGAGTCCTCTCATCATCGGTGCCCATCAGTCCAGCGAGATGCCGGTGTCTTTGCGAATCGCGTCGGATCATGTGGTCGAGGAAACCCGCGGCCACTGGGACAACCCCGGCGCGTGCAGTTCCCTGGTGCCCGACATATCCAGTTCCAGCTTGAGGGCGAGCACCCGCAACAGATGATCCCGTGTGATCATGCCCAGGAGACGATCTCCCGCCACCACCGGAACTTGATTGATGTCCCGACCTTCCAGGAGCTGGAGCACGTCGAGCAGCGGCTGATCAGGCCCCACGACCCGCAGCTGCCACATTGGAGTCATGACCTCTCCAACCGATACCTGGACCCAACGCTTCTGCGGCACCGCTTTAATGTGATGCAAGGTGACCAATCCCTCCAGCCGGTTGCCATCGGTTACAGTAAAACAACGCCGCCCGGTTCTGAGGACATAGTCCTGAACCAACTCGGCCAGATTGATCCGTCCAGACACGGACGGACGGTCACGGCTCATGACATCTTCCACCGCCAATCCGCTCAACGCGGACCGCACGCTGACTTGCACGACGCTTTCCTGCGCTGCGTTCATGAGGAACCAGCCGATGAGCGCCAGCCAGAGGCCGCTGAACCAATCGAGGCTGAACCCGGTCCAGATCCCGAGGAAGATGAGTGCATACCCGATCGCCTGTCCCGTTCCTGCCGCAATGCGGGTCGCTTTCGTGAGACTGCCGGTCATGTACCAGAGTGCCGCGCGAAAGATGCGGCCTCCATCGAGTGGAAAGCCCGGCACAAGATTGAATGCTGTGAGCATCAGGTTGATCAACGCAAGCGAGCCAGCCAGCACCGCCAGTTGCTCGGGCTGATCTCCGACCAGATACTCAACAGTCCCAAAACCCACAGCCAAGACCGCACTCGCAATCGGTCCGGCAATCGCAATCTGAAGTTCAGTCAGTGGCCGATTCGGCCTCCGTCCAATCTGCGCGACGCCGCCGAACACGAAGAGCGTGATCGAACGGACCGGAATGCCCTTGGCCAGCGCGACGAAGCTATGTGCCAGCTCATGCACCAGGATCGAACTGAAGAACAGGAGGCTCGTGGCAATCCCCACCATGTAATGCTCGGCGAGCGTCCACTGGGGATGGTCCGACACGAACCGCGCCGTCAGCGAAAGCGTGATGAGCACAAAGACGATGAACCACGAGTAATGGATGCCCACGTCGATCCCGCGAATCTTCGTCAATTTGACTGATTGTCCGATCATGTCTCACCTCTCCGTAAATTGTTCTGCCGCCCTCTATCCATGGTTGGGGTGTCGCTCAGGTCGGCGCTCATCCCACCGGCACGTCCAAGAGATGCAGTTCACCGTCCACGTTCGGATGCAGGTCGCAGCGGAAGGTCATCTTGCCCAGTCGGTCGGGCATCAGCCGGATCACCGCCGTCTGACCGGGCGCGACGTGCACACCATCGATCCCCCTTCCGAACACCTCGAGGCCTCCTGCCTCTACCGTCACCGGCAAACCAGAAAACATCGGGGAGATGAATCCATGTGGGATCGGATCTTCGTTACGGACCACCAGCACCATGGGCATCCCGGCGTGGATCGGCATGGTCTTGGTTCGGACGAATGTCGAGTTGCGAATGGTGATCTCGATGCGCGACTCCTGTGCCGATATTGTCTCCAGCGCCAGGCTGCGTTCGGCGTTGAGCCACGACAGACTGATAATTGCCGCGAGACCGAGCACGCTCCAGCGCGCACGCCCTATCCACACCCTTCGACCTGTTGTCATGTTGTTCCTCCAGTCTGAGCACCGGACAACCTGATCCGCTGTGCGGATTCAGCGCACGTTCTTCTTTCGACTTTTCAGCGGCACGACCAGGCCGACGATCCCAATGATCACGGCCAACAGTCCGAGTCCAGCCAATGGCTCCATGGCCCCCCTCCACAGTACGTATGATCATGACGATCAGAACAACAGCGGCTCAGCTGTTCAAAGACCATCGACCCTACGGCTCCGTCCTACACACCGCGTAATTGGGCCGCACTCTCACGCGTCTCCGGACAAGTACGCGCGTGGGACCCGATCGAACCCTCTAGTCATAATTCTCCTCGATCGAGAACTGTTCCACTTTTCCTCGGAAGCTCCAATAGACCCAGACGGTATAGACGACCACAAGGCTGATGCCGATAGGGAACCACATGAGGGCGAGCCGCAATCCGTGAGCCGACGCGGCGCTATTGTGAATGGTCAGGCTGTACGTTGTGTCTTCCGTCGCCAGCAACAAATTGGGAAACAGGCCCCAGGCCACGCTGCCGAAGAGGCTGAAGATGAAGAGACTCCAGCTCAAGAAGACAGCCCCATCTCGTTGCTGACGACGCCAAGACCGTGCGATGAACCACGTCACCATAGCAATCAGTGGCAAGACGAACCCAACCGGATGCGTGACATACCTCTGCCACAGAGCCGGTTGAACGAAAAGCAGCGCCGAGCTCGTTAGGATCGCCAGGAAGACCACGACCCATGCGCCGACATCGGCAATCCGGCTTGCCCGGATGCCGATGTCGGCATCCGTCTTGAGCGCGAGATAGTGCGCCCCATGGACGGTGAGAATCATGACAGCAAGAACGCCCGCGAGGACGGTGAACCAGTCCAAGATCCCAGGCTGGACTCCAGGCGTGAATGTCGTCCAGAGCGCAGCAAAGAATTGGCCATCGCGAGAGAGGGGCACGCCCCGAATCAAGTTGCCTACTGCAACGCCAAAAATAAGGGCAAGCAGCAGGCTGGACAAGGCGAAGATCGTGTCCCAGAACGTCCGCCACAAGGGATTCTCCAAATGAGACCGTAGCCCGATCGACATTCCGCGCAGAATCAAACACCACAGGACAAGGTTGAGAGCCAAGTAAAACCCGCTGAATCCGGCGGCAAATGCTTTCGGAAAGGCAAGAAACAGAAGACCTCCACCAGCTACCAGCCACACTTCGTTGCCCTTCCACACGGGACCAATGACGTTCAAAACCAGCCGTCGCTCCGCGTCAGTTCGCGCGACGAACAGGTAGAGGATGCCTGCCCCGAACACGAATCCATCCAAGACCGCGTAGACGGCGAACATCGCGACGACGATCACAAACCACAGCAGATCCATCGATATCATTCCCTCGCTCATGACGCTCGCCCACCGTTCGCATTCGACCCGACAGGCACGACAGGACCACGAGCGATGGTCTGAAAAAATAAAAACAGAAACAGCAGGCCCAACAGCAGATACAGACCGAGGAAGCCAAGCAACGAGAACAGGACATTGCCCGACCCCACCAGGGGTGAGTTGCCGTCGGCGGTTCGAAACAGGCCATAGACGAGCCACGGCTGCCGCCCCAGTTCGGCGGTCATCCAACCGGCGGTCGTGGCGATGTAGGGAAACGGCGCCATAAGCATGATCGTCCAGAGCATCCACCTCGCCTGAAACAGACGTCCTCGCCGGAGCAGTACCACTGCCGTCAGCATCAACGGGATGAACATCGACCCCAGACCGACCATGATGTGGTAGGTGTAGTAGAGCAGCGGCATGGTATCCGGCCAGAGTTCGCGGGGAAAATCGGTGAGCCCTTTGATCTCGGCACCGAAGTGCTTATGGATGATGAAACTGAGCATTTTGGGAGCGACCAGCGGATTGTCGATCGTCAACGTGTCCATGTTGGGCTGGCCGAGGAGCACCAAGTCGGCTCCCGATTCAGTGTGAAAGTGACCTTCGAATGCCGCTCCCTTGATGGGCTGATGCTCAAAGACCTGCAGCGCCGCGTGATGGCCGGTCGGAAACAGAAGCAGGAAGGTGGCGATCGCCGCGGCGACGACCCCGGTCCGGAGAAACGTCTTGGCCTGATCGAGGTGAATACCAGAGAGCAGGTAGTAGGCCCCCACTGCAGCCATCACGAAGGAGCCGGTCACGACTGCGGCCGTCATCGTATGCGTGAATTGCCACACCAGCCAGGGGTTGGTCAGTAGGCCCCAGAGACTCGTCACGTGAACTGCGCCCGCATCATCGACGGCAAAGGCGACAGGATGCTGCATCCAGGCATTGGTCGCGAGAATGAACAGCCCCGAAAGCCACGACCCGAGGAACAGCATCACGGTCGTCATCCACCGGACAAACGGACCGAACTTCTTCCGTCCAAACAGGAGGACGCCGAGAAACGTGGACTCCAGGAAAAAGGCAAACACGCCCTCCATAGCCAACGTCTGGCCGATGACGCCGCCGGCAAACGTCGAAAACCTGGCCCAATTCATGCCGAACTGAAATTCCAGGGGGATGCCGGTGACGACGCCGAACGCGAAGCTCAAGGCGAAGATCTTCGTCCAGAAATGGGCCGCCTCGTCATAGTGCGCATCACGGTTCCAATAGGCGCGGCTTTTCAGATAGAGAAGCAAGGCCGCCAAACCCATCGTCAATTGCGGGAAGAGGTAATGGAACGTCGCCGTGAAGGCGAACTGCAACCGATCGTAGAATAATGCGCTCGTCATGAGTACCGTTTCCCTCGTTCAGCTGCCTCCGTTCCCGGTCACGTCTTCGCATGGGCTTCCATGTCCGACACCGCGCCCGTCGTCTGAATCACGACGTCCGCTTCTTTTTGTTTCTCCTTCCGATCAAGACTCGAGACTGATGACCAGCACCACAGCCTCGATGAGAAACACGACGACATAGCGATGAGGTATGCTTGAACACCTCGCGAAGAAATGCTCGCATCCAGGTCGATTTGTGCTATGGCTCGCCGATTGCGACGCAGTTGGAATGGGACTTAGCCGAGGCGGATGAAGCCAGCCGGCTCAAACCTTGGCCAGCCATGCTCATCAGACCGACGCTCCAACTCCTGCTTCATACGCATGGTGCCTCCCCCTGATCGTCAGTCAACAGCAGAATTCGGGATACTTATGTGGCTGTATAGGGAAGAAATAGGGAATGTCGATCGGTTTCATTCGCCACTTGAACCTCCCCACAGGGACAATCCGAGTGCGACGACGAAATACATGACAAGCACACCAACGAGCACGATATTGAACCTTTCCCACACATACAGATATATCCACGCATCGAGATAAATCCCGAACGTCAACATCCCAAGTCCCACAAGATTGAACCACCGCATAGGGGATCAGCTTATTTCAATCGCCCGGGTATCTCGAGTTCGCACTTACAACTTCATCAGTCTCACTCCGGTCTATCCATGAATCCGGAGGCGAAAGCCCTGCCGTCCGACAGGGCTGATTCTGTGCGAAGACTCTGCTTGACCACACCCGCCTTCATACATTCGCCCGCTCAGAAATACTTGAGACGTCCGTAGGCCTCACGGGCCTTTTCTTATCAAGGAGTAGTGTCGCGAGGCCAAATCGCGCGCTTCATGCATGGCTTTCCGATAGTCATCCGCCATGGCGCGGAGATTTTCGATATGCTTGTGCACGTTCTCGTTACCGCCGGAATACTCGTCCGGAAACTTTTCGTAATATTCGGCGAGAACCTCCCACTTATCTGATTTGGCTTTGAGGTTCTTTGCCTCTTCGAGATAGTACATCTGAAGCTTGCGATGATCCCCGGCCTTGATCAGCGCTTCAATATCCTCCGATGCGAAGGCCGGCAGGCTCATCAGCAAGCCGAGAGTTAAGAATATCCCGGTCAATTTCCTTATCTTCATGGTAGGTCCTCCTGTGGCATTCAATATTACGAGCACCTAATCGCCTCCAGCTATGAGACAGTCTATAGATTCATCTGCACTCACCGGTCTTGCTTGCCCCTCCTTTCTATCAAGCAAACGTCCTACAGCGGCATGTCTCGGCCGTCCTGTGGCGGCTCATCGACCGAGTCACGTATCACCACGGGAATAATCCGTCGTCGATTCCGTCGGGACATCCGGAGCAATAGGTTCCACTTCTGCGATCTGCAGCAATCCCCTTCCGTCTCGCAAACCCAACTCATACCGTCGAAAGATCTCGGTGGCGCTCAACCGATAGGCATCGGCTTGGTTCCTGTTCAGCAACGCATCCCTTAGTCCGTCTTCTTCCGCACACCACTCCTCCGCTTCTGATTCCGTACGGGCCTGTGCTCGCTGCCGCCGGCACCATGCGATGCGGGCGTTGATGGGGTCGTGCATAGGTCCATCATCTTCTCGGTTTCCGACCGTCCGGACGAATCCTTCGTTTGATGTCGTCATGGCAGGCAAGGCCTCTGGCCCATGAGCACGTCCTGCCGGCTCGCGAGGCGATTGGCCAAGATCAACGGGTCGACATACTCGCCGCAGTTGACGCAGCGCCAGCCGGGTAGCTCACGCCGATCCAACACAACGGTCTCGGAGCCGTCGAGGACCACCGGCACCATGAAACCATGACACCGTGGACACGATCTCCTCTCTTCCACCATCATGCCCATCGGTTCGACTCCGTCTGGTACGAGATTCATCCGATGTCGCCTTATCCTGTAGAACTCTGCATCGCAGTCTGCGTTACCACCGTAATGTGATCCCTTGCCACCGTACTACTAGGGGTTGACCTAGTGCGGAATTGAAAGATAGCTAGGCATTGCCGTTGTAGAGCCCAATCCAACAGAGAGGCTCTTCGTTTCATCTGTCACACGCATCCTCAGTTCGTCCGGGTTGATCCTCGGTTTCAGTACATTCATTTGGGTTCAATTGAACGAGATTGTATCTCTTGTCGGAGACGCACAATTCAGGATCGAGTTTCCTTTCATCGCTCATCACCTTCATATCCGCAGCACAGCCTAATGAAGCATTGCGCTCGACGACCCGCTCGATGAATGCGGCAAGCTCAATTCATGTGCGCCTTGAACCATTCGAGCATAAGTTCCGGATGCTCGCCCAAGTAGTTGTAGCCATCGAACCGCCGGGTCGTGCCCTCAATCCAGAACAGTTTTTTGTCCTTGGCAGAAATGTTGTCATAGATCGTCTCCACGTCGGATGGCTTCGTCGTGACCTCGTCGCGTACCTGCACGAGCAGCGTGGGCATTCGCACCGCTTTCGCATGTATGATCGGCGACAGCCCATTGAGGTGGATGCCGGTCCACTGGTGAATGGCTTTGTCGGACAACTTGACGCCGTTTGGGACCCCAGTCACTTCCGAGGCCTGTTCGACAAACCCCCTGGCCGAAACCGGCTGCAGTCCCAGCAACGTCCTCACGTGCTCGAACTCTTCCGGGTGTCGGTACATCCCGACCATAGTCGCGTCACAACCGAGGCAGACGCTGAGTAAGCCGGTCCTCATCTTGCGCAGACCCAGGCGCGTCCCCGCATAGCGTAGAGAGCCGATCATGTCGCGGTACTCGAAGCCGCTGCCGACGATTCCGCCATTGCCGGAGCCGCTGAGCCCATGGTTGCGCAAATCGTACGCGAGCACGTTATAGCCCGCGTCATGCAGGGCTTTGTACATGGGAAGGAAGTTGACTTCGACGCCGCTGAAGCTTGTCCAGGGCTCCAGATGCCCCGGATAACCATAACGATTGCCGCTCATGCAATGGCTACAGATAATGAGACGGTCAGAATAGGACGGGATGAACCAGCCTTCGAGCCCGACCCCGTCGAGTGATGGAAAGAATATGTCTTCATAAGCCATGCCGTATTCGTCCGGCCGCCTCAGAATGGGGGTGCGTCCACTGGCCGCGAACACTGCGGTAAGATCGTCCATAACCTGACTAGAGTGTGAGTGGTTCATGACGGTTCCTCCTGCTTTGGGATAGTTGTTGAGGTAGTAAATCAATTCCCAGAGAAATGCCGGTTCGGACATTGTGTTCCCGGCTGTGCCAATGACAGGTCACGAGATCTCCCTCGAGTTCTCCCTCCACGAGCAGACCGCCCATGCACCAGGCCTTTCACGACTCTTCAAGGCCCTCCCCCTCATCTTCGCTGTCGCTGGCTAATGACCTCTCCTCGCTGTCATCATGACACCAGGTTCGTTTCTCCAGAGGGTAATATCCCGAGCTCTCATAGGAGCCGAAATCGGTTTCGTATCCGTCGGTCATCCAGATGTGAAGGCATTGCGCAAGAAGGCGCGGCAGAACTCTCGGCATCCCACCGATCACGACCGGACCGGCTCCAGCCGGCGTTCCGACAACAGCAAGCTGATTGCCGGCTTGCAACATGTCGATGTCTGGAACACCAGTAAGTACGATCGCGAATTCGAAGGAGTCTTTCCGTATGACGGACGTCGGGCCGTACCCCAGGTACTTATTTATGGGCTGCTCCTTGGCAACAATGACCGCTCCGTCCGGCTTCCGAATGGCTTGTGTGATCTGTCCTCCCAACTGCACTTTATGAGAGGCAAAGTTGGCAGGAGTGGGGTCATACATGCGGTTCTTCCAGGCCGTGAGGACAAAGGTGTCGATTTCGGCGTCCTTCATGATCTCGGGAGGAAAGATCGGTGGAGTCGTGCACGCCGTTAGCAATACGCACATCGCAAACAGACCGATGATACGCATGGGTGCCTCTCCTTTCTGTCGAACACTGGAGCAGAGGAGGAGTTCCCGCTGGGCCTGTTTAGATGGCTCAACAAACACCGTCACCAACGGAAACGATGTCGCCTGCGCGTACAGGCAGCTCGCGCGCCGCACGTGAATGTCTACTGGGTTGCCCCCAACGGCGGCAGGTTGACAGCAGTGCGCTCGAGGCCCATGATGACCGTCAGAGCTGTCGGAGAGTGCTGTACGATCTCCTTTTGCACTTCGATGCGGCGAAGGTCGACGAACTCCGTCGCTGACAACCCCAGCGACTCCCGATAGGCCCGGTCGGCGATACCGCGCTGCTTTTCTGCCTTTTCACGCGCTTCTTCGGCTTTCTGGAATTCAGCCATTGTGATTTTCCGCTGCTCCTGCACGATGGTTTCAGTCGTCTGCTCCACCACCCCCTTCGGCGGCATAATGCTGCCGACCACGATGCGGTTCAGCCGAATCGGAATGTTCTGCTTTTCGATCAACTTGGTTTGCACCTCACGCGCAATGGCGTCCTGCAATTTGGCGCGAGTGGTCGGATCGGTCGTCAACTGGAAGAGCGGGTACTTCTGTACTTCTTCACGAACAAAGGTTCGGAAGGCCTCTTTCACATTGTTTCGATACCAGTCGGGACCATACTTGGCGATAAGTTCAGGAGAACGCCCCTCCACGACGTTCGCAATGATGAAAGCGTCGAAGGACACCGGGGCATTCTCGGCCGAGATGATGTCGAAATGTTCCGAGTACTGGACCGGCCTGACCTCGACTGCAATCACTTTAGTCGTCGGCACGACCCAGATCCGCCCCGTGGTGGTAGGAACCGGATCGACACCGCCATGACCGAAGACAAACGGCTGCTCGACCAGTACACCCTCATGCCCCGCTTCAATCGCCACACATGCGGTTCCCATGAGTAACAGTCCGACAGCCAATACGCCTTTTACAGTATCGTGACGTAGTCTGTTCATGTGCGCCTCCGTGACCGATCGGTCTTCGCTGGTCTCGAGGACGTCTTGGTAGCCATGGACTTTTCCAACGCCAACCTGAGCTCTCGTTGCTGTGTTTGCAGTTTTACCGAGCACCCATTCTGATCCCTGTGCCTATTGTGATGAGATGCACTACTCAGTCTTCGACTCTCGCAGACCTCACGGGCCTTTCCGTATCAATGAGTGATGTCGCAAGGCCAAGTCGCGAGCTTCGTGCATGGCTTTCCGATAGTCCTCCGCGATGGCACGGACATTCTCAATATGCTTATGCACGCTCTCGCTGCCGCCGGAATACTCGTCCGGAAACTTTTCGTAATATTCGGCGAGAACCTCCCACTTCTCCGCTTTGGCTTTGAGAGCCTTTGCCTCTTCGAGATACTGCATCTCCAACTTTCGATGATCCCCTGCCTTGATGAGAGCCTCGAGGTCATCCGATGCCGACGCCGGGAGGCTCATCAACAGGCCGAGAGCCAAGAATATGCCCGTCAATGTCCTTATCTTCATGATAGGTCCTCCGGTGACAGTTTGAGCGGTTGATTGCTGGTTGTGTGACACGGTCTGCTGATTCATCGGATTCACGCCTCTCGCTTGGACTTCCTTTTTACTCAATACGCCGGAGGACTCGTGCTTTTCACGATGGAAATCACCGTATAGATGGCGATGCCAAATGCCACTGCCATCCCTCCTAAATACAACCATACTCTATCCATGATGCCCTCCTTGGTTGTGGTGCATGTGGTGAATTCGGACTCGGGGTTCGGCATCTCGACGGTTAGCCAGGATCAACGGGTCGATACACTCGCCGCAGTTGATGCAGCGCCTGCCGGGTCGCTCACGCCGATCCAACACAACGGTCTCGGAGCCCTCGAGGATCACCGGCACCATGAAGCCATGACAACGAGGGCAGGACCCCTTCTCTTTCTCCATCACGCCCATCGGTTCACCTCCGTCTGGCACGAGATTCATCCGACGTCATCTCTTCATGTAAAAACTCTGCATCGTCGTCTGCGTTATTACCGTAATGGGATTCCTTGTCCCTCTACTACTAGGGGTTGACTCAGTGCGGAGTTGAAAGACTGCTAGTGGACCTTCTTTTCACCGGTCGGAGACCTTCCGGATCTTGCGAACAAGGTCGTTGGGGCCTATGATCGCCCCATGATCCAGTCCACCCTGGGGAGTCACGCTGATTCGACTGAGAGAGAACGACCTGCGAGGACGACCATACCGACTCTGGTCGCGTCCTTCCTGCTGTACATAGCGGTGGGCGGAGTATTCTTCCTGGATTGGCTCACACCACGCGGCTTCTCCGTGTCGATACTCTATATGCCGGTCTGTCTGGCCGGCCTCTGGCTGAGAGGGTGGTGGTTCGCGTGTATCCTGGGTGTGCTGTCTTCAGGGCTCACGATGGCGGGCCTCTTTCTGTCACCGTCGGGAGTTCCTGTGAGCTGGTCTGCGGTAGACCGAAGCATTAGCTTTGTTGCCCTCTGGTCTGCGCTATGGGGAGGGATGATTTTCGCTCAACGCACCGTCGAGTTGGAACGCGCCAAAGAAAGTCTTCAACGTGAAACCCAACAGCGCAGAGAGGCGGCAGAGGCCTTGCGCACCGTCAACGACCAACTGGAATCACATATTGCACAACGTACCGGACAACTCCAAACCGCCCTCGATCGTTGGGAGCTTGTGACGCAGGCCACGCATGATGGTGTGTACGACTGGGATTTGATGACGCGCCAGGTCGTGTGTTCGCCTCACTGGACTGCCATGCACGGGTTTTCCCAGCAGAGCGATCAGGAGCCGATCGGGCAGAAGGCAAAACGGATCCATCCGGATGATCGTGACCGTGTTCTCAAGCATCTGTATGGGTATCTGGCCAGAACACGAGAGGGGTTTCGGGAGGAATATCGGATCCAGCGATCTGACGGAAGCTGGATGTGGGTTCTAGACCGTGGCGTGGCGATCTGGGATGAAACAGGCCAAGCCGTCCGTATGGTCGGATCGGAAAAGGACATCACCGAACGGAAACAGGCGGAAGCCCTGCTGCGCCAACATGAAGCGCAACTCAAGGAGTTGACCGCAAAGCTTCTGACGGCTCAAGAACGCGAGCGGCAGCGGCTGGCGCGCGAGCTGCACGATGATTTCACCCAACGACTTGCCCTCTTGGCCGTCGATATCGGTTCACTGGAACGATCCTTTCCATCAGACCCACCGCTTCGCGATCACCTGCACCGTCTTCGGCAGGCCGCTGGGCAACTGGCTACCGACATCCACAACTTTGCGTACCAGCTGCATCCCTCGCTGCTTGAACATCTCGGCTTGGAGGCAGCCATCCGGGACCAGGTTGATGACTTCAGACGCCGCAGCGGGTTGGCCATTCAGTATATACGTCGCAATATTCCCAGGTCTCTCCCGATCGACGCGGCCACCTGCTTGTTTCGGGTGACCCAGGAATGCCTCCAGAACATCCATAAACATGCCGAGGCCTCGGAAGTGCTGGTCCGACTCCTGAGCACACCCAAGGGCGTGGGGGTGTGTATCCGGGACAACGGAAAGGGATTTGCTCTGGATCCAACTGAAGGCCCTTTTCCAGGGCTGGGGCTCCTCAGCATGGAAGAACGGGTTCAGCTCATGACCGGCACGTTCCGCATCCGTACGCAACCAGGAAAGGGAACGGAGGTGCATGCCTGGGTCCCGTTCCCTGACTCAATTTCTGGGGGTGTCGCATGATGAGAGGGCCACGACGATTGAGCGAACCGCACGGGCCTCAGCCTGATTGGCCAGGTGATCGGGAGGGATGATCCGTTGAACAAACCACGAGTCCTATTGGCCGACGATCACAAGATGATGTTGGCCGGGTTGCACAAGTTGCTCGACGACACCTGCGAGATTGTCGGGACGGCTCAAGACGGCCGTGCGCTCGTTGAGGCGGCTCAACGTCTTGAACCGGACCTGATCATCCTGGACATTGCCATGCCGTTACTGAACGGGATTGATGCCGCACGTCAGATCAAGACATTGTGTCCAAACACGAAACTCGTCTTCCTGACCATGCAGACCAGTTCGACCTACGCGACCGAAGCGTTTGAGGCCGGCGCGAGCGGGTATTTGCTCAAACACTCGGCTCCCATGGAGCTGCCGCTGGCCATCGAGGCCGCGCTGCGAGGGCAGCACTATCTCACCCCCGCCATTGCGACATCAGTGCTGGAGAGTGCGCTGAATCCTGAGCGTATTCCGCCCATCAAACGGACCGTCTCCGAATTGACGCCCCGCCGACGCGAAGTCCTGCAATTGATCGGTGAAGGGAAGGGGACGAAAGAGATCGCCACGCTGCTCAACGTCTCCGTGAAGACCGTCGAGTTCCACAAGACCCGCCTCATGGAAGAATTGGATATTCACACCACGGCGGAGCTGATGCGCTTCGCGATCGTGCAAGGTCTCGCCAGCGCTCAACCGTAACGCGTCTGCTCCCGCACTCCACTAGCTGGCTTTGTTTGTCAGACTGGGTGCTCCCCTAGTTCCTCAACGCCGAGTACGTTTGTAGAGTGCCCTCAAGACAGCAGGCCGGATATCAGCCATTGAATGAGTTCGAGGAAGCCTTTCACACCCTGGAAGACGGATGTGCTGCACGGCGAGAGTGAGCGTGAACGACATCGTCGGCTTGCTGGAGACCGTAGAAATTCGGAACGAGGGACTTACTCAGAAGTCAGCAATTAAGACAACGCATGTCAGTGCGCAGCGCTATAAAACAAGGCCTTTTCGCATCAATTTGTTGTTCAAGTTACTGTCTTCTGAGTAATACACGCAGAAAGGAGCATCGGGATGAGACAGATATACGTTTCGTTGATGATCTTGGCATGGTTCGCCGTACCGGGCTTTGTTTCAGCCGACTGGTCAACCTACTCCCAACGGCATTGGACCGACCACCATACCGTCGACTGCGGTGTGCTTGAGCAGGATTCGTTGATCCACCGCGTACTCACCCCCACCTTCCATGATGCCTTCGGTCTGACGTTGGGGAGAGACAAGGATAAACGCGAGTCAGAACGCGATCGTGGAAGCGATTCAGCAGCATCCGGCAAGGGTACGCGGTCCTACGACACATTTCTCGGTCCCTCATTCGATATGCCTGATAGCGTCGATGGCTACTCCGATAGACTCGATCCTTGGTGGGGGCGCAGAGGGGAAAGCGAGCCGATGCGGAAGGACTTGAAGGAGTTGAACCGCGATCCGATGAGAACCCCATAACCCTGCAGGGCCCGTGAATCATCCGATTCCGTATGCGATGGCCGCTGCCGCTGTGCTTCTGGTATTGGCTAGCACCGCATCGGCTGAAGCCACCTTCGAGGGACGGAAGAAATGTTACAACTGCCATAAGAGTCAAGGCGAGTCATGGGATCGCACGCTCCATGCGAAGGCCATCGAATCGCTGAAACCCAATACGCGGAAGGACGCGAAGCTGAAGGCCAAACTGGATCCGAAAAAAGACTACACCAAGGATAAGGATTGCATCGGGTGCCATGTTGATGGATGGGGCAAAGAAGGCGGGTACATGATTGAGGAGCCGGATAAGTTTCTGACCGGAGTCGGCTGCGAATCGTGTCATGGCGCCGGCAGCGACTACCGGAAACTCCATCGAAAAGCCGGTGAGGCCTTTGAAAAGTCTCAGAAAACGATGGATCGAGAACGACTGGTTGAGGCGGGACAAGACTTTGAGTTCGCTGAACAGTGCAACGCGTGTCACTTGAACTACGAAGGGTCGGGGTGGAAGGGCGTGAAGAAACCCTATACGCCGTTCACGCCGAAAGTCGACAAGAAGTACGCCTTCGACTTCGAGAAAGCCGTTCGAAGCGACAAGGCGTTGCACGAGCATTTCAAACTGGACGGCGCCTTCACCGGTCTCCCAATTCCAAAGTTCCACGAAGAATTCCAGAGGAAGGCGAAACCGCCTGTGAAACACGATCATGCTGAGGACGACTGACCATGGGGAAGATCAGCAGCACTCTTGCCACCGGGGCGATTCTCGGAATCGGCTTCATCGCAGTCGTATTCGGCGGCGAAGCGGCCATTTCCAGGACCGAATTCTGTACGAGCTGTCATTCCGAGACCTACCCCTATGAGGAGCTGAAGAAGTCTTCGCACTGGGGCGCGCTCGGCGCCGACCCTGGGTGCAAGGATTGCCATGTGCCCCAAGGCTTCTCGAACTTTCATAAGGCGATCTATACGCACGTGGTGGATGGCGTGCCGTTCCTGATCAAGGAATTTACCACCGACTACTCCACCGTTGAGAAATTCGACGAACACCGCCCGGAAGCGGCCTATCGGGCTCGGATGAAACTCAAGGAATGGGACAGCCTAACCTGCCGGGCCTGCCACAAGAATACGAGGCCGCCGGGCGCCTCCGCCAAGGCCGCGCACAAGAAGATGGAGACGGAGGGCGCCACGTGCATCGACTGCCATCAGAACCTGGTGCACAAGAAAGTTCCCGAACACGATCTCATTGCCAGTCTGGCACAGGGCAGGCCCGTCTTAAGGGAAGTCAAGAAGGATATGGACGACAAGGACCCAGAGAAGTAAACAATCGTACTGCAGGCCGTTACACGATCCTGACACGACTTCGTCTTCATCCGCGGCTGAGTCCTATCCCTCGATGCATGGCAACGCGTAAGTCTCTGCCGTCTCGCCATAGTCTACCGACTGATCAGCGACGATAATTGACTCACCAGTAAGTTCTTCCTATATTTATGAGGACGACTAGGTGAGCCTGTAGAGATCTGCCTCTGGGGTCGATGAATTGATCATGAGCACCAAAGACCGGTCCGGCTCCAATCTACCGCTCCATCTTGCGGAAAAGGCCCGTGCTCTTGTTCAGATCGATTCCAGATATAGTGAGAGTTCCATCGATACACTCCTTTCTTCGAACAAACTTCAATCCTGGGCAGAGGCCCAGTTGCCTGTGCGATGGAGATTCTCTTCGCGTCTACCGATCAGCCTGCTCCTGCTCTTCCTGCTGGTTATTATTTTTGTCCCGTGGACACAGACAATCACTGTGACCGGTCAGATGTCGGCGTATACACCCTACGAGCGGCCGCAGGATATCGAGTCACAGATCTCCGGCCGCATCAAGAAATGGCATGTGTTGGAAGGTGATCAGGTGAAGGAGGGGAAGCTTATTCTTGAGCTGGAGGACAATGATCCCAATTTCATGTCTCCCCATCTCCTGACCTTTCTGGATCAACGCCAGAAGGCGCTGGAGAAGACGCAGCGTGCAGCGCTGATGAGAGTCGAGCAGCTTGATAAACGGATTCTTGAAATGCGGAACCTCGTGAAAGCCGCCGTTCCATCGGCGGAGGCTCGCGTGGTCGAGGCCGGTAATAAGGTGCGGGAAGCGCACCAAAAGGTGGAGGCGGCCAAAATCACCGCGACGACCGCCGCGCTGCATGTCGAACGGCATAAACAACTGTCGAAAAGGGGGTTGGTCTCTCAGCGCGAATTGGAGTTGGCGATCCAAGCCGACACGGCCAGCCAAGCCGATCTTGAAGGTATGCGAGCAAACCTTCAAGCAGCCGAGGAGGCGATGAAATCGCTCAGCTTCGGTCGCGACCAAGTCAGTGCAGAAATGTTACAGCGGCTGCTCGACGCAGAAGCGAGCCGCGATGCCTCGGTGGCCGAAGCGGCCAGAGTCACGGACCAGCTTGCCGACGTGTCCCTCCGCCTCTCCAACGCCGAGCAACGTCGGTTGGTCAGTAAAGTTGTTGCCCCCATCGACGGCACCGTCGTGAAAATGACCAAGGTCGGGGTCGGCGAAACCGTCCGTCAAGGTGATACCTTGTTTCGTCTCTCTCCCACCAGTACCGACAAGGCCGTGGAGATGGCAGCGGACGGTCTCGACGCACCCTTATTGAATGTTGGCCGAAAAGTCAAAATCCTCTTCTATGGCATCCCCGCTATTCCCTTGCCGGCTTGGCCCGACTTGATGGCTGGCACGTATTCCGGCGTGATCAAAGTGATTGACCAGGTGGACGATGGCAAAGGGAATTACCGATTCTGGGTTGTTCCTGATCCCGATGATCGTTCATGGCCCGAACAAGCTCATGTTCGGCAAGGCACCAAGGTGATGGGCTGGGTGATCCTCAATCGCGTCCCCCTCTGGTATGAACTCTGGCGCCGGTTCAACCTCTTCCCGCCCGACTACCTGGAACGATCGCACACGATTCTCGACACGATCCTACCCAAGGCAGGGCGAGGCTCAAAGTAGTCATTTTTGTTCCACCAAGACCCTTGCAAGCCTGTTTCTCAATCGGTCCAATTCTGTGTGCACTTCAGGTGGGTAACAACGACGCTGAGCCATCTGAATCGCTCAGAGCAATGCGGCGATCGACATAAGACGTGAGCGTGGGGTCGCTCGAGACGAACATTACCGTCCAGGATTCGTCTTTCGAGCAGATTTGCTGGAGGATCCGGTCTCGCAGCGCAGGCTGCATGTCGTGAATCATGCCATCGAAGATCAAGAGCTGCGGCCGTCCAAGAACGGCCCGTGCAAGGAGAATACGCAACACATGGCTTGGGGCAGGACTCTCCCCGAACACGCTGATATTGGAGTTGATCCCTTGAGGGAGTGTTGCGATTTCTTCCTGGAGCTGAGTCAACCGGAGCGCCCAACGGACATCGTCGTAGGAGACATACGCCCGTCCCCAGACGATATTGTCCGCGATGGTTCCGTCTATCAGCGACAGCTGCGAATCGATCATAAAACCGCGACACCGATTTACGACGTGCTGATCGAGGTGCCGCAGCTCAACGTCGTTATAGGCAATGATCCCACTGGTTGGCGATTCCAGACCAGCCAGCACCCGGGCCAAGAACATCCTGACCGACGTCGTTTTCGCATAAATCGCGACCTTTTCACCGGAGGCGATATCCAGGTCAAAATTCTCAAACACCGGCACTCCATCTTGCATCAGGCCCACGCCAGTACAGGTTACTCGGATACCGTGAGTCTTTGGGTCAGGGAGGGTCACCGACGACGTCGGAGGGAGGTGGCGTTGATCGTTCGGTAACGCCAAGAAGGCATCCAATTCCACCAAAGCCGTGAAGAAGAAGTACACCTGCCCCATGCTCTTGACCACCGCATCAAAATTGATCAGCAGGCTTCCGACCACGACCTCCACTGCTACAAGTTGGCCGAGAGTTAACTGATCGCTGGACAGGAGCCAACCAGCCAAGGCCAGCGCGCCGCTATGCGCGAGCGCTTGCCCGCCCACCGAGGCGAGAAATTGACGCAGCAAGACGGCGAAGCGTGCGCGACGACAGGCCACATACTTCTTCGCCAGTTCATCGGTCTTCTGCATCAACAATGCGTGGCTGTTGGTTGCCTTCAGGTGGAGCACGTTGTGGGAGAGTTCCTGAATCCAATGCAGCACATCATATTTGGCGTGAGACATGTCGATGGTCGTCCGTAATCCTCCTCGAGACAGAACAAAGAAGATGAACGCCGAGCCGAGGAGCAGTACGAGGTTCAGGAGGAGAAAGTACGGATGATAGAAGACCAGAATGGTCATGCCGATCATGCCGCCTACCAGCACATGGACCAGATCGACGAGGAGGGTCGAGACCGCACGTTGCATGAACGCGGTTTCTACAAAGCAATTCGACGCGCGAGGTCTAAATCCATGAACCCGCACAAGGGAAAGCTTCTGTGCCATGGCAAAGGCCGTCCTCACAAACAGTCGACGTTGAAGAACCTCCACCGCGTAGTATTGCAGCGCCCGAAAGGCTCCGACGAACGCCAGCACGACGACCATGATGATGGCAAGCGTGGCGATCATGACCGGCTGAATTGCAAACGAAAACGTGTTGACGAGCTCTTGAACGGTCAGGGGGACGATAAGGGAGAACAGTCCGACGACGAGCGAATACGTGACCACAAGAACGAGGATCCTCTGCTCAAGGCGGAGAAACTTTCCAAACAGCTTCAGAACTTCAAGCAGGTTAGGATGGTGCTTGTCGAGCGCTTCGCCCATCGCCCCCTCCTTTGATCATCCACAGGTCAGACGTCTCGGTGGTTGTAGCCCCCCTCGCACGTGGACCTCAGCAGTTTAAGGACTTATCTAGACTTGTCCCGCTGTTCCCGACCGGTCGCTTTACCGACTACTCACCCACATGGCTTCGCTCGAGCCTTTGGCCCATGCCCCGATCGCCCACTGATACTGGGCTAAAGCCTTATAGTAGTCCGCCTTCGCCCGAATGACTTGATTCTCGGAATCGATGGTATTGCGTTCGCGAAGATTGACGAACAGCACGCTGCTGGTGCCGACACTGAAACGGTACCGCTCTCCCTCTTCCACCAGCGCGACCAGACGAAGCGCCTGTACTGCCTCTTCGATTCTTTCCTTGGCCCGCTCGATCGCAGAGACAGCATTATCGACATCGACCAGGACTTGGTTTTCTCGGTACTGTTGCGCCACCACAAGTCGTTCGGCCTGGCCTTGGGCCTGCAGCACCTCGCCACGGCTGCGGCGCTGCAGAAGCGGAATTCGAAATTCTACGCCAAATCGGTATCCTAACCCGAGCACAAATTTCTCAGGTGTACGGGCCGGTGCCGCTTCTAGATTAAGACTTGGGAGCAGATTATTCTTCGCCAACGCAAGATCGATGTTATTCATCCTGGCCTCCACTTCCAATTCCTTGACCTCCGGCCGTTCTTTCATCGCTGCGAGCTTATGCGCCCTAATGTCATCCGGGGCGGGTATCTGCCCAACCGTGGGAAATTCCGGAACGCGATCGATCGGTGGAATCGTCGGAGCGCCGCGCTCCCACAGAAACATGGAGAGTTTGAACTGCTCCTGCTCGAGCACTCGTCGGGCGGCGATGGCCA
This sequence comes from uncultured Nitrospira sp., assembly GCA_964485915.1. GTDB lineage: Bacteria > Nitrospirota > Nitrospiria > Nitrospirales > Nitrospiraceae > Nitrospira_D. The sequence goes on along the minus strand of CAZAKX010000014.1, from coordinate 17,924 downwards.
CTTCCCGCCGCCGGTGCACCTCATGACCGGCTTCCGACACGTCGATCGGAGCGACCACACCGGCCTTCGCGCGTTCGTCCACTTGCTGGTAACGTTGTTCCGCAACGGTGAGCGCTCGCTTCTGAATGTCGAGCAATTTGGCGGCCGCCACCCATTCCCAAAATTGATGGGCCGCCGCCAAGAAGAGACCTTGCCTCGTCTGGGCGATCTTGGTGTCTGCGAGGGGATCGGCCAACTCCGATCGCTGGAGCTCTGCCCGTTCGGGATTGATCATCAAGCCTCTGAGTAATGGCAAGAAGCCCCCCAGGATGACTTGTTGATTCCCGTCGCCGAAGGACAAGTCGGGAATTCTCGCATTCCCGATCGCTTGGCGGAATCCGGCACTACCCTTAAACCCTAATGGGTGTAGCGCTTCAACCAGTGTGTCGTTATACCCCACCGTTTGCGTGCCCTTACTTGGATCACTGCTTGAAATAAAGCGTTCAAGCTCCGAGTCATTCACCAGGGTGGGTTCAAAGGCGCCCAGCGCCTTGAGCATCTTCCCGCGGGCGATGGTCTTTTCAGCGCCGGCGCCTCGTAAGAGCGGATGAGTCCGATCGATTCTCGCGTGGAGTTCTTCCAAACTCAATGGAAGAGGCGGGAGCGATTCAGCTGCAGGCATTTCTTTGGCCGGACCTGCGAAGGTGTTCACCGGTACTATGACGAGCCAACTCAATACCAAACCTAGCATTCTCATGGAACACTCCTTTCCGTCGAAAGTACTCATGGCACGAGTGTTTCTGACGCCGGTATCGGACGGATCGTACCCGATGAATGGGGCACCATAGTAGATTGTTCCAACGGTACTCATTGACCGAGCAGATCCCGCTATTAACCACATTCAACTAAAAATCCACAAGAAGCAATGGGAGAGTCGGAGCACGGCCGCCCTCCTAATGGAACCTTCAGCTTCCCGACATACGTCTCTCTCATCTCAGAGAGTCATCTTGATGCGTTTCGTTCGGGAGTGCGAACACTGAATCAACTGATGGAGCAATGCATCTCACTCCTCGATGCACTGCCATCGCGTGAATATGGGCCATCACTGTGCTACAAGGACGCCTACGGAGAGGGTCTTGATCTCCTACCTCTCAGCGCTGTGTTCATCTTGTTTCGAAAGTGGCCGTCCGGTGAGAGGCAATCACGTCGTTGCCATGCCCAGTTATCTTGACCACACTTGTCTAGCTGGGAAGCGACTCGCAATCGTTCTCGGCCTGCTTCTCATCTGTGTCTGCCTTGCAGAATCGGGCTGGTGTGGAAATTCCGAGGTCGACCCACCCGGATCTTCCGATCCCTGGTTCACAGGCACACTGCTATCGACGCGAGGTCGCACACTCAGCCCTGAACATGTGGTCGTTCAGCCCTACGTCTTCTATACGCGCTACGGCGGATTATATAACGACAATTGGCGCCTCCAGTCCGCCACCGTGTCGCGCACGATCATTCAACAAACGTTCTTCATCTACGGTCTCACGAGCCGGATCGATATTGGAATCGCACCGCAGTGGCTTGAGAACTCCTCATCACACGACTCCCTCTCCGGATTCGGCGACTTGCCCCTCCAGCTGGGCTTCCAAGTTCTGCGCGGCGATGCTGAATCATGGCTTCCACATGTGCTGTTCTGGGTTCAAGAAGTCCTTCCGACCGGTCGTTACAACGATCTCGGGCCATCCACGGCAAGTCTGGGTGGGATTGGGGGTGGCTCGTTTGGCACGACTCTCGGCATCGCCGTGCAGAAAGCGCTCCCGCTGGGAGGGGATCGTGTGTTCAGGTACCGCCTGAATGCGTCGTACGGCTTCTCTTCGCCCGTCACGGTGCGCGGATTCAATACCTACGGTGGAGGATTCGGCACCGCAGGTCGTGTTGAGCCGGGATCCGTAACCACGTTCATCATCGCAGGAGAGTATACGCTCACCCGGCACGTGGTGCTCGCGCTCGATATCGGATTCCAGACGATCAACGCGACGCACTTTTCCGGAACGATGGGGGTCGGTGTACAAGGCGAGCCGGCAATCGTAGGAAAGGGATACAGCAATCTCCTCTCCATCGCACCGGCTGTGGAATACCACTTCACGCAACACGTCGGGCTGATTGCCGGCCCATGGTTCAGCCTCAGAGGCAAGAACACCTCCGAGTTCTTTGGAGCTGTGACGGCTATCTACCTTCTTCTGTAATTCAAGCCTGCGCAAATTCCTTCGTTGATCTTTGCTCGGTCGTCCGGCTCGGAGCGACAATCCTCCCAGAGTGAGTCATGGACTATGTGCCGGTTTGGGCGAATACTCCTGAGGCCTGCTCCGGCTGTCCCCAGTAAATCGTTCGATGGGGAAACGGGATCTCAATGCCGTTGGCATCGAACGTCTTCTTGATCCGACGGTTCATTTCTCGTCCGACCCGCCATTGTTGACTGGGTTGGGTCTTGAGACGGCACCGGATGATCACGGCGGACTCATCGAAGCGATCGACCCCGAGCATTTCCAGCGGTTCCAGAATATCCGCGGCATATGAGGGATCGGCCCGGAGTTCCTTCGCGATTTCGACCAACACCGCCATTACGCGATCCACGTCTTCCTGATACGCGACACCGATGTCGAAGACGTAATAGGAGTAGCCTTTCGTCATGTTCTTCACCCGATCGACGATCCCATTCGGCGCGACATGCACACTGCCGGACACGTCGCGCAACGTGATGGTGCGTAGCTTGACCTCTTCGACCACGCCGCTCACGCCGGCGATCTCGGCGACGTCTCCCACGGCGATGGAATCTTCCAGCAGGATAAAGAATCCCGAAATGACATCTTTCACCAAACTCTGAGCGCCGAACCCGATCGCCAATCCTCCCAAACCGGCGGCCGCCAGCAGTGGTTTGAGGTCGATGCCGATCTCCGACAACACCATCATTGTGCCGACGGCCACAATGAACACGCGTGCCACGTCGCGCAGCACATGTGTGAGCGTGTCGGCCCGTCGACGCTGTGCCGGACTCGGCAAAGTGCCTTCGTACAGATTTCGCAGACGTTTCAGAACCTGTTTTGTAATCACGAGCAGGAGCACCATGGTCGCACCGACGAGCAACACACGAATCCCCGACCCCATCCCCCACTCGATGAATCGTTCCATCAACCGCGTCACCCATCGCTCTTGCATCATGCGCCCTCCTCCTCGACGATTCGCTTCGTTCTCATGAATTATGTTCACAGCGCTTACGGAGCCTGTGGTCCCTCTCCCAGCACGCGGTTGATCGTCAAGCCCTGTACAAGGATCGAGAAGACGACGACGGCATACGTGATCGTTACCAGGGCGTCGCGCGACGAACCTGGCGGCAGTGAAAGGGCCAGCGCGACGGAAATGCCGCCGCGCAAGCCGCCCCAGGTTAAAATCCTGATCGTCTTCTCGTTGAATTCGCGCACAACGCTCAACCCTTTGACTTGGAGCACCACGGTAATCCAACGTGCCGCCAGCACCAAGGGAATGGCCACGAGTCCGGCGATCAGATAGGGTTGTTGGAAACTCAGTACCAGCACTTCCAATCCGATCAGCACGAACAAAACCGCATTCAACAACTCGTCCAACAATTCCCAGAAGTTATCGAGATGCTCCCGCGTCGTTTCCGACATGGCCCATTGCCGCCCATAGTTTCCGATGAGCAGCCCCGCCACCACCACGGCGATGGGGCCGGAGGTGTGCAACAGATCCGCCAGCCCGAAGCTGCCCATGACCAGCGCCAGGGTAATGAGAATCTCGACTTGGTAATTATCGACCGAGCGGAGCATCCGATACGCGATGTATCCTAAGGCGAGCCCGAGCGCTGCTCCACCGAGCGCTTCCTCCCCGAAGAGTACCAGCACATCGGTCACGTGCACCGTCTCTTTCGGAACGAGATTCAAAACGACCAGAAATATCACGACGCCCATGCCATCGTTGAAGAGAGACTCCCCGACGATTTTCATTTCCAGTGCCTTGGGCAGGCGGGCTTGTCTGAGGACTCCCATGACGGCGATCGGATCGGTTGGCGAAATCAACGCCCCGAACAGCAGGCAATAGAGAAAGGGCAGCGGCAGGCCGACGAGAGCGAACACCACATAGCTAAGCCCCCCGATCAGCAGGCTCGACAAGATCGTCCCGATGACCGCCAGAGTGCCGATCACCCATTTGAGATCCAGCAGCTCGTCCAGTTTGACATGCAACGCGCCGGCAAACAGCAAGAACCCCAACATGCCATGCATCAGCGCTTCGTTGAAATCGATGGCGCCGATGAACCGTTGGGCCTCAGCCTCCACACCGAATCCCAACTTGCCCAGCGCCAGCAGAATGAGCGAGAACACCAGCGCTACCGCCATCAGCCCGATCGTCATCGGCAATTTCAGCAGCCGGTGATTCACATAGCTGAACAGAGCCGCCAGGCAAATCAGGATCGTGAATGTGTGGATCAATGCCACGGGAACAATCTCTCCTCGACATTCATGCGCATTCCCGTCACATCAGTCCATCCGCTTCGAAGCCATCGGTCCGATTCGCAATCTGGAGATCCTCCAGTCCCTGATGATCGTGCGAACCAAGCAATACACCGTTATTGGCGTAGAAAAGATCAGGTTATGAGGAAGGAGGATGAAAGATAGAGGTGGTCAAAATCGGCAGATGATGCACGGGACGAAATTCTGTGATTGCACGGAAAAAGTGAGGCCTCTCCAGGCAGGTGAACGGCGAGAAGGCAGAAACATCCTCGGAGACAGGCTCAGACTTTGTGAGCCCATCGGAATTCATCAGGTCCACAAGCGCGGCCGGCATTCCAAGCAACTGCGTCCCGACACAGCTACAGAGCAACAGAACCGCGCATGCCGACCCAACTGTGCGGAATAGTATTCGATGCGTCTCTTTCATGTTTTCCCGGCCACATCGTGCATAATCTGTCATCTGCCGGAACGGCGGTGTAGAAAAACGGTCGCTCCGTGAGAGTCAAGCGGAATAACAAGTCATGGCATTCGCCGATCCGACCAGGCATAGGTCGCGCCGAAACAGAGCCCCGCCACAGCCGACTGGATGAACATATTTTCCACAGGGACAGCTATTGCCCACCACACTACGGCGGCAAGGAGACCGGCAACTGCCCCAAGAAGAACTTTGCCGCCTGCAAGTCGAAGCCAGTCGGTAAAGAGCACCCAGGCCGCCATATACAACCCGCCGGCAGCAGCTGAGGCCCAGAGGTACATGACATCGCGATTGAAGAACCAGACTTGGACCGCTCCCGCAAGCGCACCGAGAATAAGGCCTGTCACAACCCTTTTGATCAAGATGGAATAATGAAATGAGGTATCGGCCAATTTATCCTCCATTGTGCATCTGCGCACGTGTCACCGGTGGCAAGCTGTGGAGCAGAAACTTTCGCAATCAGTCAATACAGCCATACCTGACCGCCGGATCGTAGTGCAAGCCCAGACTGGGGAGTCCACTGCTCCAAACCAAACAGCCAACGTCGTTCGGGACGCATAAAGTATAGCTTTAGGCTCTCAACCACGGATCTGCCATCCGACTTCGCCGCCGACTGAGCGCCAAGAATCTGCTGCCAGGCCTGACGCCATTGCGAAGGGCGTACATGGATGGGATCAAAGCCGTACCACGACGGATCAAGTTGAAAGAATGTCGCGTCGTACGCCACGGATAACTTAGCCAGCCCTTCATTGACCAACTCCGATCGGTCGATAACTTGAGCAAGAGACAACCTGCAGGACGGGACCAGAATCGAGCGAAAGGCCAGCGTACGGAAAATAATCCGGCTCGGAGTGCCATAAGATCGCCCATGACCGAGCGCCGCTAGTACTTCAACGTCTGGTCTCCACACCGATCTCGCCGTCGAGACGACAGTCTGGAACCCACGTGTCAGATTGCTGGCACCAAGCGCGACGACACGAACCATCTCCCGCGCTCCCTTGGCTCGATTATGGTCTGGGTGGACAGGTTGTCTGCCTTGTGTCGCGGCCTGCTCCTTTCGTGACTTCGATCCGTCCGACGCTCTTCACGTTTGCACAGAGGTCGCCCAATCCAGGCGTAATGAGCCTAAATGGCCCACCCTTTCCATCCGACAACGGCTGGCCATCGAGCTCATACAGAAGGAGCCCGAAATCACGAGCCTGCTGAAGCGTCAGTGTCGCAGCATATTTGCCATCCACAGAATGGAATGTGACATGATCGGCTTCGACCTTCAAAGCCGGCACGTCCAACAATCCCTTTACGGTGATCGCCCGTCCCTGCATGCTCGGCATCATGGTCGTGACGTCGGCGACCTGATGTTCCTCAGGCAGTTGTCGCAGCGCCTTGCGATCAAACGAAACAGGCCGTACGACGGCGCCATCGATCTTCACGACGCCCCGTCCGGTCTTTTCTTTTTCCGTCATGGTCTTAATCATTGCCGTCAGCGCTTCATTCACCGGAGTCGGGATCCCCAGTTCCCGTCCTTTCTCCACGATATACCCGTTCAAATACGCGATTTCGGTGGGTCGTCCCGCCTTCCAGTCGTCATACATCGATGTATGGATATCGCGGATCTCCTGCGTGGCCTTCACAACTCGCTCAGGCATGTCCAATGGCAACGGCACTTTGAGCGTGGCTGAGATTGCGGTGACTTCGCCGACGATTTGCCTGATGACGCCAAACATTTCCGGATGGTCCAGTGCCTTGGCAACAGAGTCATTGATAAGGACGGTGACGGGATTGAATACGCAGTTCCAACACATCTTCTCCCATTTGCTGCGGCGAATATCTTTGGAAAGCTGGCAGGGAATGCCGGCTGACGTAAAGATCTCTTTGATCTTGAGGAGCCGTTCGCTCTCATACCCCATCAACTCGCCGATCGCGACGGCTCCTTTTTTATAATGGTCGATCACGCCGGGCTCGACAATCTTCGAATAGATGTAGGCCACACCACCCACGACGCAATCGCGTTTGAATCGGGCAATCAGTCGATCTTCAGTGTCGATCCCATTCTGTAGCGTAAGGATTACCGTCTCCCTTGAAAGCACAGGTTCAATCTGATCCATCACTTCATCGAGGTCATAGGCTTTCACTCCAAGCACAATGAGATCGGGCTTCGGAAGTTCTCGCGCATCAGATGCGACCCTTGGCCGGATTGTGAACGACCCACCTCCACTCCGAACTGTCAGCCCGTTTAGCTTGACGGCATCGCGTGTTGGGGGCCTGAGCAAAAAGGAGACATCGGGATTATTCTTCGCCAGATGTGCTCCAAAGAATCCACCGACCGAACCTGCCCCGACAACCAGGATTTGCTTCATATATCATCCTCGTTCTGTTGCGTAGAAAGAATTGGTACTATAGCATGGCGCTCCATTGAGGCACAGCCACTGACTCACCAGGTTCTGGTTATGGGACAGGGATCAGATCTTTCGGTCCTGAAGGAAAAGCTGATGGCTGCCGAGGCCATCACGGTTCTCACTGGTGCCGGCATTTCAGCAGACAGTGGGGTTCCGACCTTCCGTGGCACAGACGGGTTGTGGCGCACCTACCGGGCAGAAGATCTCGCGACGCCCGAGGCGTTCGAACGAGACCCTCGACTGGTTTGGGAGTGGTACAACTGGCGGCGTGAGTTAATCGCCACCAAGAAGCCCAATCCCACTCATGAGGCCATCGCGGAATTGGAACGGCGTTGCGCCCAGTTCTGGCTCATTACACAAAACGTCGATGGATTACACCGAGCGGCAGGGTCGCAAAAACTGTCCGAGATACACGGCAACATTTGGAAGGTACGCTGCACTCGCTGTGGTGTGGTGGAAGACAATCGCGATGTGCCAATCGGCATTCTGCCCTGCTGTCACCATTGCAAATCGTTGCTCCGGCCGCATATTGTCTGGTTCGGAGAATCGTTGTTCACCGGAGATGTGGAGCAATGCGCCACCGTGCTTCAGCGCTGTGATGTGCTGCTTGTGATCGGAACGTCGGGAACCGTCTACCCTGCTGCAGGATTTGCATCCATAGCAAAAAATGCCGGCGCGTTCGTCGCTGAGATCAATCTCGACCCCACACCGCAAACAACGCTGGTGGATATGTCGCTCCAAGGCCGTGCGAAAGACATCGTACCGTTATTGCTCGAGGCGCTTTAGGAGTGGGAATAACTCCTCCAAATTTCTGATGACCTGAATGTCTCCTCGTTGCTGCACCCCTTTGCGGTCCAACAGCACGGCATGCAGTCCGGCCTTCTTCGCTCCTTCGACATCCTCTCGCAGACTATCGCCCACGTGCAGAGCTTCTTCCGGATCGATTGCATGTTTCTCCAACGCGATGCGAAAAATCCTAGGAGAGGGTTTTGCCGCTTGGGCCAAGCTTGAGATCGTCACAGTGTCAAAGCTGTCAGCAATTCCAAGCCCTCGCATGACCGTGAAGAGCCGAGAGTCAAAATTGGAGATGATACCCAGCTCCAGATCCCGAACTTTCAGCTGCGCCAAGATGGCCGTTGTTTCAGGGAACAAGCGCCACGATCGGTGATCTTCGAATGCGTGAAAGACCTGATCGAAGAACTCATCGAATCGTTGGAACATGCCCACGCGATAAAAGACATTATGAACAATATCGAACCACCAAAGCCGTTCACTCTGTTTGATCAGCGTAGGTTCCGTGACGGCGAAGACCGGAGGGGGCGCTTCTTGAAACGCACGGCGGAACGCCTGCGCGATCTCCGTCACAGAATCTGGTTTCTGGCGAAACCCGAATTGAACGGCATGGTGAAGGTACATCTCCGGTACTGAGCCATGCACCTGAAACAGGGTATCGGCTGCGTCAAAAAATACGACTCGTATTGAACGACTCATGCTCCACCGATCACGGCCTCAAGAAGCGGCCTGCCCTCGCGCCGAAATACATCGTGAATACAAGCATCTATCCGTCGTTTTCTTGACAAAGGATACCCCCCTTGCTAGCTTCGAAGAAACTCAAAAGTAGGGAGACTGTTTCATGCCATCGCCGATCTTCGTTGTGGATAGCAGTCCTGCCGTCAGGCGGATGGTGGAGCAGATTTCGATCTCGGAAGGGTTCGAAGTCGTTGGGTTTCAGGATGGACCAGCCGCGCTCGAGGCTGCCCGACGAAGCACTCCATCGCTCATCATTGCGGACTACCATCTTGACAATATGACCTTTTCAGGATTTTGCAAAGAAATCAACAAGCTTGATAACCTGACGGAAACCGCTCTTATTTCGCTGATCAATTCGGCCGATCATCCCGACGAACATCACCTCCGCACTCTCGGTGTGAAAGCATTTTTAAAAAAACCGTTTCAATCAGACGATTTATTGGAGGTTCTCAAGTCGCTTGAGGAGACGTCGGCCGGATCTTCAAACGGCAAAGGTCTCAAGCGGCGTGTCTGGCCTCCGATATCGACCTCAACAGATACGGATTCAGATGAGTCGGATGACTCTGTCGCAAGTCGTGAGAGTCTAGAAGAAGTACAGAGTCAGTCTGGTCCCGCAGCCATCATACCACCGGCCTCCCCGGCAGGCCCGGAAGATGCGATGAAGGGGCTCTTTGATCAGCTCTTGCAGTCGATGACCAAACGAAGCGAGCAGCGTCTCGCCGATCTCCTTCCGCAAGTGATTGAGGCGAAGCTGGCTACTCACGTCCGGCCGATCGTCGAAAAGGAATTGCAGGAGCAGCTTGGGAACATTCTCTCTCAGGAGTACCTCACGTCGCTCATTCAACCACTGCTCGCTCAAACAGTACCCTCTCTGATCAAGCAAGAGCTCATAAGCTGCGAGCCGATCATCCGGCAAGCCGTCGCCGACCTGGCGAAACCTTCGATCGGAGAGAGCGTCGATCGACTCGTCCGGGAGCAGGTCGAAACCGGTGTCCATGAATACTTACCGGCGGTTGTGCGAGAACAGGTGGGGACGATCGATCAGATAGTTAAAGACGAGCTTCATCAGGCGGTGTCAAAGCAAGCGCCGCTGGTGGCTGACGATCTGGTGCGAGCAACCGCTAAAGACAGTGTCGAGCAGGCCGTATTGCGGATTGTGCCCGATATCGCGGAGCAGCACATCAAAGCGGAACTCAAACGTCTGATCGAGACTGACGAAGCGCCGCGTTCCTCTAAAGACTAACTTTTCTTCCCCCGCTTGCCTCGGCGAGCCTTCGCCAAGGCTTTCACTCGCTTCACGTTCTTCCGATGTTTCTTCCTCGTTTTTCGATCCTTCTCACGACCTCGTGCCATGATCCTCCCTACGGTAGTGTGATGGGGTTTCGACTACGGGCGACTGTATAACACATGCCTTACCAGGTCACAAGCTGAGACTCATGCCATTTTCTGATCGACGTAGACATGGTATGATACCGACCGCTTATTTTTGGATAATGCGTAATGGCCTCATTTCAACTCGACAAAACCTACGACCCTAAAACCGTCGAAGCTCGATGGTCGCAGGAATGGATCACTCACGGATACTTTCGTGCCTCACCGAGCCACCCAGGCCAACCCTACAGTATCGTGATTCCCCCGCCGAACGTCACAGGGTCACTCCATGTCGGCCATGCCCTCAACCATTCGCTGCAGGATATCCTGATTCGGTGGCGTCGTATGCAGGGACGGAACGCTCTGTGGCTTCCGGGGACTGATCACGCCGGAATCGCGACACAGAACGTTGTGGAAAAGCAGCTCATGGCGGAAGGCTTGTCGAGAGAATCTCTCGGACGCGAACGGTTTGTCGAACGTGTGTGGCAATGGAAGGCAACATCCGGCAATACGATCATCAACCAGCAGAAGCAACTTGGCGAATCCTGTGATTGGGATCGCCTGCGCTTTACGATGGATGAGGGACTGTCGAAGGCGGTCTTGGAAGTCTTCGTTCGACTCTATGAGGATGGGCTGATCTATCGCGGCGAGCGGCTGATCAATTGGTGTCCGCGCTGTTTGACGGCGCTGTCCGATATCGAAGTGGAACACGAGGACGTCAAAGGCAAGCTCTATTCAATCCACTATCCACTGGAAGACGATCCGTCGACGCAACTCACCGTTGCCACGACCAGACCGGAGACCATGCTGGGCGATACGGCTGTGGCTGTCCACCCGGAAGACCCTCGCTTCAAGCATCTCATCGGCAAACGTGTACGACTCCCGCTGACAAGCCGTACCATACCGATCGTGGGCGATGGCATTCTCGTCGACCGAGAGTTTGGTACCGGCGCCGTAAAAATTACTCCGGCCCATGATTTCAACGACTACGAAGCAGGCGAACGGCATGCACTGCCACGGCTGGCTATTCTTGACCACCATGCCTTGCTCGATGCAGCGAATTTGCACAAAGCCGCGGTCGAACCAGCCGTTATCGATCTATTGCAGGGCCTCCCCGTGCCGAAGGCTCGATCAAAGGTGGAAGAACTTCTGAAGGAGCGCGGACTTCTTGAGAAGGTCGAAGACCACAAGATGGCGGTGGGGAAATGTTACCGCTGCAAGACCGTGGTCGAGCCCTATCTGTCACCACAATGGTTCGTCAGGATTCAGCCACTGGCTCACCCCGCGATCAAGGCTGTCGAAGAGGGCCGCATTCGTATCGTTCCGGAAGGATGGACCAACAACTATCTCGGTTGGATGCGCGATATTAAGGATTGGTGTATTTCACGGCAGATCTGGTGGGGGCATCAAATTCCTGCCTGGTACTGTCTGACATGCAATGCCAAGCAGATCGTCCGCACGGAGAGCCGAACGACAATCTTGCAAGCTGCGTCCCCTATCGTATCCAAAACCATCCCAACGGCATGCCCCACATGCAGCGGGAACGAGCTGTATCGTGACCCCGACGTTCTCGATACCTGGTTCTCCTCCGCTCTCTGGCCCTTCTCGACCTTGGGATGGCCGGAGCAGACGCCTGAATTGAAGACCTATTACCCAACGTCAGTTCTGGTCACCGGCCTCGACATCCTCTTCTTCTGGGTAGCACGCATGATCATGATGGGGCTGAAATTCATGGGCGATGTCCCCTTCCGCGATGTCTACATTCATGCCCTGGTCCGTGACGCGGAAGGCAAGAAGATGAGCAAGTCGAAGGGCAACGTGATCGACCCCCTCCACGTCATGAATGAATTCGGAACCGATGCGCTCCGCTTCGCGCTGGCTTCGATGGCCTCGCCTGGTCGGGACGTCAAGCTGGCGGAAGAACGGATCGAAGGCTATCGGAATTTCGCCAACAAAATTTGGAACGCGGCTCGCTTTGCCCATATGTATCTTGATGGTCCGCGGGTCACACTGCCCATCTCCCAACGAACCGTTCCAGATCGTTGGATTCTTAGTCGCCTGAACCACACTGTCAAAACTGTCACGGTGGAATTAGAGAGCTATCGCTTCGATCGGGCCTCCAACGCCCTGTATCAATTTATCTGGCACGAGTTCTGCGATTGGTACCTGGAGCTGATTAAACCAGTACTGCAGAGTGCTGATCATCCGGATGGACCTGGCACAAGAGGCACGCTCGTGCAAATACTCGAAACAACCATGCGCCTGCTGCATCCATTCATGCCGTTCATCACGGAAGAGCTCTGGCAGACGATTCCCCATGACGGCGACAGCATCGCGACCCAAGCGTATCCCATGGAAGACCCATCATGGGACTCACGCGAAGCCGAGCACCTGTTTTCTCTTATTGAACAAACGGTCAACTTGGTTCGGACTGGTCGTGTCCTCCTGAATTATCCACCGACGCAGCAGATTACATGCTACGTGGCGCATGAGGACAGTACGAAACAGGACCTTCTCTGCCACGCCATCCCGCATGTAGCCCATCTTGGTCGGGGTACAGTGGAGAACCTCGCGAGCTCTGCCTGGCCGGCGCAGCAACTGCTGAAGTTGGTCACAGAGGGCCTCTCAGTCGGAATCAACGTGTCCGGTGACGTGGACCTGCAGAAAGCTGTCGATCGATTAGACAAGCAGCTCTCCGAGCTAGAGAAGGAATCACAGCGCCTGAATGGAAAAATGAACAATCCCGACTTTGTCTCGAAAGCGCCGCCAGAGGTGATTGCTGACCATAAGGACCGCCTACGCGCGCTCGCGCAAGATCACCGCATGTTGCTCAGCAGCGAACAGCAATTACAATCCATGCTGGGGCAATGACCACCGGTGAAGCTTCCTGCTGCAGAAATCCGTCGTGCAGTGCGTCAGGGACTTGAAGAAGATCTCCCACAGGGAGACGCCACCACATCCTCTCTCTTTTCCGCTCCCGTACCGGCTCAGGCCAACATCATCGCGCAACAGTCGCTGATCGTGGCAGGGATGGCCGCAGCGGTGCAGACCTTCCTGATGGTTGATCCTGCCTTGCACCTGTCAGCCTCCAAGCGCGATGGTGAACGAGCCAAGAAGGGAGACACGCTCCTCCATATCGAGGGTGATGGGCGGTCCATCCTCCAGGCCGAGCGGGTTGTCTTGAATTTTCTTCAGCACTTGTCCGGTATCGCCACACTGACACAACAATTCTGTCTGGCCGTGCGAGGCTACCCGGTCAACATTCTCGATACCAGAAAAACGCTCCCGGGTTGGCGCGCCCTTCAGAAATGGGCGGTCTCACTTGGCGGAGGGATGAATCATCGTCGGTCGTTGAGCGATGGCATTCTCATCAAGGATAATCATCTGGCTCTCCTGCAGAAGGCGCGGCGGCCCGTTGAGAAGGCCTGTCGATTAGCGCGTGCGCATCGATCTCCTACCCTTCCAATTATTGTCGAGGTGGAGTCTCTCGCTGAGGTGCGTCAGGCTTTAGCAGGAAGACCGGATATCATCCTGCTGGACAACATGTCCCCACGCATGGTCAGACGTGCCGTGGGCCTCATCAAGAAAAAGGCGCTGGTCGAAGTGTCAGGCGGCATCACGCTCAAGAATGTCCGAGCCATGGCGGCAGCCGGTGCCGATCGTATCTCAGTCGGAGCGCTCACCCATTCTGCTCCAGCTGCCGCCATGAGCCTGGTCTTGACGCTGCCTCCGCGATCACGCAGTCGACGCTCCTAACCCCATGCCTTCTTCTATCCCTCTCAGCGTCAACACGATTCGCAGTACTCTGGCAACCACCGCACTCGGCCATCCTCTCTATCTTTACCAAGATCTTCCCTCGACGAATAGGGAAGCCTATACACTGGCACAGAACGGTGCCGCGCACGGGACCGTCGTTCTCGCCGAAAGCCAGTCTGCCGGATACGGTCGACATGAACGTCCTTGGTTTTCGCCACCAGGGTTGAATCTCTATTGCTCGACGATTGTTCGTGGAATGAGATTCACGACTCCTCTTGCGCACTGGCTATCGTGGATACCTCTTATCAGTGCACTCGCCGCAGTAGAAGCCGCTCAACAGGTCGCGGCAGTTTCACTGGCTCTGAAGTGGCCCAACGACTTGCTCCTATCTCAACGGAAAGTCGGCGGGATCCTCTGCGAGAGTCTGTTCCTGACTCCCAGCGACCCGGCAATCGTGATTGGGATTGGACTCAATGTGAATATCGCGCGGGATGATTTTCCGGACGATCTGCTCCCTATCGCCGCATCATTGTCCGAAACCGCTCCGCAACCGATCGATCGCAATCGACTGGTCGCGCAATTCTTGCTGGAACTTGAACAGTGCCTGGACGAGCTCCGATCTCATGGATCGTCTCGATTGCGACAGGCCTACATCGCGCGTTGTGTCACCCTGGGCCGACGAGTCCAAGTCCAGTTTGCGGATCATGACCAGGTCACTGGTCTTGCAGAAGGCATCTCTGCCGATGGCGCGCTGCAAATAAGAACCATCTCACCCCATTCTCACTCGCAGCCGATACCCTTGCTCGATGTGCGTGCCGCAGATGTGATGCATCTTCGATGAGTAGCGAAACGGCACCGCGCCGAGTACAATGACGCCCATGCTGTTGGCAATCGACATCGGGAACACGAACATCGTTGCCGGAATTTTTGATGGAACTCATCTTCTCACTCATTGGCGGTTGGCCAGCGACCCCAAGACCACCGCTGATGAGTATGGAGTACTCTGCCTCAGTCTCATGGCCAGAGGCGGCCATGTCCCTGAGCGCATTACCGGCGCGATTATGTCGAGTGTCGTCCCTGCCCTCACAGAAACCTTCGAGTCGATGATCCAAACGTCCTTTCATCGTACCCCGATGATTGTCTCATCTGAAACAGACACCGGTCTGACACTCAAATACTTGAACCCCAAGGAAATCGGGAGCGACCGTATCGTGAACGCCGCGGCGGCCTATCACAAGTTTCGCCGCGATCTCATTATCGTTGATTTTGGTACAGCCACGACTTTCTGCGCGGTGACTCATGCCGGCGACTATCTGGGAGGAGCTATCGCACCTGGCTTGGCTATTTCGGCTGAGGCACTGTTCGCCCGAGCCGCAAAATTAAGCAAGGTTGAACTGATCCGACCAATGACCGTCATTGGTATCGATACGGCCAGCAGTATCCAAGCGGGACTCGTCTTCGGGTATGCGGGTCTTGTGGATACGCTCGTCCAGCGGATGGAGTCGGAAATGGGACATCATTCCTATGTAATCGCCACAGGGGGACTGGCTTCAGTGATCGGGCCGGAAGCAAAATCTATTCAACACATCGAACCGTTCTTGACCCTGGAAGGACTCGAACTTCTTTATCGCCGCGCCTGCGGCACCGACGCGAATCCATGGGTGTAATTTTTTCTCCCGCGATACATTTTATTTTCCTCGGACCTGTTGACTTCCCCCTCTTCTATGGATATCTGCGGGTTGTGCAGGTATTCCGATGAATGACGCTCAAGGCGAAGATAATAAAAAGACTAATACAATTGATGGCTTAGATGAATGCTCTCCGAACAACGAGGCGGGATCTTCTTCTATTCAAGATGAACTTGCCGTCAAGTCCGAGGAATGTAAAGCGCTCAATGATAAGTATATCCGGCTGGCTGCGGAATTTGATAACTACAAGCGGTTAAGTCAACGCGATCAGCGCGACCAGATTCGATTTGGGAACGAACAGCTTCTCAAAGAACTGCTGCCGGTTGTCGATAATATGGAACGCGCGATCAAGGCGGCTCAGACAAGTGGAGGCGATGCTGCACTCGTTCAAGGCGTGGAGTTGACGCTCAAACAACTATCCGGAGCTCTTGGGAAGTTCGGCGTCCAGACCATCGAAACAGTTGGCCAGGAGTTTGACCCAAGCGCCCATCAAGCCGTTTCGTATGGGCCGTCCGACGACGTGCCGGCCAATAAGGTGTTGGACGAGTTTCAAAAAGGCTACCGTCTACATGACAGAATCCTACGAGCTGCCATGGTCAGTGTGTCATCAGGCCCCGCCCAAGGAAACGAACGTGATACCACGACGAACTGAGCGCATGCAGTCGTCGTTCTCCAGAAGGAAGGAGTTCATCAATGGGTAAAGTCATCGGTATCGATCTCGGGACCACCAATTCGTGTGTGGCGATCATGAGCGGCGGAGACCCCGTCGTGATCGCCAACGCCGAAGGAAGCCGGACCACCCCTTCCGTTGTCGCGATTACCGATAAGAACGAACGGCTGGTCGGTCAAATCGCAAAACGCCAAGCGATTACCAATCCAGAAAACACAATCTTCTCGGTCAAGCGTCTGATGGGACGCAAATTCAAGAGCCGTGAAGTGCAAGAAGCCATGAAACGGCTGCCCTACAAGGTGATCGAGGCCGACAACGGTGATGCTCACGTTGAGTTGCGGGGCAAACGTTATAGTCCGCCTGAAATTTCGGCCATGATTCTCCAGAAAATGCGGCAGACGGCGGAGGACTACCTCGGTGAAAAAGTCACCGAAGCCGTTGTGACCGTTCCAGCCTATTTCGACGACAGCCAGCGGCAAGCCACTAAAGATGCCGGACAGATCGCCGGCTTGAACGTCCTTCGTATTATCAACGAGCCGACGGCGGCGTCACTTGCATACGGGCTCGACAAGAAGAAGGATGAACGAATCGCCGTGTACGATTTGGGCGGCGGTACCTTCGATGTCTCGGTCCTGGAAATCGGCGAAGGTGTCTTTGAAGTCAAGTCTACCAACGGGGACACCTATCTCGGTGGAGACGACTTCGACCTGCGCGTGATGGATTGGCTGGTCGACGAATTCAAGAAAGACCAAGGTATCGATCTGCGGAAAGATCGAATGGCGCTCCAACGCCTCAAAGAGTCGGCTGAGCGTGCCAAAATCGAACTTTCTTCGTCTCAAGAAACGGAGATCAACCTGCCGTTCATCACTGCCGATGCCAGCGGGCCCAAGCACATGGTCATCAAGTTGACCAGGGCTAAGCTGGAACAGCTGGTAGACGACTTGATCCAGCGCACGATCGAACCATGCCGGAAAGCTTTGGCTGATGCGGAAGCTACGGCTAAAGATATCCAAGAAATTGTGTTGGTCGGCGGCATGACCCGCATGCCCAAAGTGATCCAAGTCGTAAAAGAATTCTTTGGGAAAGAGCCGCACCGTGGGGTCAATCCTGATGAGGTCGTCGCCATTGGGGCCGGCATCCAAGGCGGAGTCCTCAAGGGAGAAGTCAAGGATGTGCTGCTGCTCGACGTGACGCCATTGTCATTGGGCATTGAGACATTAGGTGGTGTGTTTACCAAGCTGATCGAGCGGAACACGACGGTTCCGACCAAGAAGAGTCAGGTATTTTCTACGGCCGCGGATAATCAAACAGCCGTCACCATCCGAGTCTTCCAAGGTGAACGGGAAATGGCCAACGACAACAAACTACTCGGACAGTTTGATTTGGTCGGCATTCCACCGGCACCACGAGGGATGCCGCAAATCGAAGTGACGTTCGATATCGATGCCAACGGAATCGTGCACGTGTCGGCCAAGGATCTGGCCACGCAGAAAGAGCAATCCATCAAGATCACGGCTTCCAGTGGTTTGAGCAAAGAGGAAGTCGAAA
>CAZAKX010000013.1:0-39206 GCA_964485915.1 uncultured Nitrospira sp. | reverse complement strand
TAAACGCCACCACCTTACACCCTTGCGGATTCACCCCCGACATCACACCCTTGATCGTCCCGTCTTTCCCGCTGGTATCCATTCCCTGTAGCACAATAAGCAGTGAACGAGTTGCATTGGCATACAGCCGTTCTTGCAGTCCATCGAGCTTCGCAATGAGTTTGGCCGTCTCCGCTTTGGCGCGATTCTTCCCCTGTGCGCTCTTTTTGTATTCCCCCGTCTCATCCGGGTCGTGCTGCTTCAGCGACAGTTTCGCACCGAGCTTTACACGATATTGTTTCACTGAGTGCCTCCCTCGTCAGCGGGTGAGAAACGCCACGATGTGATCGCCCCAAAGCCCCATGCGGATGCTCAAGTCATGAGAAGGGATGGGTGAATCGCTCTCGTCGCTACGGTTGTTTCGGAACATCTTGCGCGCACCGGAAGCCGACGTTGGGATCCTGCTCGGTTGGATCGGCTTTTGTGCGAAACGACGTCCGCAGCCTATACGGTGTGTTGATATACGATCCTCCACGCTGAACCTTGGCCGTCCCTTCGGTCGGTCCGTGTGGATTGATCGCGGGACTATTGATAAAGGTCGAATAAAAGTCTTCAGCGTACCAGTCCATCACCCATTCATAGAGATTGCCGGCCAGATCCTGTGCGCCATACGGACTCTGTCCCATATGGTGATTCCCGATCACCGACACCGTCTCCGCACCACCTTCCTTTAACCCATAGACGGCATGGACCGGCGTCGGCAGATCATTACCCCACGGGTACATCCGCTCGTCGGTCCCACGCGCGGCTTTTTCCCATTCCGCCTCAGTGGGAAGCCGCTTGCCGACCCACAGACAGTACCCCATCGCATCCATCCAGCTCACCCATCGCACCGGACGATCCGCATAGATCACAGGCGTATCCTTATCCGAAAAGCCCCAAGGGGGCTCACTCTGAATGGCAGCGACATACTTGGCAAATCGTCCGTTCGTCACTTCGAACTTATCAATGTAGAACGTGTTGAGATGGACGCGATGCGCGGGTGCTTCGTCTTCATCGCCCTTATCGCTGCCCATGATAAAATCACCTTCGGGCACCAGCACCATCGGGGCACCATCTTTTCCGACATATTCTTGGGCAGACGACTCAGTGTGGGCCGTCTGGGCCATCGCGTTTGTCCCCGGCTTGACCTTATCGGTACTCTTGCTGTCGCCATGAGGAGAGCCGAGCGGTTTCCCGGAGGTGGAGGAGGCATCGGGCTTCAGCGGGTTCGTCGGAGGCGATTCGGGTTTCGCGGTTCGGCTTTCGGTCGCCGTCGTCAACCCGTCTGTAGGAGACAGTGCACAGCAACCTGCGAGCAATACACCAAGCATTCGTCGAAGAGCCATATCTTTGCCTCGTGAAGTTAAGGTACCGAAAACGCGTGGCTAAATCCAGCCTGCCCAGGCATCCCCTTCCCGACTCCTACAACACCGGCTAATCGGGCAGAAGAAGGATTGTTCAGAAGGGCTCGTAGAGTTGCACTTACCGGTCGTCCGGTGTAGCGTATGCCACACAATGTCGTCCTCGATTTCGTGCTCTCGTAACCAATCGTTTTCCATTATAGCGGGTGTACTCCTCCTGGCGTTGGCAATCAGCATCTCCGGCTGTGGAGGCCCCTGGCGAGATACCTATCTCAAGAAAGGGGTCGGTCGCCTGACGCAAGAGGACGTCCGTGAGAGACTGGGATCACCCCATACGGCCAAGACCCCGGCCCTCGGCGGAGATAGCCTCTGGACCTATCGGTTTGCGCTCAGCGAGCAGGACCTGACAACGTGGAATCCCACCTTCGTCGCGGATGCCTCCAATTCAGTCACGAGCTTGATGGGCAAGGGAGCAGAGGGAGGGACCAAACCGACGCTGTACTGCTACCGGTATCTATTGACGTTCTCCGAAGAAAAGGTCCTCAAGCAATGGAAGCGAGAGGAATGCGTTCCGGGTACCCGCGACACGCTGACCGCGAAATAAGAGACGACTGTGACATCAGACGGATGGTTTTCAATCGACAGCTCGGTGGCCCTCGACGGTGTGAAGTCGCTCATCCTGCTGCTGGTCCTCCTCATCGTCAGAACGCTCCTCGTACGCGGGCTGGCCAACAATTCAACTCTCTCGATGGAGTCGAAACGTCGTTGGGTGGTCGCAACGAGGAACTCCGTCGTCTTTGCATTTCTCCTGGGTCTGATGATCATCTGGGCACACGAGCTGCAGGCCTTTGCAGTCTCGATCGTCGCATTGGCCGCCGCCTTGGTCTTAGCCACGAAAGAGCTGATCCTGTGTTGGAGCGGCGCGGCGCTTCGCGTCGGCGGCAAAGTCTACACCGTCGGTGATCGAATTCAAATCGCGGGTCACCGCGGCGTGGTGCTGGACTACGACGTCTTTGCAACGAAGTTACTGGAGATCGGCCCTGGTCAATCCGCCCATCTGTATACGGGACGCGTGACTATTTTCCCGAACAGCTTGTTGCTCACCAACCCTCTGGTCAAAGAGAATCCTCAGCAGGAATACGGGCTCTACACCTTGACCGTTCCGATCAAGAGCGAAGAAGATTGGCAACGAGCGGAACGGGCCCTTCTGGAAGCGGCCAAGCACGAATGCGCCCCGTTCATGGGCGAAGCGGTTCGGCAGATGAAGCTCCTCGAGCAGGCCAATCTGTTGGAAGCCCCCTCGCCTGAACCACGCATCACGATTCAATTACCAGAATCGGGCAAGATGCATCTCGTTCTTCGATTCCCGGCTCCGGATCGTGGGCGCTCGCGCATCGAACAAGCTATTCTGCGTCGCTACCTTTCTCAATCCGTCACTCCCTCTTTGCCGTCCTGACAAATGAGCGAGGGCCTTCCGTCGACCCATGGTCGACGGAAGGCCCTCGCTTCGACTCGCCGATCCGGTTGCCGAATTACTTCGGAAACGACTTTGGCGCGGAGACGTGTTGCCAGCCTTCGCCATTCAGCGTACGAAGAAATTCCACCAGATCATGCTTTTCTTCATTCGTCAGCTCTAGCGGAATAATGAGATTGTCTTGGTGGGGATTCTTCACACCACCCTTGTTGTAGAAATCCACGACTTCTTGAAGGGTCTTGAAGCGCCCGTCATGCATATATGGGGCGCTTCGAGCGATCTCCCTCAAAGTCGGGGTCTTAAACGCGCCGATTTCTTCGGCGTTGCCGGTTACCATGTAGCGACCGAGATCCACTTTGTTGTCATCCCAGCCGATGCCGAGGTTATGAAACTTTTCGTCGGTGAAATTGAACCCGGAGTGACACTTGGTGCAACGTGCCTTATCCCGGAACAGAATGAGGCCCCTCTGGGCAGCTTCCGGAATGGCCCCTGCCTCACCTCCCTGATCGAACCGATCTGCCGGACTGTTGCCGGAGAGGACGGTGCGTTGGAAACTGGCGATGGCCATACCCACCCGTTCCGTCGTAATGTTGTCATCCCCGAAAACTTGCTTGAAGAGTTTCCGGTAGCCTGGGATTTTCATCATCTTCGCATTCATGACATCGTAGTTGGCAAAACCATGCTCGATCGGATTGGTAAAGGGACCGACTGACTGAGCTTCCAATGTCGGGGCACGGCCGTCCCAGAATTGCGTGCTGCTGAACACCCGGTTGAAGGATGCCGGCGCACTGCGACCGCCCTTCTGCCCTCGGATCCCTGTAGAGACCGGCTTGCCGTCCGTAAACGCAAATTTTGCGAGGTGGCAACTCGCGCACGCGATCGTATTGTCCTGCGACAGCCGCTTGTCAAAGAACATCATCCGGCCTAACTCGACCTTCTCTTTCGTCAGAGGATTATCGGCCGGAATGACCACCGCAGTCTCCTCAAGCCCGAACGGGATCTTGAGCGTGTACTCCTCCGCTTGCCCGTCGCCGGACGAGAATCCTAACAACAGGCCGAACACCACGCACGCACACACACATATCGAATTCGTCAGCTTCCACCTCTTCATCGTCATCTCCTCCCTTTGTGCAGTGACGGAAATGTCATTGCGCTTTGGTTATACATGGGAATCAACGCCTCTACCGACGATCGTGCTACTCTCGACTATCCGGACAGGGGGACACACACCGGTTGTGTTGAGCCCAAGGTGACCGCCCACGGTCGAGTACCTGTTTCCTCTTTGAGTGACTTGCAGACCCTCGCACGCATTGGCACCCATCACATGAGCGGTCTCCCCATCCCACGCATCGGCCGGCTCAAGCCCTTGGTGAGGCGCCCCCTACTCCAGCAGACTCCAAAGCATCCATGCCGCCTTTTCGTGCACCTGCCTACGCTGGGTCAGCAGATCGATGGTCACCTGATCCGAGGCCCTCTCAGCCGTTGGAAAAACATTCCGCAATGTTCGCACCAAGGCTTCCTGCCCCTCGACCAACTGGCGGATCATGTCTGCCGCTTTCGGTACGCCCGTGGCTTCGGAGATAGACGAGAGCTTGGAAAATTGCGCATAACTTCCCGGAGCAGGATGTCCTAGGGCCCTGATCCGCTCCGCAACCAGATCGACGGCCAGAGCCAGTTCGTTGTATTGCTGCACGAACATGAGGTGGAGTGTTTTGGGCTCCTGCCTTTGTTGGAGTTTGAGTTTTTGGCATGGTGTCTTTCCCTCGGTTTGAGCCCGGAGTCCGAGCCTGTCATATCATGACTCGTACTGTTGACTCAATTGTTGAACTACCATCGGATCCCAGCCCACAGAACGAACGCACCCTTCGACAGTCCTTTAACCGAGGAGGAACAGGACGTCCTCCTCAGTCAAAGGAGGCGACGCCATCAGTGGCTCATCGGTTGGCTGTAGGGATAGGCAGCTCCTTGAGGCCCGATGCTCTCGATAACGTCCACTCTCCTCTGCTGGCTTCCGGCCTTCACGCTGTCCTCCTGTGCCACCGTGTCGTGGAGCGTCTCAATGACATCCACCCGATTGGCATCCGAGGCAAAGCTCGTGGTTGCGGCCATCACCGAGAAAACTCCGACTGTCAACATGCTCTTCGCTCTCATGACATCCTCCTTGTGGTTTGATATTCTCCGCGGTGTCTCCCGCGTGCTTGAGTGCAAGGTAACCGGGTCTTGAGTATTATTCCAATTGATAATATATGGACTACACATAAGAATAACTTATCACTGAAGTCGATCGATGACACTGACCGAATTGCAGTACATCGTGGCCGTCGCGCAAGAGCGCCACTTCGGGCGTGCCGCCGAGCGTGTCTTCGTGACTCAACCGGCCTTGAGCCTTGCGATCAAAAAGCTGGAGGAAGAGTTGGGTACAGCGATTTTCGAACGGCACCAGAACCGGATTGAACTGACATCACTCGGAGAGCAGATCGTCCATCAAGCGCAGCGTGTGTTAGAACAGGCGGAGCAGATCAGACTCATTGCGGCTCAAGGTAAAGATCAATTGAATGGGCTGCTGCGGTTCGGGGTCATCGCCACTGTCGGGCCCTATATCCTGCCGGATCTGATCCCGACGCTTCACAAACGCGCGCCAGCGATGCCCCTCGAAATCGAAGAAAGTCTGACGGCCAATCTGACCGCCATGCTGAAGAACGGGAAATTGGACGTAATCATGGTGGCCTTGCCGTTTGAAGAGTTGGGCGTTCTCACTCACGCGCTCTATGACGAGCCGTTCAAAGCGGTGGTACCGGTCGGGCATCGGTGGGAGCACAAGAAACAGATCGACGCGCGGGAACTCGACGGCGAAAAAGTGTTGCTTCTTCATGCCGGGCACTGCTTCCGCCAGCATGTGTTGAATGCTTGCCCGGAACTGAGCCGATCCGATGCGGAAGGCCTACAAGGAAATTCTCTTGAAACGATTCGCCAGATGGTCGCGTCGGGGTTAGGCGTCACCGTGTTGCCCTGCAGTGCTCTTACGAAGAAGTATGCAAACAAGCGATTAATCGCCATCGACTTGGCGAAACCAGTACCGGGGCGTCGAATCGGACTCGCGTGGCGACGCGGGTTCACCAGACCACAAGTGATCGACGTGATCCGAGACTCCGTCCATGCATTGAAGGTACCGGGACTTAGCATGGTGACGGGGTAATCCTGATCGACAGGACAGCCCCCGACGTTTCTTACGAACGCTTGTTGCCTCGGACGGCTTTTGTTAGGATGCGCCGAATCAATCGGAGCCGGCTTGGGATGAAGATCGCCACATTCAACGTCAATTCATTGCGAAAGCGCTTGCCGATCGTGCTCGAATGGCTCGATCGGCACAAACCGGACGTCCTCTGTCTTCAAGAAACCAAAGTCCAGGATAGCGAGTTCCCATTGCTGGCGCTGGCACCCAGCGGGTACGAGATCACGTTTCGAGGGATGAAATCATATAACGGCGTCGCGATCCTGAGCCGGGAAAAGCCTGAGGCGGTCTTTTATGGATTCGATGATGGCGGAGACCCGGAGGACTCTCGCTTGCTCAGAGTTGTCATCGAGGGAATTCCCATCGTCAACACCTACGTCCCGCAAGGGTTTGAGATCGATTCGCCGAAATATGCCTACAAGCTGGGTTGGTACGAACGGCTGCGGAACTATTTTGCCACGCACTTGTCACCGCAGGCGCCGGCTATTTGGTGCGGTGATATGAACGTCGCTCCAAGACCTATGGATGTTCACAATCCAGAAAAGCATCTCACCCATGTTTGTTATCATGAAGCAGCCCGCAAGGCTTACGAACAGACGGTCTTGTGGGGATTTCAGGATGTGTTCGTGCGGCTGTACCCGACACGCCAGCAATACACCTTCTGGGACTACCGCGCCCCGAGTTCACTCGCAGCCAATAAAGGCTGGCGCATCGATCATATGATGGCGACGGCACCGCTCGCGGAAAAGTGTATCAAGGCGGATGTGGACGTTGAGCCGCGGCGAGCGAACAACCCGTCAGATCATACCTTTCTCTGGGCAGAGTTTTCGATCTGACTGCGTACGCAACGTCCAATCCATCCGAGCAGATAGATCCGTCGAACCGACACGCTGCTCGTTTTCTAAGCCGCCTTCGCCCGCATGTGGTTGCTACGGTTTTGCTCGATCAACGGGTCGATGATCAGACCGCAATTGAGACAACGAAGGACGATGGTACTGGACGATACCGCCGGTTGACGTTCTGAAATCATCAAGCCTTTGCATTTTTGACAAGTCATTGGGTTCCTCCTGCTATGACCAGTGAACGGTAATGACTTAACATCGCAACATTAACTTCGTGTTAACAGCCAGTTAAAACTATCTAATATTTCTCATCTCATCACCTGTTCACTGACCTCCTATGGCCTCCGGCAATCAGTTGTTACCTCAATCCCAACGCCTCAATGACGACGAAGTACGCGTGGCCATCGTGGGAGCCGGGGCGGCAGGACTGACGGCAGCCATCGCAGCTGCGGACACGTTGTCAAAGGAGGAGGCACCCGGACGGGTGATCCTGCTGGATGGCGCGAAACACATAGGAGCCAAGATTCTCGTATCTGGCGGCGGGCGCTGCAATGTCACCCATGACGTCATCATGCCAACAGATTTCTTTGGGAATCGAAACATTATCCGAAACGTTCTGGCCGCGTTCTCAGTCGACCGCACCATCGCCTGGTTTAGATCGTTAGGTGTCGACCTGAAGCGTGAGCCAACCGGCAAACTGTTTCCCACTACCGATAAGGCACGTACGGTACTGAACGCATTACTCAACCGCGCACGACACGTCGGAGTTATGATCTGTCCGGATCATCGCGTGGGCGAGATCTCACGGTCAGGATCAGGATACCGAGTGCATCACACCCATGGCCCGATTCACGCCGCTCGCGTTATTCTTGCCACCGGGGGACAGTCGTTACCAAGAACAGGAAGTGATGGATTCGGATACCGGCTGGTTCATGCCCTCGGCCATCGCGTGACACCGACCGCACCGGCGTTGGTCCCACTCATCCTGGAGCAGTCCATGTTTCACGCAACGCTCTCAGGCCTCTCGCATGAGGTGGAATTGAGGACCGTAGTAGAAGGCCGAGAAGCTGATCGACGCACAGGGAGTCTGCTCTGGACCCATTTTGGAATCAGTGGTCCGGTAGTCATGGACGCCAGCCGCTTCTGGACCTTGGCGGCCAATCGAGGCCCACAAGCTGTTCTCTACGGCAACTTCGTGCCAAATCGGACACGTGATGAATTGAAGACTTGGTTGACTGCTCAAGCCACCGAACACCCGAAGCGTTCCCTGGCAAGAACGCTGGCGCTGCTGGTTCCAGAACGATTTGCCCATTCCCTCTGTTTGTACTGTTCGTGTGACCCTCTGAAGACCAACGCTCAGGTCTCGCGCATTGATCGGAACCAATTACTCGACGCACTCACCAAGTTCCGATTTCCCATTCAACAAGATCGAGGATGGAACTTCGCTGAAGTGACCGCCGGCGGCGTGCCGTTGGATGAAATCGATTATCGCACCATGGAATCGAAGGTGGCTCCGGGCCTGTATCTGACCGGAGAGCTGCTGGATTGCGATGGACGTATCGGTGGATTCAATTTTCAATGGGCTTGGACGACAGGGTGGCTGGCGGGACAGTCAGCCGCACACAGTCTTTGTGCCGAGAACATCGCATCGCGCGACCCATGAGATCCGCGTTGGGTTGTCGTCGTATCGCTCGGATTTTCCCAATTCGACAATCACCACACCCCAGCTTCTACCTCCGAACAAGCCTTTGCCTTTGGAAGGGCTCGATACAATGCCTCGGCTTCCTCCCTCGTCGACTCCCCAGACGACACCATCGTCACGAGGAGTTTTTCATCAGCGAAGCCTTCGTCCTGAGTCCGCAAGACTCCCTCCCGATTCAACATTTTGACCGCATTCGTGCGCGAGACGATCGGTGGATACGGCCTGAATTGGTCGGCCGACACGGTGGGAATTTGGATGGTCACAGGACGCCGTTTGACATAGATAAAGTCCCGCAGGTAGTCGTCAATCGGCGTCTTCAAGGTGACGACCGCCGAGCTCTCCGCGGGCAGCGTCTCAATCGAGATGACATACAAGGGCTTCACGTCCGGCGGCGCTTCCTTGTTTCCGGTGGCGACTACATGCGGGGCAGTCAATAAGAGGGTGGCCTGATTGATGGCAGGAGACCGCACACCGACCCGAAGACTCGTAATGTCGCGATCAGACACATTTTCAAGCAACAACTTGATCAAGACCCAGCTCTGCGGGTCAGGTCCCTTCGCTCGACCGCTTGGGACCGATTGTTCCTCCCGGCGAATGCTGCAGTCGGACACTAAATTCCGTCGCTCGAAGAAATACAGCGTGTTCATGCCCTGTGCCTGGACCCCCCGTTCATACGTGTAGAAGGATACTCCGACATGAATCATTGTCGGTCTGAACCAGGCTACAATCGTAGGAAGCACGAATGGGACAAATGCGGCAAACAGCCCGATAATCGCCACCTTGTTGAAGACAGACTGCCCCCAGAACCAGTTCCAGCACTTTTTCAGAACTCTCATCGACTCCCCACCAAGGATTTGACCTTTTTCTATGCTTAACCATACGCCCTTCGAGGAACCATCGACAACCATGTTCGTGCAGTGTCAGTGAGCGCTTGTCGCAATCTATTCGCCCTGCGCCGGTGGAAGGGTGTGCATTTCAGGAAGATACCTTCATGATTCCACGAACTCACCACAAACCTATTACTGGAACTCTACACGAAGACCTCGTCGCTCCATTCAGACGGGTGTGGAGGTGTGTGAACAACGAAGTAAACGCCTGCGTCGAAGAGCCGAAAGAAGTAGCGCTGGATTATGGAGTCCCCGCCTGGAGTTGGACTGCGCTCACGCCATACGGACTGGTGAAGGCCAGCACCTTGTCTCCCGCCTTAAATTGAGCACTCAGTTGGGTTTGTTGCGTGAGCTTCAGAATATGGAGTTGCCCCTTCTCATCTCGAATGACCATCGTTCCCGGAATACCGGTCGTAACCGTAACCACAACCCCCTGAATTGGGGTCGACGTGGATGAACGAGCAGCATTGGGTAGACTGACGAAGGCGATCGTCAGAAGGAAGACCCCGATTTGTATGTGTCGGATGAGTCGACTCATACGCAATGTTTCCTCTTTTCCTATGGAGACAGTCACACCCCACCACAGCAGAATATGCATGGATTAGCGTACCTGGCGCTGACACACACCGTGATTCTACCAAGTTGGTCGGCAGTTGGACACCGTGGAGCATAACAAGTGTACACTGTGGCCTCCTGGAGAATACGGCAGTCTCGTCTCATTGCACGGATTCTCCTTGACCATAGCCACGCTCAACCACCATGCTTACCATGGATCGGATCAAAGAGGTTTATGCGAGAGAAGCAGAGAGAAGAAGTTCATGAAACAGACCGAAAGATCTCGTTACGCTGGAAGGTGTTACAGGTCTTTGGCGGCATCCTGATCGGTCTCGGCCTCTTAATCGACTGGTCTGCTCCACAGGAAACCAATCTGCCGGACACGTCCTCTTTTTTGGTGATCGTCGGCGCGGTCGTCATGGCCGCAGGGCTCTTACTTGCACTTCGACGGGAGTAGCTCAGCTGCACGTAACAATCTCTCCATGAACGTCAAAGCCCTATGAGCGACGGAATGGGAATTAGAAATCTTCAAACAATCGCAACTGTTTCGGACGTTCCATCGCGCGCATCCACGCCTGCCCCCTTGGCTCTTTTTTACGCTTGCGAGCAGACGGACCGGCTGCCAGCAAGACTTGTGCGGAGAGCCATGTGCCGATCAGATCAAAATGGGCTAGGTCTTTCTCTCGGAGATTCAAACTCCATTCCGAAACGGCTCTTCCCCTCGTTCCCGCCGGCCCACCCAGGTACCGTAACTGGAAGAACCATTCGCCGGACAAGCTAATACCAACTCGGTGAACGACGGCAATAATGCCTATACGAGCGCCGATTGTTTCCCTGAGATAGACGCCAAGGACGATATCCTCACGGGTTACCATGTATCCGATGGTTACACCACAAATGCCTTAAGGTCAAGGGAGATGATTGTCAGGAAGGTGATGTTTCTAATCGGTTTTCCCTCGTCTCGGGGCAAATCCACACTCTAACTTTTGTCCTACCCCTGCTTTACCTTGCCGATCCGATTCGCGAAACGCCCGCATGTGAGCACCCTGCCCTGTAGGGCAGGGTGCTTTCCTCCAACGTAGGATAGTGCTCTATAGGGTTTGCGAGCTAGCTTGTGACCTTGTTGGGCATAGAAGCGGACTCCCCACAAATGGAGGTGCGACATGAGGCTTTCCATAGTAGGCTGTATCCTGATTTTCGGTGCCGGACTCTTAGGCTGTACTAACAAACCTTACGTGATCTGTCGTGGCGAGGCGTACTGCACGGCTCCGGTAACCCATGACGAAGCGATGCACGCCGCACAGCTCAAGAAAGCCTGGGCAGACGAGGCGCTCTATGTTCGCCCCGGGCAATAGAAGTGCAGTAGGATGGGTAACAGGTAGTTTGGCGACCAGCCTACGGATCTCGAAAGATAGGTTGGGCTAACGGTTGAGATGGGTTCAGCGGGAAAGGTCGGCTTCGGTCGTTGTCCAAAGGTGAGGCCCATCTGGCCTCACTCACGTGAAGATGGGGCGTTTTTCCAAAGTTCGCCAGGAATGGTTTCTAATGTTCTTTGCCTCTGATTTTTCAGTGGCTTCCCCCCTCATTCCCTTCGTTTAGTGATGGTCGGCCTTGCACACAGATTAGATCTCTTTCGTTTTTAGAAGTGGAACGCCTCCTGCATTGAGCCCATACGTGGCTCATGCGGTATTAGGATCTATCGTCGCCATACAGACGCAACTCTTTGTCATCGAGAGTCACGGCAGCCCGTTCGACAACATTCGACTACCAACCGCGACTCACTAAGCAGGAGCACGTATGAAAATCGCACAGATCGCACCGTTGTGGGAAAGTGTGCCGCCGCAGCGTTATGGAGGAACAGAACGGATCGTTTCCTACATCACAGAGGAGCTGGTACGTCAGGGCCACGATGTGACCTTGTTCGCCAGCGGTGACTCCGTGACCGCGGCGCGGCTGAAAGCCATTTGTCCGCAGGCATTACGCCTAAATAATGGGATCTTCAATCGTGATGCTCCACAGATATTGTTACAGGAATGGGCATTCGGAGCTATGGCGAAAGAATTCGACCTGATCCATTCGCACTTGGATTTCCTTGGGTTTTCGACTGCGCGACGCTGTGGGACGCCGGTGGTGACGACCTTGCACGGACGGCTGGACCTACCAGAGCTCGTACCAGTTTTTCATGAATTTGCCGAAATGCCGTTGGTCTCGATCTCTGAGTCCCAACGCCGCCCGCTTCCCTTCTCAAACTGGGTGGGAACCGTGCACCATGGCTTGCCGGACCTCTATCGTCCGCATTACGAGCCAGGCCAATATCTGGCCTATCTCGGCCGCATCTCTCCGGAAAAGCGCCCGGATCACGCCATTACCCTGGCCAAACGCGTGGGGATTCCACTCAAGATGGCGGCGAAGGTCGATCCGGCTGATGAGGCATACTTCCGCGCCGAGATCGAGCCGATGATGCGCCATCCCTTGATCGAATTCGTGGGCGAAATAACGGACGAGGAAAAAGATGAGTTTATCGGGAACGCGATTGCGCTGGTGTGTCCGTACGATTGGCCTGAGCCCTTCGGCATCGTACTGATCGAAGCGCTGGCCTGCGCCACACCAGTGCTCGCGTATCGACGCGGATCGATCCCTGAAATTATCGAGCCCGGAGTCACCGGGTTCATCAGTGAGACTCTCGAGGAGATGATCTCCTCGGTGACGAACTTGGGAACGATTGATCGTCGAGCCTGCCGGGAGTCATTTGATCTCCGTTTCACCGCAAAACGGATGGTGAGCGACTACCTGAAGATTTACGAGGAAGTGGTGCGCGACGACAAGCACACCGTCTCCTTCTCACAGTTACGCATGAACACCTAAAATTCCATGCCACTGCAGTACTGATTGGGATGCAAGCGCGGCTCGTCTGCTTTGCGCAAAGAGCATGGGCTCGGATCTTGTATTGTGCTTGTAGGCTTACAACAGCTTGACAGGTTCAAACAAGTCGGGGGATTTTCGTCCTGCAGCACTCAGCTTACGCTCCACTTGAGGCCACGTTCTCCGCACCCCTGAAGTGAGTGTCTGATAGGCTTGCGCTGTTTGGCAGCCATTGTCCGCACCCGACCAAGATGAAATAAACAGCTGGAGAATGTGAAAGGGAGGCGAAGCCTTCACCAGTAAAACCAGTCGTCCCCTGTTTGAATCATACAACGTGCCACATCGATCAGGCCCAACTCAGTTTTCGTTTTCTCCTGCGTGTTACTACGGTCTGAAAGTCTTGGCCAGCCTACCTTTAACTTGTAGTTGTGGTGCCGCTTCTCATCCTTCACGGTGAAGGTGTGATACAGACTCGGGTTAGATTTTTCCGTGATGACGCAGCCGGGGAATTTGCTCTTGAGATAGGCTCGAATGACAGTAAGATTCTTCTTAATAAATTGTTGCTCTGTCATGAGCTCTAGGGTCGAGTCACTTTGTAGCATGCGGCTATGCCGAACAAAAAGAATGCGCCAAGGTGTTGGGTCCAAAGTGCATGGTCGAGTTCATTATTGCCGTCATCACTAACATGACCGATTCAATCATCGCACGATCGACAGTACTAAGCAAGACGAACCACTTTGTCTATCTTAAGCAAGACCGACGCGATTACGAGTGTTGATCGCGCATCGAACGAAAAGAATATGGGGCAGGATCTTGCAGTTGTACATGCGGATTGATAACGGCGTGGGAGTATTTCTACACCGCACTAAAGTCGGTCAGAATGATCCTGCACCGCACCTGTCATGATTCCTGAGCTATCGAGATAAACGTAGGATAGCTGGCAGGGGAGGAAGGATGGCGGGCCCAGCGGGCTTCATGGGGTGGATGACGGGTTTCGAACCCGCGACCTCCGGATCCACAATCCGGCGCTCTAACCAACTGAGCTACACCCACCACGAGGAATTTGAAGAATTGTGATATTAACAAAGGGGTGATTGTCGCCGCAACCGACTTGCGTCACCCTCTGGCATCGAAAGCAGACTGCATTTCTGCCAGAATGGCTGCGACGGTCGCCGACGGGTCGTCTGCATCACGAATGGGCCGCCCGATCACGAGATAGTCCGCGCCGGACGCGATCGTTTGCGTGGGGGTAGTGGCCCTGGCATGGTCATCAACTCCTTTGCCGGTCGGTCGGACGCCCGGCGTCACAATTGTGAACCGCGGCCCGACCTTCTGCCGGATAGCCGAAGCTTCTTCACCGGACGCCACAACGCCATCGCAGCCTACGTCCGAGGCCAGCAGTGCCCTAGCGGTGACGAGGTCTTGGACCGTCCGCTGGATCCCCATTTCTCGAAGATCCTGCCCATCGAAATTCGTAAGCACCGTCACAGCGAGCAGCTTGAGCGATGAGCCCTCCCGCCCTTGCACGGCGGCTGTGAGCGCCTTACGATTCGCGTGGATTGTTAAGAAATCCACTCCCATCGCCGCAACCCGGCTCGTCGCTCGACGGACCGTCTCTTCGATATCGAGAAACTTCAGGTCCAGAAACACTCGCATGCCCCGCTCAACAATTCGCTTGATCATGTCGGGACCTGCTGCGGTGTAGAGCTCAAGCCCGACTTTGACAAAGGAAATGTGGCCCTGGAGTCGGTCTAACAGCCCATCCGCATCTGCCGTGGACGGCACATCCAACGCAAAGATCAGTCGGTCACGTGCTGCAATCTTCACCATGCCCATGCTCCTTCTTCCAGCCGATCCTTGACGATCGGCAAAGCCTTATGGTACAAGTCAAATTCTTTATTACAGGAGTATTCAATGCCTCAGATCCACAAATCGACCATCCGACGAGCTCGCCAAACTGAGCGACGACATGAGCGAAATCAGGCCACCGTTAACGCGGTGAAGACGCTCATCAAGAAGGTTCAGTCCGCCGTGGACGGGAAAAAGGCGGATGAAGCCAAGGCCAACCTGCAGGCAGCCACCTCGGCAATTGGAAAAGCTGTCTCGAAAGGCGTGCTTCATCGGAATACCGCATCCCGCCGGATTTCTCGTCTCACTCATCGTGTCAACGCACTGTCGGGTTCCGGCTCTTAATCGTTCGAACGTTCGACACCACACGGGTGAACGCTCGTTTCGGTGGAGCCTGGGATAACGTAGGTGCTTTGCTGTGCCTCCTCGCGTTCTCCTCACAAAGTTTCAACAGCAGGCCTTCCAGCACCATTCGGGGACGACTGCCACTCCCTCCTTTAAGCTTGGCATCAGTGTCAAGAAAGAGCCGCAGTGCTTGCTGAAGATGGGCCTCAGAAAACCGCTCGAGAAAGGGGCGCACCTTCCGTGGATCCATGCGAAAACTCCTAGCTGCCTCCCCTTCCCGACCGTCATTGGCCAGCGACTCTTTGACCTTCCAGAGTCGTCGATACTGCCACACAAGGGATCCAAGGATGCGAAGGGGAGCTTCTCCCGCTTCAAGATTGCGCGCTAAGATCGAGAGAACTCGTCCTCGATCACCTTCGGCGATCGCCAGCGTCAAATCAAACACGGACGCGCCGGGATCGACGCTACGGAGCAGGTGGACATCGGCAACCGTGACTGAACGATCGGACGGCACGTACGAAGCCAGCTTCTCCAATTCTCGTCGCAGTCCATAGAGGGATGCTCCGCAGGCTTCCTGCAGCACGTGAGCCACACGTTCCTCAAGCCGCAACCCCACCCGTTCTGCTTCTCGCATAATCCAGGGAAGCAAGTGAGTATCACGGAGCGGCGAACAATCGACGACAACCGCCGCCCGCGTGAGGGCTTGGGAGAATTTCAGTCGGCCATCTAACTTCGGGCTTACAAATACCAAGGTCGTGGATTCCACCGGATTCTGCACACAGTCGAGCAGCAGATCACCTTCCCGAGCCGTCAGCTTCTCCGCCGACTTCACCACGACCAGCCGACGTGGGGCAAAGACAGGGACGGCCGCCACACTGTTTTGAATATCGCCTCCGCTCGCTTCATCGCCATAAAACAGCTCGTAATTGAATTCATCTCCCTCACTCCCAAGCACGGCATGCTTGAGAGCCGCGATCGCATAATCTCTCAGCAAGTCTTCCTCCCCAACGACAAGATAGAGCGATCTTGGTGCTTGCTGTTTAAGCGCCGCTTCCAGTTGCACATGGTTTACCGACGAGGCCATCGACCAACACCTATCAGGCTATTGACGCTCAGGATCTGGTACGGACGCTTGTTTCGTCAACGCCCCGGTCTCGAGCTGTAACAGAAATCGCGCCGCCAGGTCGGCCGCCACAAAGCGACCCGCCTGCTCCACCGCCCGGTTTTGCAGCGTGCGATTGAATTGGAGGTCGGGCGTGACAAAGAACTCCGACGCTCCTTTTGCCAGTTGTCTCCAGACCACTTTCCTGGACCGAACCTCTTCGACCTGAACCAAGACCACTACCTCAGTCCGACTTTCTAACGTCGCCGTTTGAGAAAAGCTGAGCGTCGGCACGATGACCGACAGGATTTGCCCAGTCAGCACGAGATCCGCGGCTTCGGATTCGGGAACGACCCGCGCTCCACTCCCGGCGGAAAATTCATCACGAAAGTAATTGGTGTATCGCACTTCGAGGTTCGGCTCAAAGCTGTTGTTGAGCAAGGTCCGGATGATGAGGCGTGGGGGCGGTTCGGTCGACGTTGGGGTAGCAGCCCCTCCGATGGTCGGACCGGCTCCGTCGACTCGAAACTGATAGCCGCAGGCGACGAGCGTCGAAGCCATGAGTGCTGAGATGAACGTGCTGAGGATAAAAGCAAACGGCTCGCTTGGCTCATGATTCCCGCTCTTCTCAACACTCAGCACTCCGCACTCCTAGACGACAAAGTTGAACAGCTTCTTATCGACGTAGATCACTTTCTTCGGCTCTTTGCCTTGCAGCCACTCTGCCGCTTCCATACGGGCCAGCCGTTCAATATCCTCGCGTACGGCCTCGGTCGGCACCTCGATTTTTGCCCGGAGCCTCCCGTTGACTTGAATAGGTATGGTCATGTGTTCGCTCACTGTCATCGCCGGGTCGAACGTCGGCCACGGCTGTTGAGAAACACTCGGTTGATGTCCGAGCAAACTCCAGAGCTCCTCGGCGAGGTGCGGCGCAAACGGTGAAATCAGTAAGACAAATGGCTCGAGTACAGCTCGGGGCCGCTGCTGGGCTTTCGTCATCTCGTTGGTGAAGATCATCATTTGGGAGATCGCCGTGTTGAAACGCAGGGCCTCGATATCTTCCGTTACTTTCTTGATCGTCTGATGGAGCAACCGCTGGTGGTCGAGGCAAGGCGCGGTCGAGACGACGGAGCTGGACAGTCGACCTTGCTCATCGACCATCAATCTCCAGACTCGCTCCAAGAACCGCGTCACCCCTTCCACACCTCTCGTGCTCCAGGGTTTCATCGCCTCGATCGGTCCCATGAACATTTCATAGAGTCGTACGGCATCCGCGCCAAACTGGTCGATCATCTCGTCTGGGTTGACCACGTTCCCGCGAGACTTGGACATTTTCTGATTATCTTCGCCCAGCACAATCCCCTGATGTACCAATTTCTTGAATGGTTCCGGAGTGCTCGTCACACCGATGTCAAACAAGACCTTGTGCCAGAACCGTGCATACAGGAGATGCAGAACCGCATGCTCGCTGCCGCCGATATAGAGATCCACGGGCATCCAATAGCGCTCTTTCGCTGAGTCGACTAATTGAGTCGAGTTCTTGGGATCGATGAATCTCAGGTAATACCAGCAAGAGCCGGCCCACTGTGGCATGGTATTGGTTTCTCGTCTTGCCGGTTTGTTCGTGACAGGATCGGTCGTCGTCAGCCACTCGGTCAAGTTCGCTAACGGGCTTTCGCCCGTCCCGGACGGCTTAAAGTTGTGAGTCTCGGGCAACACCAAAGGCAACCGCTCTTCCGGGAGCGGTCTGGCTTCCCCGTCCACCCACATGATCGGGAACGGTTCACCCCAATACCGCTGCCTGGCAAACAACCAGTCGCGTAGTTTGTAATTGACCGCCCGCGTGCCCTTGCCCTGCTTTTCCAGCCACTCCGTGATTTTTGGAATGGCCTTGTCCGGCGTGAGTCCGTTGATTGAAAAGGTGCCTTCATTCGTCGCTGAATTCACCACCGTCCCGCGATTCGTCTCGGTGAAGGCCGCCTCCTGGACATTTCCCCCGGCAATCACCTCTCGAATCGGAAGCGCATATTGTCGCGCGAAGGCCCAGTCCCGTTCGTCATGGGCGGGCACGGCCATGATCGCGCCGGTCCCGTAGCTCATCAGGACATAATCCGCGATCCAGACCGGCAATTGCTCTCCGTTCACAGGGTTGATGGCATAGCCGCCGGTAAATACTCCAGATTTTTCCTTTTCCAACTCTTGCCGTTGTAAATCACTTTTCTTTGTCGAAGCCTCACGATAGGCTTGAACGGCAGTTTTCTGCTTGTCGTTCACAATCACATCAACGAGGGGGTGCTCCGGCGCCAAAACCATATAGGTGGCCCCGAACAACGTATCCGGTCTGGTTGTGAATACGCGAATCGCGCCCTTCTGATCGGCCAAGACGAAGTCAACTTCCGCGCCGATCGACCGGCCGATCCAATTCTTCTGCATTTCCAACGTACTGGCAGGCCAATCGACCAGCTTCAAGTCTTCCAGTAATCGATCAGCATAGGCGGTAATTTTCAGCACCCATTGACGCATCGGCTTGCGGATCACATCGAAACCACCGACTTCGCTCTTGCCGTCGACAATTTCTTCATTCGCCAGCACCGTACCGAGCGCCGGACACCAGTTCACTGGGACTTCGGCCACATAGGCCAACCCCCGCTCAAAGAGCTTGAGAAAAATCCATTGGGTCCATCGATAGTACTCAGGGTCTGTCGTACTGAGTTCTCGCTCCCAATCATATGAGAGTCCGACGCGCTTCATCTGACGTTTAAAGGTGGCAATGTTTTCGGCAGTCGTTTTCACCGGATGAATTCCGGTTTTCACGGCATACTGTTCAGCCGGCAGCCCGAAGGCGTCCCAGCCCATCGGATGCAACACATTGAACCCCCGCATCCGTTTATACCGTGAGACAATATCGGTGGCGGTGTACCCTTCCAGATGCCCGACGTGGAGCCCGGAACCGGACGGATAGGGAAACATGTCGAGGCAGTAAAATTTCGGCTTCGATAGGTCATCGGAGGCTTTGAATGGGCGGTGCTGTTCCCAATAGGCCTGCCACTTCGATTCAATGGCGTGATGGTCGTATCCTTTACTCATCGTCGTCTGATCTTCCCGAGCGTTAAAAAAAGACGAAGGACTCTAACACAGACCCCCGGGGGTCACAAGATTTCCAACCGGCTGTGGTTTGCTATACTGCACCGCTGATGGGACTCTACGCCTCTCATATCTTCCCTCGCCTCATGGACTATGTGATGCGCGGCGAGGAGTTTCAGCGATTGCGAAGGGAACTGCTGCAGCAGGTGTCCGGCGAGGTGCTAGAAATCGGGATTGGAACTGGGCTTAATCTTGCTCACTACGGCCCCAATGTATTGCGGGTACGCGCCATCGATCCCGCTGCCATGCTCTCCGCACGTGTCACAGAACGTCGTGCAACTGTACAGTTTCCGGTGGAGATGACCCATCAAGGCGCCGAACAGCTTCCCTATCAGGACCAGATATTCGATACTGTCGTCAGCACCTGGACGCTCTGCACCATTCCCGATCCAGTGGTCGCACTGCGAGAAGTGGGACGGGTCCTCAAGCCGGGGGGCAGATTTCTATTCTTGGAGCATGGCCGGAGCGATGACCAAAAGATCGCTGTGTGGCAGGACCGGTTGAACCCCATTCAGAACGTGATCGGATGTGGGTGCAATCTCAACAGGCGGATCGATCAGCTGATCATCCAAGCCGGCCTCACGATCGTTCACCTTGATCGGTTCAACATGCCGAGCGTGCCAAGATTAGCCGGCGAGATGTATCGAGGCACAGCGGGGAAGGAGAATTAGGCTGGTGGACGTCCGTTCATAAGCGACGAAAAACCCGTGATGGAAAGAAACTGAGGCAGCGGCGCCGGCGGCAGCTTTGAACTCGACTTGGCACTGTGAACCAAATACGCTACCCCGAATGCTTTCGCAGCCATGAGACAGCCCTCGTCATCATCCATGAACAACGAACGCGCCGGGTCAAAGCTCAGTAATCGCTGGCAGTTCGGCCAATACTCTGGTCGCATCTTGAGATAGCCGACCTCAAACGCATCCACAATCCGATCCACATACCGATCCAGACCGGTCTTGGCGACTTTGACCGAGACTCCGGCTTCATGGGCATTCGTCACAATCGTGATGCGTTTCCCTAGTTTCCGGAGGGACCGTAGAAACTCCTCTGCACCGGACAGAAAGCCGATCATGTGATCGAGCTCTTTGTGCATCGCCACCACATCGATACCGACCTGCTTGGTCCAGTAGTTCAGATCCGTCCAAGCTAATTCGCCTTCAACCGACTGATACATCGACATGAGGCGATGTCGAGCCTCCTTAAATGAGAGACCGTGGAGCGTCGCGTATCGGCGCGGCAATTCTTCCTCAAAAAAGAAGTTGTCGAAATGGCGATCCAGCAACGTGCCGTCCATATCGAGCAGCACATCGTCAATGTGGGACCAGTCAGGAAAGTGCTGAGGACTGAGTGCTGAGTGCTGAGTCACGGAGAGAGTATATCGGAGGTCGGACCAGAAGACGAGGTTGTTGTGTTTACGAAAATCCCTGTGCTACGGTCCGATATCCTTCTTCTTGGATCTTAATTGCTCCTCATGTCTTCACACGCAGCCCTCAGCACTCAGTCCTCAGCACCCCCACTGGTGGCCATTATTGGGCGGCCAAACGTCGGCAAATCGACATTGTTCAATAAGATCCTCGGACAGAAGATCGCCATTGTGGACGATGTCCCTGGTGTGACACGCGACCGCAACTATGCCGACGCCACGTACCGCAATCGAACGTTTCGGCTGGTCGATACGGGGGGGCTCGATCTCTCCGCATCGGACAGCATGTTGACCTTGATCCGACGACAGTCGGAACTGGCGATTGCCGAAGCCGATATCCTCATCGCACTCCTGGACGGGCGTTCAGGTTTGACTCCCCCGGACCATGAAGTCGTGCGGCTCCTGCGCGGCGTCACGAAGCCGCTCTTCTATGCCATCAACAAGATCGACACACCCAAATCGGAGCCCTTGCTTACCGACTTCTACCAATTGGGCACCGACCAGCTCTATCCTGTGTCCGCCGAACATGGCCTCGGGGTTGCTGAGTTGCTGGACGCCATCTATCCACTTCTTCCGTCGGTGGACGAGTCCGATCAGCTGCAACAGCTGCCCCGCATTGCCGTTGTGGGACGCCCGAACGTCGGCAAATCCACGCTCGTGAACGCGCTGCTGGGAGAAGAACGGGTCGTTGTCAGCGATATTCCAGGCACGACACGTGATCCCATCGACTCACTGGTCACCCACCAGGATCAGCGCTACATCTTCACCGACACGGCGGGCATCAGACGGCGTGGCAAGATCGACCGCGGGGTGGAAGGCTACAGCGTGCTCCGTTCGCTCCGTGCCATCGGTCGGTCAGACATTGCGGTCCTGCTCTTGGATGGCGTGGAAGGCGTCACGGAACAGGATACCAAGATTGCCGGGGCTATTCTCAAGCAAGGACGAGCCTGCATCCTGTTGATCAACAAATGGGACTTGCGCGCCGGAGATGAGCAGGCTCGAGAAGAGTACGAACTCGAGTTCCGCCGCCGATTTCCTTTTCTCACGTGGGCTCCGATCCTGTATGGCTCCGCCATCAAACCCGAATCCCTTCGCCGTCTGTTCCCCCTTCTCAACGACGTACAGACCATGTTTACCAAGCGCATCCCTACCGGAACATTGAATACCTGGCTGCAGAAGATTCTCGCCATCCATCCGTTGCCGGCTCGTAAGCATAAACCGTCGGCGATGACGAAAGCGGCCTTTATCACGCAGGTGGCCACCAAACCGCCCGTCTTCGCCTTGTTTGTCGGTCATCCGGAAGATATCACCCCTGCCTACCTGAAATATTTGGAGAACCAACTACGAGAAACCTACCAATTCACCGGCACCCCGCTCCGCATCATGGTGAGGAAAAAGTAACCCCCTCTCTCTTGTTTGACCATCTCGATCAACTCACAGAAAGTTGTTTGCCTACAGCCCCCCTTCACAACTCCTTGCCCAGCTCACCAGCCGTGCCGATTCTTCGCTGCTGAAACCCAGCATTCTGTTCGCCGAGGATCCCGACCGTGTTACCGTGCCCTTGGAGGAGAGCTGGCGGCGCTGGTCGCCTTAGTCCACACTGCGCTTCCGTGGCCAGCTGAAAAAACCGTGAGAATGGTTCCTGACACTTTTTTCATCTCTCACCTTTTTCATCTCTGCTTTGATAAATCATTCTGGAACAGGTTCTAGTGTGAAGCCACCAATCATTGTTTCAGACACCGGTAACATCTACCTCTTTAGATTAGTCCAAGAGGCTGAGACATATCTGGAGCCCCCTGATGTGGAAGATGGTCAAACCATTGTTCATGATAGTGAGGGTCGGCGGTTAAGTCTTGAGATAGTCGCAGAAGCTCATAAGTTTCTCGGTATCACAATCAGCGGCGCCGAAAAAGTCAGGATAGGTAGAGAGGAGTCTTTGCCGATTTATGACAATGAATTAAAGCAGCTTCTCATTGACTTCTTAGTAAGGGTTGGGGCTGCTCCAGAATCGTTTGAGAATGCAGCGCTTGAGGATGTTTTGGATAAGGCGATCCAGCGCTGGGGGTTTACCATCTAGAGTGACGAAAAGGTGTCAGGAACTATTACCGTGAGCGCAGAAAAGGGAGATAGACAGGATTTCCGATGATCGCAATCGCTGAAAGGAAATCAGTGAGTGCCGGAAAGATAAAAAAGTGTCAGGAACCATTTGCATGAACGCAAAAAGATCGGGGTCCAAAAAGATCGGAAGATCGGGGTCAGAGTACAATTTCCGCTTTCGAATCGTGACAATCACCGGCAACGGCTTCAGCACGATGTGGGCTTGAATCAGTGATGGGGATGGTTCCCGACGCCTTTTCCGGTTCCCAAATAATAGGGGCATTATGGAAACTAAGTATCGGACAGATTTATTAGGCGTGCTCGATCTTGTGCATGATCGATGGTTTGACTTGAGTCAGGTCAAATTCGATAAGGCCTCCGAAGAGTGTATATTGTTCCTCGGTCAAAAGCGAAAGGGCCCTTTTAACGACAGAATCCTAAAGATTAGTGGCGTGCTGGATGTCAAAATTAGAGATGAAGCAGGTATTGGGATTTATGATTTGTGCGACTTGATTCCTGAGCCTTCGTCAGGCTCCATAAGAATTACATCTGGATTTCCTATGGAATTGATTCTCAAAGTAAAACGAACATGTGAAATTTCCATTCTCAAGCCTAGTGAAACATGAAAACTGAAAGAAAACTCTAGAATCGAAAAAAAGCGGAGGTTACCGGTTCAGAAAGGCGAAAAGGAGGATGATAAGAGGGATAATGGTGTCAGCGGAGAAGTAAAAGTAAAATGTGTCAGGAACCATTGCCTTGATGGACGAGGTGCAGCGTATGGGCTCTCTGCTAAGCGTTTTTTCCCAACGGGTCTTTGCCTGGTCTCCACGAAATCCAGGCTAGCTCATGAACGGAAATGTCATTCCTCTTCATTCTCTTCGTCGTACCACTTCTCACGATAGATCGGGCAGAGGCCTTTCGAGCGGAGAAAATCGGTCACGTCCTTAATCATCCCGCCGTTTCCGCAAAGATACACGGCGAGGTTGTCTACCGTCTTGACACGCTCCTGCACCAGCGCGGTGACGCGACCGGTGGGACCGGTCCATCCCGGATCGGGACGAGACAATGTGATGGTACTGTGAAACTTGGGATGCCGGGCTGCCAGTTCGCGCAGTTCTTCCTGATAGTACAGATCCCGCTGGGCTCGGAGACCCCATAGCAAGGACACGACCTGCGGCGTGGCTTTGGGTAATAAGGTATGGAGCATAGACCGAATCGGGGCAATCCCGGTGCCGGTGGCGACAAACAGGAGATTGCGCGGTGCATCGTCGCGCAGACGAAAACTTCCCGCCGGCCCTTTGAAACGGACCGGATCGCCTGGTTTGAGACCGAAGAGAAATGTCGATCCTGGTCCATGGTCCACGCGGTTGAAGATCAACGTCAGGATGTCCCGTTGGCGGGGCGGGGAGGCAATCGAATAGGCCCGTGTCATCGGATACGGCTTCCCTTCGACGGGAATCTCAAAAGAAATGAATTGCCCAGGCTGGAAGTCCAGTGTCGCGGGCGAGATCAATCGCAAGTCAAGCTCACGGACATCGTGTGTGAGATCATGCACTCGGACGACTTCGGCGGCATTCGTCTGCATCCTTTAGCCCTCCTCTCCATTCCGACATAGTCCGCTGCAGACTCTTGATATCTTATCTGACCCATTGAACACGAAAATATACCAATGTGCTGATGAGCGACAGGCTGGATTTCCGATAATCGCCTCATCACCATCACTACAAATAGTTCGAGAAGGCTACAAAAGGGAGGAAAGACCCAACAGTATCCCATGCGAGCTCCGGACCGGGATGCAAACTGTTCCCTTCAATGCCACGGTGACGGCGGTAACAGTGCTCTTCACGGAGTCGGTTTCCTTCACCTGGATCACACAGCAGACAGTGGCACTTCCAACTGACGACATGCCGATGGACACACGGTTCATGCCGGAAGCGCAACAACACGGTGCTACGCATCAAGCCGGCCAATCTTCTGTCACTGCAAGCGAAAGTCTTGTGAGCTGACCATGACGCCTGGGCTGCTGGATGACTATCGGGATCAGCTTCCCGTACCAGATAAACTCGCTTTCCGGTTGACTCCACTGTAAGCACATGTTATTCGCATAATTGATTCGGACGCGAGAGATATTCCACGCCACCGATGGTGAATTCTAAACAACCACGTGTGAGCCGCGGATTCAATGATTCGACCGTCACCGATCTTCAGAATATTCAGCGCTCTCCTCCTCGTGGGTGCGCTGAATATCGACACCACGAGCTTGAGCTTGGCGGAGGAGAGGGTCTTTCCGGATCCATTCCATCCAATACCTGGCCAAGCCGGGACCACCGCCGAACCTCCGACATCACCTGATCCAGAGACACCTGCTCACTCAGACTCATCCTCTGAGCTCCAGCCACCACGTGAGTCGGAGATCCCTGACCACGCAGAAGAATCGCCTGAACCAGACTCCGCGGTTGAACCCGACACGACAGTGGAGCTTGAGCCCGAGCCTTCTGTTCCCATCAGTCAGGCCGACCCCTCGATCATACTGACAGGGCGCGTCTGGCGAGCAAAGCCCGGTATCGTCTTCCTCAAAACACCGGTCGGGCTTTTGTCATTGAGCTCGAAAACCACGCTCAAGACCATCCCGGCTTCACAAGAAGTGTCCTTTGTAATCCACGACGACCATCTCGTGGTCGATCTTGTGA
Organism: uncultured Nitrospira sp.; assembly: GCA_964485915.1. Lineage (GTDB taxonomy): Bacteria > Nitrospirota > Nitrospiria > Nitrospirales > Nitrospiraceae > Nitrospira_D. The sequence continues at coordinate 13,621 of CAZAKX010000013.1, read as the reverse complement.
AACGAATGGATGGGACGCTCGTCCATCGCTACCTCAGTGGGCCGTTCACGCGAAGCGACAAAAATGACACGCAGCTGATCGGATGGACGCCGGAGGGCGAGCAGGTCTTCCACATGGGCAACCATGTGCGAGCGTTCGCAAACTGGAAGGACGGCGATTCCATCACCATCGAGGTGGACGGTACTAATACCGTCATCGGTGTCCATGATCTTCAGTTCGACCTTCAGATCGGGCAGATCGCAACCCGCGGGTCTCAAGCCCACCTCTTGTTGACCGGCACCATCGCTAAACTCAAATCGAATTTTATTTTCTTCCGGACTCCGATCGGCATCGTCAACGTCAACGCCAAGATCGGCATCAAGAATGCCAAAGTCGGGCAGACGATGACCTTGCGCATGCATGACCACTACGTCGTCGCCGACCTCTTCCGCTCACACGACTCCGTTCCGGACCGGCGATTCGTCACCGGCCCTTTAGAATTCGCGACCCCGGATCGGGCGAGTGTCAAGCTCTGGACTCCAGAGGGTGAACAGACCTACCCGACGGATCTGGGCAAAGGCACGCTAAACGGTACAAAGGAAGGAACACCGATCACGGTTGAACTCAATGGGCAAGGCGACGTCCTCGGATTCCACCGGATTAATTAGTTCCCGAGACCTCCAGCTCCGTCTTGACTCTCTTTTCGATCCCCCCGTAGACTCCCCGGTCTATGCGTGCACCTATCACGACTCGTCATCCTCCCGCTTCGTCCATGACTCCTTCACAAACCGTGAAGGCATTTGATAAACTTTACAGAGATCATGTGGACCTGATTTACCGATTCGCGCATCGCTTGTGCGGCGAGCCGGAAGCCGCAAAAGATCTGGTGCAGGACACGTTTCTGAATGCCTACCGAGGCTTCGAGAGATTCCGCGGTGATGCTCAAATTTCAACCTGGCTGTATACCATCGCCTCACGGGCCTGCTTGCGTATGAGGCGAAGGCGAAAGGGAGCCCCGGATCGGGAGCTATCCCTGGAGGAATTCATCCCCACATCTGATGGCGAATTTCGCCTCCAGATTCCGATCGATGGCCTCAGTCCCGAAGAAGCGCTCCAGAACAAGGAGTTGCGGCACGCACTCGATGCCGCCATCGATCAGTTACCGAAGAAGTACAAGATGGTCTTGGTGCTTCGAGACATGGAAGGCTTGAGCGCGAAAGAAGTCGGCACCATCATGGGGTTGAATGAGCGAGCAGTGAAATCACGCCTGCATCGCGCGCGGTTGTTCGTACGTCGTCAGCTCAGTGCCCAAGGGCTCGGTCAGGCCGAACCCGATCACGAACACGCTCTACTTGGATAGCGGAGGAAACCGTTCCATGGCAAAGCGCCAAACTCCCGGACAGCGAGCACGCCCTTCTCAGACTCGGCATCAGCATGACCATGGGAAGAGCAGATGCCTGGGCATTCTCCGTCAGCTGTCCGCCTATATCGACGATGAACTCGCAGGAGATATTTGTCAGGAAATTCGCCGGCACTTGGGCGCTTGTCCCAACTGCGAGGTCTTCGTTGCCTCCCTGCGTCAGACCGTCTCGCTCTGCCGGCATAGTCCGGCCCCGAGCTTGTCGACTGTCGACCGGGGCTTAATGCGCCAGAAGATCTTGAAGGCCGCGCAGATTCGATAACCCACACCATCTCGATACCATTTCATGATGACGAGGAACCCATTGCTCGGAATTTTCATCCTCTCAGGATTGTTCACAATTCTTGACACAACCTTGCCGGGCCTCGCCGACGCTGCGTCCACGGCCCCTCATCAGGCCAAGTCTAGCGGGACGGCCCGTCAGGCTGCCGTCGAGACGGCCCTTCACTATGCCGAGGCCATCGCCCGTGGCGACAAGGTCGCGGCTGGGCAGCTGGACTTTGCATGCCAGTATAAACAGGTGACGGATTCCTCAATAGAACCGAAGTCATCTGCGCCAGTCGAGTCCTCGTATGACGATTGTTGGCAGGCACTGACTGCGGGTCATGCCTCGTTCGTGGAGCGGTCGGATATTGGGATGGATGTCCTCTGGCCCAGTGCCGGTCCGCTCATATTTTATGGAGATGACCTGTCCCGCGCTCCCGCCTCTGCCTTTGTGATGGATGCGCTCGGGATCGCACCGCCCGGAACAGGCCTTCATCTGTCTGTCACAAAGAGCCGGTCGATTCCGAATGGGTCCTTCCGACTCACACCGAATGGAAAAGTCATCGGGGTCCCAACTGCACTGGTTGAGCTGACCGTCCATTATCATGACCCACTCACTTCGCCGGTAACCTATGGGCCAGGCACCGTCCAGTGGGCGAGTACCGTCAAACGTGAACGTCGTGCCGTGAAGTCCATCACCACCCAATGGGTGGTCCTTACCGGGCTTCGGCCACATGGGTTCCCACGTGACGCCGCGGTCTTCCATCTCCCTGTGAAGACCGCGCCTGAAGCACCGAGCATGGTTGCTGAGACAATACCGTTTACCACCGAAGCCAGCCGTGCCCTTTCCGACTCCATTGTCTGGTGGGGACCCGACGATCAACCTGGCACCTTGACGGCCGCGGCAGCACGCGCAGCCGCATTTCCCGAACTGCGCGATCGCGTCGCCTTGCTCAACCGCATCCTCATCATCGATCCGAACCACGTAGACGCGTTGAGGGTCCTGACGAGAAATCTATATGCCGTCTTGCTTCGGGAGGCCGCACAGAACCACAAACTGATCGTCAAGGATCCCACACTCTCGCTCACGGTCAACGAGTTTTATTGGACGACCGCTGCCGCTTCCGATCGCCTGGATCTCTCAATGGGAATGGAAATGGGTGGACTTTCGCAGCCGACGCCGGCAGATCTGTTATACCGATTATTGCCTGCGTTACAGACCCTTGCGAGAACTCATCCGGAACAGTTGGATAATCGATTTCGGCTGGGTATGGCCTATCGGTGGAACAATGACCAAGGTCCGATGATTGAAACATTTGAGGCGTTGGTCAAAGATGTTCCGGCTGACCGAAAGACACCCAAAGCCGAAGCACTCCTCCAGCTTGCGTGGTCCCGCATCAACAAGGTAGCGTGGAATCGGATCCTGCACGATCCCGACAGCGTCCGTGCGTACGAAGATGCGCTCGCCTCGGCAGCTCTCGCCGAACTGCCGATCGATAAATTTCTCGCGCAATACACCATGGCCTACAGCATGGTGTTCATGCCCGACTATGGGGAAAAAAGCCAGATGCTCCAACACCTGACTGAGGCCAAACGCTGGTTTGACGAGATACCGGGAAAAGATGATGCGGTCTGGCGGTATTTCCTCGCGAGTGATGGACTGAAGGCCGTACTCGACGCTGATCCGATGTTTCAGCCCATCCTAGCTGCGACGGAGAAACCCAAGGGGTAGTCGCCTCATTTATATTAGTACTTCATCGGACAGACCATTCAATCGAACTCAAGCCTCGTTAAAGTCCGCTCCCGGCCAGTACGTGACAGAAGGCTTAAGAATAAACCACTCCCCAATGCCTGCTCTCGTCATTTGTAATAGCAAATGTACTAGTGGGCTGTAACAACTGATTATGTACTGCGCTTGTTGGCCAGATGTCTATCCGTTAAACCTCGTTCATCGTGCCAGAGGCGCATAGGGCAGTCTACAATCGTCTGTTACAGGCCACTAGTGGACTGTAACAGTTAATTCAGGAGTAGCCTGTCGTTGTGACTCAATTCTAGAAATTCTCATACTCACAGGCCCCATCGTGCTTCTCATGGTTACTATTGCACTACCGATCTAATCGTTACAGTCCACTAGTGGCGTAGAAAATACGTCCTATCACTTGGAAGTAATAGCTACGAGAAGTGGAATCACTCTTAAAGAGTAACTAATCTGGTTCTCCCCTATATCCAATCAAGTGACTGCACAAGCACATATCGTCTGGATATCGGACGTTGATAATTTGCGCTGAATTCAACGGCTGTGGTAGTCGAAATGTTCCTGATAGATGAATTTATGGCAGGATGTAACAGTAGGCGACTACCCGACGGAATGCAAGACGTATACAATCTTTGTGAGGAAAGAACAATTCATGACCATGAACGCCAAGGATTGGGTGGGGCTCGTTGAAGAGGGGTACAGGCTCGACGGTGATGATGACGCGTGGATGAAGCGCGTGCTTGAACATGCCGCGCCGTTGGGAAAACGAGGTTTCTGGCCCACCATCGGAACCTATCACTACACCCCGAGGAACCTGCATCTCGAATGCACCGCTACGCTTGGCCCGCCACACGCACGCGAGATTCTTGCAAGAAGCATCCAGGTGCAAACCCCGAGCGTCAATCACTTTTTCCGAGGCGGGCCGGCAGTTACCTCCCTGAGCGAAACGCTGTACACACGAGAACCGGAACTGTCCTCCGTCATTCAGCAGCTCACAAATGGTGCGGTCCACGATAAGCTGGCAGTCAAGGGGCTGACGGGCCAAGGCCGGGCCATCATCCTGTGTTGGCTATTCTCGGAACTCGTTGTCCCCACTGCGCAAGAACGTCACCGTTGGCAATGTGTAGCCAGCCATCTAGGCGCCGGCCTTCGATTGCGTGACATCGCGCGAACTTTGGATCTTCAGTCTCCTCCGGTAGAAGCCATTCTGGACAGCGCCGGAAAACTTCGCGAAGCCCGGGAGGGCGCCAAACATCCTGCCGCACGCGACACGTTACGCGCAGCGGTCTCCCGCCTCGATAAGCTCCGAACCCGCCAGGGTCGGCGCGACCCTGACAGAGCCTTGGCAGCCTGGGAAGGCCTGGTGCAAGGCCGATGGTCGCTTGTCGATCATTTTGATTCTGACGGGCACCGCTTTGGCCTTGCGATCAAGAATGATCCCAGGTTTCCCGATCCACGCGGCCTCACGCTGCGCGAACGCCAGGTCGCCGAATTCATCGGTCAAGGACACAGTGGCAAGGAGATCAGCTATATGCTCGGGATCTCGCGCTCCGCCGTTACCAACTGCACGTCCCGAGCACTGTGCAAACTGGGTCTGTCCTCGCTCACCGAGCTTGTGGCATTTTTTGCGCCGAGCGGGCCACGAGCCACGCTGGCAGAATCTGTGTTGCATGGTGAGACGCTGCTGATTGGCACCTATCCTCTCATGCACACAGATCGGGTTGCAAAGCTGACACATGCCGAACGCGCAGTGCTGGCGGCACTCTTAGCGGGCTCCACGAACCGTGACATCGCACAACGCCGCAACTGCAGCGAGCACACCATCGCGAATCAGGTGCAGTCCATTTTTCGCAAAGTAGGTGTGCGTTCGCGCAGCGAACTGCCCGTGCGGTTGCAGCGCGAAGCTTAGGGCTGCGCCGACGCGCGGTCTCCCACAGCCGGCATGTGTAAAACTAACTATAGCGTCTCCTCGCTTCTCCTCGTATCCTCCCCAACGTAACAGCAGCGAGTCTGGTTCTGTTGCTTCTAGGGAAAGTCTGATTAATTCACGTGCGTACTGAGAAATCCTTTCATGGGCTGATCAACAAGGGTAGTTATGTGGAAATCAGAGGGGTCCGCGAACGTCGATAGCGGGGTTCACGCACCATCGCGCCGCCCACCCCCCACCATACACACGTCTGCGCTGCCCCCGCCAACGATCACCGCCACACCGGGTACAGCTTGGTCAAGCCACAGGGGACGAAGAGCCAATTGGAGTCTTTTACCAGCCCGCGATGCCCACTGTGGCCCACCCAAAGAGCCGTATCATCGCCATGCACACCTGTTCGACGTTCGCGCAGTCTTTTGACTTCGTGCGCTCGCCACCCTGTTCAGGGGCCGATGACGATGGGCATTGATCTGGATAACGCTCTGGGTATCGGAGGCCTGCTGCCGGAGCCTCTTCCGATGCCGGCCGTAGGCTGCATCGCCCTCCTCTGCGGATCTCCTGCCCATGCAGCCATTCAGGCAGCACCTGACCGTCAGGCACAGTCGTCGCCGTGGCGGCGCCCAAATTGATCAATTCGGTTCGGCTATCTAGGGGGAGCGACAGAAACGACGAGAGTGGGGTCTCTCCATGAAGGCCAGATTCACCGACCCAATTCTGATCATGACGAGGGCTGGCCTATCAGAAGCATATTTTGAAACAGCCTGCCAGTATCTGACTAGATACACCACTGTATCTCATTTGGAAGGCATCACCTTGCTCGAATGTTCCAGCTCAAGAAAGGGTGGCCATTTTGATAGCGCGACTTTGAGGAATAACTCTTGCTGAGGGGTTGTACATCTGAGCGATTTCTGAATTGGCCGCCATGAAGAGCCTCATACAAAACATTCTGTCGATGATCATCAATGATGAAGGAGGTGCTTATTATGATGTCTATCTGGAGAACATTTTCGTTCTTGGCTTTCAGCCTGGCAGTATCAACTGGAATTCTCGTGAGCAGTACCGGACAGGCGTGGGCTCAGACCTCTGATTCACAGTCACCGGCCACCGACATCAAAGCCCTGGTTGAAGAGACGTTACGCCAGCATCCTGACCTGATCCTTCGCGCATTGGAACACAATCCTGTGGTTCTCGCCGATCTCGTGGAGCGTGGAACCGAGATTCGCAAAATCAAGATTGAGGAAGCTCGCTGGCAGAACGAACTGGCAAATCCAAAAGTTGCGACCGTTGCGGAAGATCGCCCTATCCGCGGAGCGCGCAAGGCGCCGATCACGGTTGTTGAGTATAGCGATTTCGAGTGCCCCTATTGCAAGGCCGTTTCCCCAACGCTGCAGGAAGTGCTTGCAGCGTATGGAGAGAAGATTCGTCTCGTCTATAAACACAACCCGTTGAGCTTCCACGCCACGGCCGAGCCAGCTGCACGATATTTTGAGGCGATCGCACTTCAAAGCGAGGAGCAGGCTTGGAGGTTCCATGATCTGGTGTTTCAACAACAGAGAAGCTTGTCTCGGGGCGTCGAGGCACTGAAGGAGATGGCCTCGGAGTTGGAAATCGATCAGGCGCGGCTAGAGCGCGATCTGCAAAGCGATACGGTGACGCAGCGGCTCGCGGCCGACCGTGCCGAGGCCGAACAGTTCGGCTTTGATGGCACACCGGCCTTCGTTATCAATGGCGTGTCGTTGATCGGCAATCATCCCAAACGAGATTTCGATCGCATTATCAGGACCATGCTGCAGAAACCACAGGCGATGGCGCACTGACGAGTGAATGTAGCGTCCGTACTCGCTAAGGGCAGGCCATGACTGGCGAGCCCGGCAATCTGCAATTGAAAGGGAACAGACATGAAGACCATGCTCATCATCTTATTGCTTGCATTAACCCCAAGCATATCATCGGCAGCAGACAACTTTGACGAGTTTCGACTCAACCTGCATTTCGTGAACGGGACGAAAGACACGAGCAATGAAGATTTGGAAGTTAATCGTATCAAATCGTGGATTGAAGAGGCAGAGAAACAATATGCGACGAAACCTCGTCTGAAAGTCAGCTACACCATTGAGCGGAAAACTACCGTAGCCGGCCGGAATCTCTCCAGTCTTACTTTTAACGGAATGACAGAGTTTAATAAGTTCATGGATGATCACTTTGACAATCAAGCCAGGACGGAAACCGAGGGACATCTTACCTTGCTGGTCGGTAACACACTGTGTTGGAACGATCTGCTCGGCAAACAGAAGTGTTGGGGAGGCTGGGCGAACTTTCCGCATGACGTAAATCCCTTTAACCGAAAGAAAGGGATTTGGCTCAGCGAGAGCAGCGACAAATATCTATTGACTCATGAGCTGGGTCACTTCTTCAGCCTCAAACATACATTCGAGCCATATATTGGCTTCAATAAGCAGTGCAACAAGGATTTTGCGAACAAGAATCTTTTTAACCCAGATTTAGGCCATTGTAATTCCTGTAACGGCAAGATTGCCGTACGGGACGGTCGCAGCGGCAATCAGTACTATGTCTGTGAGGGCGGAGTGTCGAATGTCATGGATTATTGTTCGAGTCTGATGCCGGATGAGAAAGGGGAGTTTACGGTAACGGGAACCGAGACATTGAACACCTGTCAGCAAGAGCGCGCGGCCAACCAGCGGTCGCAGTTCATGACCAAAGACGGCAAGGTCAACTACATCAAACTCGCCGGCCTCCGTGGCGAAGGACAGTGCGAAGCCGATAGTGACTGTGAAGATGGGGAATTCTGTACTGCGGGTATCCTGAATCTCACCCGAAACGTCTGCAAACCCAAGTTAGACCGCGGCACGCTTTGCACCACCAAACGGCAATGCGCGTCAGACCGCTGTGCCTGGGGTGTGTGCGCTGATCCGGACGAATGCCGTGCCGATGCCGACTGCGGGGCAGGAAACTATTGCGGCGATCCTATCTCCGGTAAACGTACCTGCAAAGATAAGTTGAGCGACGGCGCACTCTGTACCAAGGACGAGCAATGCCAGGCCGGTCGATGCAAAGCAGGGTTCTGTTCAGCCCTGGCTTCGGCATCGATGGGCGAATCGTGCCGCTTTGACGACGAATGCCGCGAAGGCAAGTGCAACGCACCGGTCGGCGGAGTGACTAAAGGAACGTGTGTCTGCAGCAAAGACTCCGATTGCGGCGCGGGCAAGTGGTGCGACGAGGGATTCGACACTAAAGTAAATGCTTGCAGACCGAAGCTCGATAAAGGAGAGAAATGTGGCGCAGTCGGCACATTCGGCAATGACCATAAATGCAAGTCCGGCAAATGCTCGGGGTTGCCGAACTTTGTGTGCAAGTAACTCGATGTGGGGTCTGTGTCGGGCATATTTCCGATAGGAGGGGTTGTCATGATAGCGATACGAACAAGCTGGGTTGCGCGCCTCTTGGTCACACTCTGTATGACTGCGATGTGGTCCCTCGATACCGCTTCCTCGGTATACGCCGGCAGAGCAGCAGAGAATGGGGAACCCTTTAAGTCTATCTCGAAGGTCGAGCGCAGCAAGGCTATGTCCAAGGCTGGTGCGGGGAAAAAGGTCACGCCTCATCAAACCGACGTACTTGATCGCTGTGAGGCGGAAGCACAGGTTCTCATCAAGCCTTGCATAAACAAGACAGGCGACGAGCTGGAAGAGTGCTCTCGCGCCTATGATGAGGCTGTAAATGCCTGCTTGAATCAAGGTCCCCCACCGAAGGGTCAGGAATCTCAGAATATCTATCGCATTCCCTATACCGACGGTACCAATGTGAAAGTCACTCGTGATTTTAGCACTCACAACCCAAGGGGTCGTTTTGACATGCACGGCAAGGGCGGCGGTACCCACCGAATCGTGGCAGCGGCCGACGGGACCATTCGGCATATCCAGGACAGCCGATCCAAAAACCAGCATCCAATTAGGATCCTCAGCAATGACGATACGTGCTTCAACAACTTTGTTTGGATTGAGCATGCGAACAACGAATGGTCGAAGTATTCGCATATGCAGTTCGGCACCACGACTACGAAGGCCAAGCTCAAGGTGGATGACAAGGTGGCTCAAGGGGACTATTTGGGTGATGAAGGGAATGTAGGCTGTGCCGCTCCGGCGCACTTGCATTTTGAAATCGTGAAGATTGAGACAGACGACTCCGATCCAAAAGTTGACGATAACAGTGGTGATTTGGAGGATTATGACTTTGAGGAGCAGCGAAATCCTCGCTTCTCCGATCTCACGGGGAAGGTCTTCACCCTCAAGGATGGTGAGAATTACATCGCAGGCGGTTTGCCCGTATGCCGAAAAGACCCTGAGTGTCCGGAGGGCTACTACTGCAACGCAGGCGTGGACCTGGCTAAGAACCGGTGTATGCCGCTCAAGGAGGACAACGCGACGTGCGACGTCGCCGGCGGCGGACACCAGTGCAAGAGTGGATACTGCAAGTTCGGCCGCTGCTATACGCCACATTCCGTGGGATTCGGCCAGACCTGTTATGTCAATGATGCCTGCACGGAGGGCAAGTGCAGCGACATCGAGGGGCTCAAAGGGGTCTGTGTCTGCAAGAGCGACTCCGATTGTAGCGACGACAAGTATTGTGACGCGGGTATCGATCTCAATCAGAACAAGTGCATGCCCAAGAAGGCAGACAACGCCACCTGTGATGCGGTCGGGGGTGGACATCAATGCAAGAGCGGCTACTGCAAGTGGTCGAAGTGTTACACACCAAATTCAGTCGAAATGGGTGACACCTGCTATAACGACGATGCTTGCAAGGGCGGAAAATGCAGCGCCATTGACGGCGCGAAAGGAACCTGCGTCTGCCAGAAAGATTCCGACTGCGATTCCGGAGAATATTGCGATGGCGGGCTAGATTTTAAGGGTAACAAGTGCCGCGCCAAGTTGGCCAAGGGCGAAACCTGCGGAAAGGCTGGCTCGCTCGGCAATGACCACAAATGCAAATCGGGTGAATGTTCGGGTTTCCCCAAGTACGAGTGCAAATAGTTTTGGCAAACGTGTTACCTAAGGGAACGAACGGCTGTTGTCCCTCACCTTGTGCCCGGAAGGATGCGTCTCAGGGGGCTTCGGAGAAGCGTGTGCTTACAACGATGTACGAGACCCACCGGGAGCAGTCCCGGGGGGCGGGAGGGGATGTGATGAAATCAATATGGCTATTGATATCGCTCGGCCTGGTGTTGTTCGCAGCACCAGCCAATGCCAACCTGTGCGACAGTGTGAAGGATAAAACCACAACGAGCGAGACAAAGAACGACGTAGATTTCTATGAAGAACTCTTCCCTAATACAGAAGAGCGCGGCCATCGAATGTGGAACGAGGTTATCCTACAGTGCAACCGCCAACGCGATACTAAGGGAAATGATATCGCCAAGGTCACGGCCAACGCCGGGAACAGTACAGACAAGCAGGTACTCAAAGCGCGCGACCTTGAACCGAAAGTCATCCGCGGACACTACAATTTCTTCGGTACGCTCGTGACACAGCTTAAGTATGTTTATGTTTTGAGCAAACAAGATGGCGTTTGGACCATGACTATTCCCTACCGTCCAATTATCAACGATGTGGTCCCGGATCGCGTGGACTTCAATTTTACACACGCCGACCAGCTGTACGATGCCTCACAGGTGGGCTCTCCTGCCGGTGGAGCGAAGGCGCAGAGCTTCACCCTGAAGCCTGGGGCGGTGCCGATCGCGACGACATTGTGCTCGACGACGACATACTTCCCAGGCGACGCAGGCAAGTATGACAAGAAAGAAATCCATCAGCGGGATCCCGAGAACAAGTTCATCAGCTTGGGTAGGATTGACTATCAGTACGGGAAGAAGGGCTCCACGTTCTCAGGATGCCGTGTGGACAAGAACAGAGATCTTTATTGGCGGCAGGATCCGGTAGGGAATCAGGCCGTGAAAGTGAAGCCTGAGGACTGGATCCTCGATAATTTTGTCCGGACCGCCGAAAGCTACTGGTCGATCAAGGATCTCTTCCAGCTCAAGCTCCTCATGAAAGGGAGAAACGACCATCTATTCCCCAAGTCGACGTTGAACCTTCTTGAGGATGATGACCATCTCACCATACGGTTTGCCACAAAATTTCTTCCGTACGACTTCAACCAGATGTATAAGTCCAACCTCATTCAGTTCAACAACTTCTCTACGATGACCACTGATGGCACCTATTGGCACGAGGTCGGTCATGCATTTGGTTTGGACGACGAATACGGGAAGGTGAAGGACAAGAAAGACGGCACCGAATACAAGGACAATGGCTGCGACAACGAGCAGTATGCGAACTGGTCGCCCAAAACATACCAGATGTGTGATGCCGGGACTTCAGAACAACGGACGATTTATCACTATCTGGCTGTTTCGCGGTACATCACGAAACAGAAGGAGTGCAACGCCGACAATGATTGTGGCAGCGGCGAGTATTGCAACGCGGGGGTCGATCTCAAAAAGAACCAGTGCATGCCCAAGAAATCAGACAACGACACGTGTGATATCGCCGGTGGCGACCACCAGTGTAAGAGTGGCTATTGCAAATTATCGCGGTGCTATACGCCCAATTCAGTGCCGCCGGGAGAAACCTGCTATCTCAATGAGGCCTGCAAAGAGGGCAAGTGTAGCAGCATAGATGGAACAAAAGGCACCTGTGTCTGTCAGGCGGATGCGGATTGCGGCGCGGGTAAGTACTGCAATGCCGGGTTGGATGCGACGAAGAATAGTTGCCTCCCTCTCAAAGCCGACAACGACACGTGCGATGTTGCCGGTGGTGATCACCAATGTGAGAGCGGCTATTGCAAACTGTCTCGGTGCTACACACCAAATTCCGTGCAACCGGGAGAAACCTGCTATCTCAATGACGCCTGCAAAGCGGGTAAGTGTAGCAGTATAGATGGGACCAAAGGCACCTGCGTCTGCCAATCGGATGCTGATTGCGGCTCAGGCAAGTACTGCGATGCTGGGTTCGATGTGAAGATCAATGCGTGTCGCTCAAAACTAAACAAGGGAGAAAAGTGCGGATCGCTTGGCACGTTCGGCAATGACCACAAATGCAAATCTGGAGAGTGTTCTGGAGCGCCAAAATACGAGTGCAAGTAGTTGAAGTTGGTTAAAAGCTGATTATGAACGACGCAAATTCCAGTCGCGATACCCAAGAGAGGTAACACACGAGTTCGTACGGCAGACGAGGGCGGGGTGCACAAGAGCCCTGCCCTCATCCGGCTTTTAACCAGTGCCGCACCATTGAATAATTGCAGTAGAGGCGCCGATCATTCTGCAGGCGACTAAATCTGTGTATGTCGGCCAGCCCCATATCGGTTCAGATCCGAATCCAGGTGGCAAGCTTGTAATTATTCAAGCGGAGGATGGGCCACTGAGATTGGATTTCACATTAGTAGTGAGCGCCCCAACGCTACTTGAATAAGATCAGAGCAAGGCGTCAGGAGCCTTTCATATGACAGACCATGTCTGATGATCTCCGGCCTCGAATGACTGCTCCCGGCCAAGAGCGGAAGTTCAGCACTAAGATCGCCCCGCCATAAAGCGGTCCTCAGCCCTACCTCCTTAACGCCACAATGAGCCGAACTTGACGGCGACGACTGGAGCGGCAGCAAAAGGAGGAGCGGTCAAGTATCGGACTCCGATTGTGATGTTAGGCAGGCGATTCTTTTGGCGCGAATTCTTCGGGGAGCGACTCGACGAAACGAGGCGCACCAACAACAGAGAGGGAGAGCCCTGTCCCCCGGACAGCTAGCTCCTCACCGGAGACAAGAACAAGCTTTAATTCCACCATTTCATTAACGCGATAAGGCAAAGGCAGTAACTCGTTACATGTCTGGCCGGAAACCCAAAGCTCACCATCTGAAATCCTAATGCCGGTGTTTGACAATGAGCCTACGACTTTTCCGTTCGGGACTGTCGCGTCGAGATCCTGCACGAATCCTTCGCCGATCCATTTGCCACGGGATGCCTTCCATTGGTGAACGTAAGCTGGTCGTAGACGTACCACCAAGGTTCCGTTCTCGGAATCAACGGCGCTGAGCGTCGAATCATGCCATTCCATATTGCGATATAGCTTTGACATTTGATGTGGTTCGCCTGCCTAACAACGTTTAGGCGGATCCCTCATAAGAGCCGGATCTGCCATTTTCTGTCCGTATGACACGCCACTGCTGTTCGTGAAGAATACGCCATGCTCGTAGTCGTTTCAAT